>JACQVI010000153.1 GCA_016209795.1 Ignavibacteriota bacterium
AATATATTCTCTCCTATTAAATATATATGTGCTTTACATCACAATTTTATATAACACTAATATAGTGAACTTGTTTACGATTGTCAACATTTGTTGGCATAGGTAGATTGATTTTGATTTTTCAAATTGCCCCACTACCAAAAATTGGATTTGAGTTGAGCTATTTCTTTGCGTTTGCTATTGCATTACATTGTTGGATTTATCAGAGGGGAAGCCTGTCCTGAAACGGAAGCAATGCACGTAGAAGGAAGATACATGTCGACATGCTTTCAGTTTTTTGGTGTTGTTACGCTCTTTCACGGCATCGAGGATGTTCCAAACTTAAAAGTTCTTAGGATGACTGTAGTGGTTCATGTAAATAGCACTGAGGCTGATGAAGAAGATCAAAGCCATTCCGTACACCTTTAGACTTTTCACTACAATATTACCGCGCAGATGAGGTTCCAGTAACACGAAGAACCACGCTATCGTCAACCACATCATGAAGTTGTAGAAGTACGATGTCATCCAGTCAACTGTAGTGAAACCAGTGTTAAAGTACGCTGAGCTTCTCTCCATTGCTGAAAAAAGCTGTGGTAAGATAAGCCACTGCTCGAGCCAAATGGGAACAGTGTAACGCACGACATTGAGAGCAATAACTAAACCTAAAAATTTTAGAAGTATGAAAAGTCTGGTTTTCATTGTCTCCCTTCTTGCAAAAACTTCGCAACAAGAATAGGAAATTTCCGCGGAACAAACCTTTGAATCTGAACTAAAGTTTTGTTTATGATTCCAGGTATAACAATCATTTTCCCTTTCATCAACCCATGAAAGCCAGCCTCAGCGACCGCCCGTGCATCCATCACCAGTATTCGGCTAAACAACCGCACATTGTTCATCTTTGCTTTTTCCTGAAATTCTGTGGCTGTCGGTCCAGGGCACAAAACAGTCACACTAACACCCGTTCCATTCAGTTCAGCAGCCAGAGCGTTCGAGAACGAAACAACGTACGCTTTACTGGCGTAGTAGACAGCCATGAGCGGTCCCGGTTGAAATGCTGCCGTTGAGGCTACGTTTAAGATTTTCCCTGAGCCACGGCTAAGCATATCACGGGCAATCAGTTTCGTGAGGTGAGTCAGTGTCACTATATTGAGTTGCATCAGCTGTAGTTCGCACTCAAGATCAGTCTCAGTAAACTTTCCGTACGTCCCTATACCGGCATTATTAACGAGAACATCAACGGTTAATCCATTGACTGTAATTTTTTTATGAAGCTCATCTGGTGAGTTTGGGTTGAAAAGATCAATGGGAAAAATCCAGCTTGTCGTTCTATGTTTTGATTGGAGATCGCTTGCAAGCTGCTGTAACTTGGATTCCCTCCTCGCCACGAGTACGAGGTTGTATCCATGTTCTGCGAAGACATGTGCCAGTTCAGATCCTATCCCGCTGGAAGCTCCGGTAATAAGCGCTGTAGGGTGATGAGTAGTCATAGCACCTATCGTAATCTAGACTTTGTTTTCTTACTCAGTCGCCTCTGGACGGCTTTACCTGTGAGTTCTCGCAGAGCATCTGAAGCGATCCATTTTGCACTGGAAGAATTCAGCTTCTGAATTTCTCGTGCAATGCGTATCGCATGGTCATTGAGACTGAGATTCCGTTTCCCAATTTGACGCAGCGCCCAATTCACTGCCTTCTTCACAAAGTTACGCTCACCAGTCGCTTCACGTTTAATGAGCGGGAAGACTTTGACAAACTGTTTGTCATCAGCTTTTTTATCATGCACAGCAAGCCAAGCCATTAAGGCAAAGCTAGCACGCTTCACGAATTCTTCTTTTCGCTTGCTCCACTCGATTGCTTTCCTCCATGTGAACGGTGTTCGATCGAACAGATTTCCACAGCAGGTATCGCAGACCGCCCAGTTATCGAACTCTTGTACCCATTGCTCCATCTGTCTCTCAGTAACTTTCACTGGATTATCAACAAGCGCAGCAAGAATACGAGCTTCGAGAATTCCTGTTGTCCAAAGTTGCTGTGCTATTTCACGATTGGTTCCGATCTCTTTTGCAATCTTTCTGAGTGTCGGAACGGAAACCCCATACGCTTTAGTCGAAGTAATTCCAAAGCGTGCCATACCCTCAACATTTTGTGGATCTGCATGGGTTTAAAGACGATGTAAGATTGTCCAGAGTGTGGGTGTTTTCAAGTCAACCTACGCTGTTTCCGTCTTCGCTACTTTTACGATTGCTGCAATGCCAAACCCGGCGAGCAGCCAGCCAACGATTGCATCGATCATCATTGCAGTCGTGTAATCGAGAGGATAGCCCATCCAATTCCAAGCAGAAAGATAGGTAAAGACCGAGACAACGATGCCAAGCATCCCACAGAAGAGAACGCGTGCAAAGTACGATGATGCAGCAGCCGTACTTCGCGACAGGAACCACGCTGCGAGAAATGCAGAGATGATAAAGATAATCAATCCATTGATGAATTGACTAGCCATCATAGGATCAGATCCTTGTGGATCATAAATGATCATACCCATCGGACCTCTCATATATTTTTGTGTATACGCTTCCATCGAGGCTTGATTGTAATCCGCTGGCATGCCCGGAAAAATGTAGACTCCTTTGGCATCCATGTTGGTTCGTAACACCTCAATGACAGCGTCTTCGTTGGAGATATTCCTTATACTTGGCTTGTGGAGCGGGAATACCACCCACGCAAGAAATCCCCAAACCCACAGAATGATTCCGCCTGTGATTGCTGCAAGTATTATTTTTTTCATAAGATTCCCCTTTATTGTTAATTGATACTACCGTTAAATTGGCTAACAATATAACAAGTAAATCTGATAAGGTAAAGACGGTTAATCTTTTCCGCCAGTAAAGGGTCAAAGAAGTGTAGTTTCATAAGCACCCAATTCCAGCTATTTTTGCAAGATTTGGAGTATTAACTCAATATTTGAGAGCACGTCTTGACAGTAAGAAAGAATTTTCTTAGGTTTATTATACCATTCGTCTGTGTTAGGAAGATAGCTTTAAGGAAAATTTCATCTAACGCAATTCAAGAACTTGAATGAGAGTGAAACAATGAACCGCCGGGTTTTTTTTGCAGAGACGCTTGAAGACATACTTTCCGCTGAACAGCCGAGAGTTGCCGATATTAAACCCAACGAGTTTGCAAACAAAGCTCTCCCTCAAGTAGCTCGAAGTCTCGCCGGCATTGAACCTTACACAGGTCCATGGGGTTTTGAACAAGTTGCCCATCTCTTGCGCCGAACAAGTTTCGGTGCACCACGGAGTACAATTGACGCGATGCTGTCTCTTACAATGGATGAGATTGTGGAAATTCTTGTGAGTGAACTGCCTACCCCCGATCCGCCTTTGAACACCAATAGTAACGACACGGGTGCACCAGTTGGTGAAACCTGGGTGAATGCGCCCACATCTGATTTCAACGGCTCAAGGAATAATTCACTCAAATCATGGTGGACTGGATTGATCATTCAGCAGCAGCCTGTTTCGCTCCACGAGACGATGACGTTGTTCTGGCACAATCACTTTGCCACTGAAGCGACCGTCATCAAAGATGCTCGGCTCACTTATAGGCACAACACCCTTTTTCGACAATATGCACTCAATAATTTTAAAGAATTGGTCAAGCAGGTGACTATCGATCCTGCTATGCTTCGCTATCTCAATGGAGAGAAGAATACCAAGACAAGCCCCAACGAAAATTATGCACGCGAACTACAAGAACTATTTACAGTAGGTAAGGGACCAGAGATTGCACAGGGGAATTACACAAACTATACAGAACAAGATGTCCAAGAGGCTGCTCGCGTACTTACCGGCTGGAGAATCGATACAACGACATTTACATCATACTTTGTCCCAAATCGGCACGACACTGGCAACAAGCAATTTTCTTCAGCCTACCAAAACACTGTTATCCTTGGCAAAACTGGAACAGATGGCGCAACTGAACTCGATGATCTCCTTAATATGATTTTTGCTCAGCCGGAGACTGCTAAATTCATCTGTAGAAAACTCTATCGCTGGTTCGTATATTACGTGATTGACAATGCCACTGAAGCAAACGTGATTTCTCCTCTTGCTGATATTTTCCGAACGAACAATTATGATATCAAACCTGTATTGCGTGTGCTATTTAAGAGTGCACACTTCTATGATCCTGTCAATAGTGGATGTATCATCAAAAATCCAATTGATTTCAACGTTGGAATGGCACGGTTATTCTCGGTGCAGTTTCCAGACTCTGCTAATATTACAAGGCAATATAACCACTGGAAGTTTGTCAGAGAGCAAGCATCATTAATGCAGATGGATCTCTGTGAACCACCGAACGTTGCCGGCTGGCCCGCTTACTATCAAACACCACAATTTCACGAACTCTGGATAAACTCAGATACGATCCAGAAGCGTGGTAAATTCTCAGATACGTTGGCAACCACGGGCCACACCCAAAACAACTTCACACTCATCATCGATCCGATTGCATTTGTACAACAGGTTTCCGACCCATCGGATCCTAATATCCTAATCAATGAGTTTGCAAAGTATATGTTTCCGATTGCAATCACTAACAACCAGAAGTCTTTTCTCAAGGAAGTGTTGATTCCGGGACTGCCTGATTATGAATGGACAAATGAATGGCTCGCCTTTCAAAGCGACCCGAACGATCCCATAAAACGTAATGCGATCACGACCAAGCTCCAAACGCTCCTGCGTACTATGATGGGTTTGGCTGAGTATCATCTAATGTGAGAGGAACGATGGGCATAAAACGAAGAGATTTTCTTAAACGGACAGTCCCAGTATCGGTACTTCCCTTCTTCATTGGTGGATTTACGTTCAGAGCATACGGTCGTTCTGCATTACTTGATAGCTTAGTGAGAGCGGGAGTTGAGACGGATCGTGTTCTTGTCCTCGTGCAATTGAACGGTGGCAACGACGGATTAAACACGGTGATTCCCTTAGATCAGTACACTGCTATTATGAATGCGCGAGACAATATCGCCATTCCCGAGAATCAAGTCATCCCTCTTGTAAATAATGCTGGTTTACATCCCGCGATGGGCGATATGAAGATTCTTTTCAATGAGAAGAAACTGTGCATTGTCCGAGGTGTTGGTTATCCAAATCCCAATCTCTCACATTTCCGTGGGACGGACATCTGGCTAACGGCTTCAGATGCTAATCAAACATTGACAAGCGGATGGCTCGGTCGTTACCTAGATCAAGAATTTCCTGATTACCCCGATGGTTACCCAAACACGGTAGCTCCAGATCCGTTAGCTTTACAGATCGGTTCCGTGGTGTCCCTGGGGTTACAGGGACCAACTGTCTCGATGGGCATGGCAATTACAAGTCCAACATCGTTCTACCAACTGATTACAGGGGGAGTTGATGAAGCACCAAATACACCTGCCGGGCATGAATTGACATTCATCCGACAGGTTGCACTTCAAACTCAGCAATATGCAACCTCAATTAAAGCAGCCGCTGGAAACGGAAATAACTTATCGCCCCTTTACCCTGCTGCCGGTCAGAATGCCCTTGCCGACCAATTAAAGATCGTTGCACAATTGATCTCCGGCGGATTGAAAACCAGAATCTACGTCGTCAACATTGGAGGATTCGATACTCACTCGGATCAAGTTGATGAAACCTTCGCCATTCATGCATTTCAGGATGATTTGAGACTTCTGGGTGTCGAGCATCGTGTTATTGGAATGACATTTTCTGAATTCGGTAGACGCATCAAATCTAACGCAAGCTTTGGAACTGACCACGGTACATCAGCTCCATTGTTTGTGTTTGGAAAAAATGTTCGACCACAAATCATTGGCACCAATCCTGTGCTACCATTAAATGCAACGCAATCCGATAATCTTGAAATGCAATTTGATTTTCGCTCAGTCTATGCCTCAATCTTAAGAGATTGGTTTGGAGTCTCACAGGCTGCACTCGAAGCTGTCTTGCTGAAGAATTTTGCATCACTCCCAATCATTATGAAGCAAAGGGGTATTAAATACCCGATCATCAGTGGTAATGAGCCATCGACCATAGTAGAAAATGTTCCTACCGAGCCAGGATTACATCCAAATTACCCGAATCCATTTAATCCCTCAACAAAGATTCGATTTTCAACCGATGGAAAGCCAGTTCAGATTAAAGTCTATGACACACTTGGCCGTGAAATCACGACGTTAGTGAATGGTGTATATCCAAGTGGTATTCACGAAGTTGTCTTTGATGCAGCGGATCTTCCCGCCGGCGTTTATTATTATCGTTTCCAAAGCGGTGATATCCAGCAGATCAGATCGATGACGTTAGTAAAATAATATTTAGCATTTACCTCAACGTACCACTTCACATTGTAGCATTTCTTGATAGATGATTTGACAATTTTGTTGAGTCTCATTATTTTAGATTCAACATGCCAAATATAGTACCACTATCGCCTCTGTCTTTACAGATAGAGAACAAGCAGAATTATCTTGGCTATTGGAATAAACTCGTATTAGCACTAAAAGAAACAGCATAGCGTGCAGCAGGAATTGTAATTCATCATCGATAAACAATAACTTACGTTAAAATTCTTGAAAGGATCATACTATGAAGAGATCAATTATTCTTATCACAATCATATCACTGTGTGCTTGTCAACTCCTTGCACAATCCATTATCTGGAAAGTAGACAAGCCACATAGTCAAGTAAACTTTTCTGTCACCCATCTTCTCATCGCAGAGGTAACGGGCCGCTTCACGGATTTTGACGCTAACCTCACACACACGAAAGATGATTTCACGGATGCAACCATTGAGGCAAGAATCAAGACTCAGAGCATTGACACTGATATCGAAAGACGCGATAATCATCTGCGATCTGATGATTTTCTCAACGCTGAAAAGTATCCGGAGATGGTGTTCAAGAGTACCTCTGTGGAAAAAACAGGAAAAGATACCTACGCGATCAAAGGCTACTTAACCATTCGCGATAGCACAAAGCTTGTTGTCCTTGATGCAAAATTCAAGGGGCAAACCACCGATCCGTGGGGGAATACAAGGGCTGTGTTTAAAGCGACAACAACCATAGACCGATTTGAATTTGGTACAAAGTGGAATGCAGCACTCGAAACTGGTGGACTTGTTGTGGGCAGAGACGTCGAGATCACTCTTCTTATGCAATTCATCAAGCAAAAGAATGAAACAGAAGGCAAGAAATAACATTCAGTGAATATGCCGATGCTAGCGAGGTATAATGTCAGTGGGTGAGTAAACGATAGCATCGGCGTTCTTTTCAACTACCATCTCTCTTTGCTTCCAACAATTCTGTTTTTAATCCGTTCAAGCTCAGTAACAAAATTTTTGTTATATTGTCATTCATGAAGGCAATGCATCTCACATCACCTCATGTGATTGAATCATCTCCCCTTCTGCTCACAGACACGGTAATTCCGACGCCGGATGAAGATGAAATCCTCCTTAATATCTCAGCCTGTGGTATATGCCACACAGATCTCCATGTGATAGAAGGTGAACTTTCACCCAAAAAGTTGCCTCTTATTCCCGGACATCAAGTTGTTGGAACGGTGGAAAAAGTTGGCAGTCGGGTCAAAAACTTTAGCATCGGGAATCGCGCCGGGGTTGCATGGCTTCACTGGACATGCGGAGATTGTGGGTATTGCAAAAGAGGAAAAGAAAATCTGTGTCCTCATGCAAAATTCACTGGATATGACGTTGACGGAGGATACGCCGAGTATATGGTTGTGCCCGCTGACTTTGCTTACTCCATCCCCAAGCAATTGACTGATGAGGAAGCTGCGCCGTTGCTCTGCGCAGGAATCATCGGGTATCGTGCTCTTCGACTTAGTGAAATAAAACCAGGACAACGATTGGGATTGTTTGGCTTTGGTGCATCTGCACATATTGCAATTCAAGTTGCAAAGTACTGGAACTGTGAGGTCTTCGTGTTCTCACGTAGTGTACACCATCAAAAACTCGCCGAACAGTTAGGTGCCACGTGGACTGGGACTGCTGAAGAAATTCCTTCTCATCGTCTCCAGAGTGCTATCATCTTTGCTCCAGCCGGGGAACTCGTACCAAAAGCACTTCGAACCCTTGATAAAGGAGGAATACTTGCGCTTGCAGGAATACATATGACACCAATCCCCTCCTTGGACTATTCTCTTCTCTACCACGAGCGCACCATTCGCAGTGTTGCAAATAGCACAAGACAAGACGGCGTTGAGTTTTTGAAACTCGCTGCAGAGATTCCAATCCGAACCGAAGTAGAAGTTTTTCCACTCAGGGAAGCAAACCGCTCCCTTCAGCTTTTGAAGGCGGGAAAGATTCGAGGAGCAGGTGTTTTACAAGTGTGAAATATTGGACTACGTTGAATTCAGGCCCTCTTCATGTAAATCAAAAAACTTATTTGAAGTAAAAAGGTAGGTGAGTTATGAAAACAAAGGTTGAATTAATACTCCACATTATCATCTTTGCTATCGTGTTAACAACGATTGGATCCGCTCAACAGCCGCTTGAGCTTACGATTGAGCAAGCGATCCAGCTTGGATTGGAGAATAGCAGGCTACTCCACTCATCGCTTATAAACGTGCAGGCAGCCTATGCAAAGTCAAGCGAAGTTAACACGGTGAGACTTCCATCGTTGAAATTTGGCGGATCATACACACGCTTAAGTGACGTTCCGTCGTTTCAGGCAACTGTTCCTGCTGGAGCATTCGGTTCAGGATTTCCTCCACAAACTGTAACGTTTCCACTTTCTCACACAGTCACAGACAATTACAATTTTCGTGTAAACTTCCAACAACCTCTGTTCACGGGTTTTCGTCTCCAGAGTAGTGTTGATATTGCTGATTACACTGCACGAGCGGCAGAGCAAGAATATCAGCGAGATAAATCTGAACTTATCTATAATATCAAGAATGCTTATTGGAATGTATTCAAAGCGTCGGAATTCAAGAAAGTCGTCGATGAAAATGTTGAACAGGTTCGAGCTCACCTCACCGATGTTCGTAATCTCATGAGCCAGGGGATGATGACAACAAACGATGTCCTCAAAGTCGAAGTGCAGCTTTCCAACGCCAAGCTGATACAAATCGATGCAAACAACAACATGCGGCTTGCGATGATTACACTTAATAATATTATTGGGCAGCCACTCAATACAGAAATTCGCCTTGCATCGAAACCGGAACAGCCTGATCCACAATTGGAAGACAAAGCTATCGATGTTAATGAATTCGTTCGACAGGCACTCGAACATCGTTCCGAGATCAAAGCTATGCAATTTCGAAAAGCTGCGGGAGAGGCAGGTGTGACATTCGCACGCTCGGGATGGTTTCCTCAAATCTATCTGACAGGAAATTACTATTATGCGAGACCCAATCCTCGTATCGTACCAACGCTTGATCGATTTAAAGATACGTGGGATATCGGTGTAACTGCCTCGTTCGATATCTGGAATTGGGGATCCACAATTCATCAGACCGAACAAGCTCAGGCACAACTTGCTCAGGTACAGGATGCCCTTGAGCAACTCGAGGACGCAATTACCTTAGAAGTGACGCAGCACTTCCTTGAATTGAAAAAGGCGAAAGAACGAATCGCAGTCTCAGAAAAAGCGGTATCACAGGCAGAAGAGAATTACCGTGTTACCAACGAAAAGTTCAAATTGGGACTTGCTTCTAATTCCGACTTACTTGATGCCGAGGTAGCACTGCTACAGGCTAAGACAAATTATACCCAGTCGCTTGTCGATTATGAGCTGGCTCAAGCGAGACTTCAAAAGTCGCTGGGTGGCGAATGAGGTAAACAACGGCAACTTCAATGCTTTCACGTAGAACATTTCTTTCAGCCCTTGGCTTAAGCCTTCTTAGGTCTTCTAAGCTATTTAGTGATCAAGAACAGAGGAAGCGCTCGTGGAAAGACATCATCTTCAGTGATCACGAGATTGCTCCGGCTCCAGAGCGCCCTCATCCAGCTTCATGGGACAACTCCGGTTTGACTGTATCATGGATTGGTCACGCAACTGTGCTGATAAATTTCTTCGGAACAACCATTATCACTGATCCTGTCTTTTCAGATCGGATAGGAATCAATATTCTCAATCTTTTTATCATAGGACAAAAGCGGCTCGTCTCGCCTGCACTTGCATTTGAAGGACTTCCACCAATCGACGTTATTCTCCTTTCTCACCCCCACATGGACCATCTTGATCTTCCTACACTCAGACGATTCAAGAGAACCATTCCAATCGTGATGGCAAAAAATACCTCTGATATTCTTTGGAGAAGAGGATGGAAGCATATTCATGAGGTAGATTGGGGAGAAACAATGATCATGGCCGGTGTATCGATTGAAGCCCTGAAGGTGAAGCATTTCGGCTGGCGCTACCCGTGGGAACAAGATCGCTCACGAGGAAACTGGAAAGGCAGAAGTTTTAACGCCTATCTCCTTTCGAAGAACGGAAGGAACATTGTCTTCGGCGGTGATACAGCATATCATGAGTATTTCAAACAACTCGCGGAGCGAAATATTTCCATCGATCTTGCCATGATGCCGATTGGTGCGTACGATCCCTGGGTCTTCGCACATGCAAATCCAGAACAAGCAGTTGCTATGGCAACACACATGAATGCAGCACATATCCTTCCTATACATTGGGGTACCTTCACCCTCAGCTATGAACCAACAAACGAACCTATCGAACGATTACAAAATGCACTTACCAAACATTCACCAAAACTTGCATTGGAGAGAATTGGACAGACGTGGAAAATAGATTGAGAGTGTTTCGTTAGAATGGATTGCATCTATCAAGAATTTAGTTTCTGATGCTCAAGATAAGCCTATTCACCATTTCATATTTACCCATCTAATCCGTATCTTTTTTTATGAAGTCTCCAACTGCTCAACCGTATTCAACACTTTTCACTAACCTCATCCAGAAGAAAGATCTTATGCCTCTCAGTACCGGCACTCCAGATGAAACAATTGTAAACGTGTTAAAAAAAACCATCTATGAGCAAGTATTTGGCTTCATCAAGGTTAGCGACAAAACTGCAGCGAGGCTTTGTCTTGCCGGTCTATGGCTGTTGTATGATCATCTTGATGAGTGTCATAAGATCGCCCAATCCATCGAGACAAAAGAAGGAAGCTACTGGCATGCCATTATGCATCGGAGAGAGGAAGATTTTTCAAATAGCAAATACTGGTTCCGTCAAGTTGGTGACCATCCAATTTTCTCGGTACTCTTTGAAAAATTAAAAAAACTTAGTGCCTCATCAGTACAAGAGCAGTCTACAACATTTTTAAGAGAGCAAAAGCGCTGGGATCCATTTGCCTTTGTTGATCTCTGCGAGTCGGCAGTGAACACCCACACGCCCCTGGAAAACCTTTGCCGACAGATACAGCAGGTTGAGTGGCAACTACTGTTTGATTACTGCTACAACAAGGCTGTCGGAAGGCAATAACAAAACAATGATTGAAAAACTTATTAGAATAGGTCACAGCCCCGACCCCGATGATGCGTTTATGTTCTATGGACTCGCCAGTGGCAAAGTGAAACTCGACGGCATTCGCATTGAACATTTCTTGGAGGATATTCAATCGCTCAACCAGCGTGCAATGAAGGCAGAATTAGAAGTCACTGCAATCTCTGCGCACGCCTTTCCGTTTGTTGCCGACAAGTATTGTATTATGCGAACCGGTGCCAGTATGGGGGAAGGATACGGTCCGGTAATTATTTCACGAAAATATGAAACGCTCAGTGAGTTGAAAGGAAAGATTGTTGCAACACCGGGACCGCTGACGACAGCAACACTTCTCTTCAAGATTTTCACTGACGGCATTAAGAGCATTGACATGTCTTTCGACAAAATCATGGAAGCAGTCGATAATGGAACTGTTGATGCAGGACTGCTGATTCATGAAGGGCAACTGACGTACAAATCGCTCGGCTACTACAAGGTTCTTGACTTCGGTGAGTTGTGGGAAAAGGAAACGAACGGACTTCCGCTTCCCCTCGGTCTCGATGTTGTGCGAAAAGATTTGGGTGAAGAGCTTGCACGAAAACTTTCACAAGGACTTCGTGACAGCATCAAATACAGCTACAAGCACCAAGATGAAGCCATTCCATACGCCATGCAGTGGGGACATGGGATTGATTACAAGCTCGGAGAAAAGTTTGTGAAAATGTATGTCAGCGAGCTGACGACTGATATGGGAGAAAGCGGAAAACGAGCACTGGAACTCCTTTTTGACATGGGGAGGAAGAAACAACTTATTCCCTTGGTCGAAGACTTTGAAGTCTATTGAATAATGTTTCAGGATGAACCCAGACATAGGAAGATGGTAGAAACTGTGCGCAATTCGAGATTTGACAAAAGGCAGAGTTCTGCTTAAATTGGAACCAATCATCACGACATGAACATACGATATGATGTATGTTATGCGGAAACCATATAAGATACACGGAAAAGAGGCTGGGTGTTATAATCTGTTGACACTATGGCGCTTACTTGCACAAACGCCTCGCATCTTATGCCGACAGAAAAGTAATCCACGATGTTATCTAGAAACCAGATAATCAATAGTTAGGCGGCTTAGCACGTCAAGCAGACACGGAGACTGTGTGAGATACCAGTTCTTGCTCACTCTCGCCTGGGGTACGATCTTTGCCGCAAATCCGCCCTTGGCCCACAGCCAGGGCACCATCTTTCTGCTGCGGCACGCCGAGCGAATAGAGTACGAAACGCGAGACGGCCGGCTCTCGGAAGCTGGCGTAGCGCGTGCGCGCAGGCTGGTCTATTTCCTGAAGGACGCCAGCGTCACGGCCATTTTCACGAGCGAGCGGCAACGGACGATCCAGACCGCCCAACCACTCGCAGCGGCGCTGAACATTCCGCTCATCTCCATCAGAGGTGGAGCGGCAGAGCAAGTACAAGCCACAATCACCCGTGTGCGCGGCCTTGATCGGAATGACGTCGTGGTCATCGTAGGCCATCAAAATACCGTGCTCATGATGCTCAAGGCGTTGGGGAACGAGCAGGATTTGATGAGTGGGGATTGGGATTCCCTTCTCGTCATTAGTAAACTGCGGGAGTGGGAAAGGGGTCTTTGGGAGCGATATGACCGGGACTCCCTTCTTGTGATCGATAAGCCTGCTGGAATGTTGGGGAAGGAACACGTGACGATTGGGAACTATGAGCATGACGACCTTTTTGTGATTGTACGGACCCGGGATGGCCAGTCGACGATCCTACGCCTGAACTACTAGCCGTCTAACAAGCGGCTTTCACCTTCTCGTGCACTTTCAGAATCTCGTACAACGTCGTCCGCTGAGCTGGAATGAATCCTGCATCCTGAATCAACTGAATCACTTCGTTAGTATTCGTCTTGTTCACGAAGTTCGCTGCGGCGTGAACATTCTCCTCATAGAGCGTTCCACCAAAATCATCTCCCCCGAAGTGAAGCGCAATCTGCCCGATCTTCTTGCCTTCAGAAAACCATGATGCTTGAATGTGTTGAAAGTTATCGAGGTAGATACGGGAGATTGCTATGATCTGCAAATAGCGTGTTGGTGTTGCGTAGTGTGGAATTATTTTTTCTAACGGCGTGTTGCCCGGCTTAAAACTCCACGGAATGAATGCTGTGAAGCCGTGCGTTTCATCTTGCAACCGACGAATGCTCTCAAGATGTTCGATGATGTCCTCGTCCGTCTCGATATGTCCGTACATCATCGTCGCCGTAGTCTTGAAACCGATCCTGTGTGCTTCACGCATCACGTTGAGCCAATCGGCAGATGTGCCTTTCAAGCTGCTGATTTTCTTTTTCACACGGTCAGAGAGAATCTCAGCTCCGCCGCCGGGAATCGTTCGCTGTCCAGCATCCCATAGTCTTTGCAACACCTCCTGAATCGTGAAACCTGAAACCTGAGACATTCCGATGATTTCTGAGGTGGAAAAGAAATGCGGCATCACTTCAGGCACTTCCTTCACCGTCCGTTCGACCATCTCGACGTAATACTCGAATGGAAGCTTTGGATTCACACCTCCTTGCAAGAGCACTGTCGTCACGCCGTTTGCCGCTACTTCTTTGAATTTTTGAATCATGTGGTCAACGCTGTACGTGTATTCCCCATCTTCACCTTCGTGGCGGTAGAACGCACAAAAGATGCAGTCAACGTTGCAGATGTTCGTGTAGTTTGGATTCGTATCGACAACAAACGTTACGCATGGCTTAGGATTTTTTCGGAAGCGAATTTCATTGGCAAGATCGCCGAGGTCAAGCAGTTCCGCTTTCTGTAAAAGTGTAAGACCTTCTGCTCGTGTTATGCGTTCGTTGTTTCTGACTTTGTTAAATATTTCTGATAGTTGCATGTTATTCTGATAATAGTTTCTTAGGCAAATCTTGTTTTGAATGAAGAACAGAGACTATTTCACACCTTTCACCAAGTATCCAGTAGACGACCCTATAGTTTCCAACAATGATCTCACGGACAGTTTCGATTCCAAGTTCTGGTACGATTCGCCCGCTGAATGGAAAAACTCTTAACCGCTCGACTGCGTTGTAGATTTTCTCTATCGTTACGTCAGCATAGTAGGATAAATCCTTGCTGATACGCTTGGCTATGTCCTGCAAATCGTCTTCCGACTGATCTGACCAATCTATTTGAGCCATTTCTTCAGTCGTTTTTTTACTTCATCGTGAGGAATAGTCTTTCCTTGCATAATTTGTTTCATGCCATTTTCAATCTTCTGCATGACGTACAACTCGTACATAATGTCTTCGTAGGTTACATCATCCCTCAAATTCCGAAGCATTTTCAATGTCGCCTGCTTCGGTTTTGCGAGAATGCTCTGAGCCGAAGATTTTTTCTTCGCCGAGTATGCTACTGATTGTTCTTTCACTTTACCCATGGTGAACTCCTTTGATATTAACACTTTCCGTTTCTTGCGCTAAAGATTTAAACTCCCTCATCGCTTCCTTTTCTCGCTCGCCGAGGCGGTAATTAAATCCAGCGAGATATTCTTCCACTTCATTACGATTCAAACCAATTTCCTTTCCACGAAGTTCTCCAATCTCAGCATATCGCGGCTCAGATTGTGAGAGGGAATGTCCGATGATTTCACTCAATTCTTTTTTTGTTTCTTCAGGCAGCGATTTCTTGACTGCCCACACTGCAAAGACGAACGGCAGTTTCTGCCATTCGTACCACTCCCTTGCAAGATCGAACACAAGCTCGAATCCCGCAAGCCCGAATTTATTTCTGCGAAGCGCTTCATCTCCGATGAGAAGAACTGCATCGTACGCAGAATAATCGTTGACGCCGGCATGGAGCCGCTCGAATCTTGCTCTCACCCCGTATCTTTTTCCTAAAAGCACTTGCAACAAACGCACAGAGGTTGCCGTTTCATCCGTCACACCGATAAGTTTTCCGTCAAGGTCTCCCCAGCCGTGATTTGAGAACAACATCACACTCTTCACCTGATCGCGTGTGGCAATACACCAAGGGAGCAGTGCCAGATGACTTTCTTGCTGAAAATAATCCATCAAGGAAAACAAGCCTGCATCGATCTGCCCCTTTTCTGACAAGAGTCCCATTCTCCGCGGATTGATCGGGAGAATCTTGAATTGCTGTTTTTCAAAATGATGATAGAACGGAACGGAGTTGAGATACGGAATTTTTCCAATCACGTGGTCGGTGTAGACGTTAATCGGATTGTAGTAAACGTCCCGCTCGACAGGAATTTTTCCAGCATCGTTGATGATTTTAATAATCTGATTCTTCGCAAGCTG
This sequence comes from Ignavibacteriota bacterium, assembly GCA_016209795.1. Taxonomy (GTDB): domain Bacteria; phylum Bacteroidota; class Ignavibacteria; order UBA10030; family SZUA-254; genus JACQVI01. The sequence continues at coordinate 15,828 of JACQVI010000153.1, forward strand.
CATCGGCGTGATGGCTCCTGCATCGTGTGCGATATGCTCTTCGCCGACCGTGCCGTCCATATCGTCTGCGCCGAAGTTGAGCGCAACGCTTGCGACTTCTTCCGTCAGCATCACCCAGTACGCTTTGATGTGCGGGAAATTATCGAGCATGAGTCGAGAGATGGCAATCGTTTTCAAATCGTCAATTGCTGATGTGAAGTGCGAATGGGCTTTGATTCCCGTATCTCCCGGTTGGAACGCAAGCGGGATGAATGAAAGAAATCCGCCCGTTTCATCCTGCAGCTCTCGCAGCTTCATGAAATGAACAATGCGCTCTTCAATCGTCTCGATGTGTCCATACAATAGAGTAGCGTTCGTGGGAATGCCCATCCTGTGCGCAATGCGGTGAATTTCCAGCCAGCGCTTGGCGCCGATTTTCTGATTGAAGAGCAGGCGCCGCACACGCTCGGAAAACACTTCAGCACCGCCGCCGGGCATCGTGCGTAAGCCGACTTCTTTGAGTTGGCGCAATACTTCTTCAATGGACATTCTGAATTTCTTAGCAAAGAAGTCGATCTCAACGGCGGTGAACGCTTTGATGTCGATCTCCGGAAATTTTTCTTTGATGCCGCTGAGCATTTCAAGATAATGTTCCCATCCCCAGTGTGCGGGCATGCCGCCAGTGATATGAACCTCGTGCAAGTCGGGCGTAAGTTTCGACCAGATGTCTTCGTTCGTCATCTCGTAGGCATCGGGGCGACCGGGTTTCGTGGCGAAGTCACAGAACTTGCAGGAGAGGACGCAGATGTTGGTTGGCTCGATTTTGCGGTTGAGGACGAAGTAGACCGCATCGCCGCTCTTCTGCTGCTGGACGAAGTGCGCCATCTTGCCGAGTGAGATGATGTCGTTCGTGTTGTAGAGCGCCACGCCGTCTTCGAGCGAGAGACGATTACCGTTCTGGATTTTTTGCCAGATGGGGATAAAGAATTTGTCTCTAAATTGAATGCTCACATTCATATAGTTTTGGAATGCTGATTAGAAATCACTTGGTTCAAACTCGATCTCTATTCCATCATCGGTTTTGGAATAGTAAACTATCACCCCGACTAGTTGTTCTCGTTGAATAACCTGCTCCTTCCAGGATTTTGGTTTGATCGAAACCTCAGTATTTCCGATGGCTCCATCAATTCCTCTGGACTCTTCTTCTGCAGTTGCTAATCGATATTGAAGCTTAACTACTTGTGACACCTTCTTTAGTATTGCTTCTTGAAAACGTAATCCAATAAAAGTTTTTACTAAGACTAAGTCTTTTACCCATCGTTCAATCATACCATCTGTGATCTGATCGATTACTCGATGAAATTCATTGAGTTTTTTCCGTATTAAACAACGGCGTCACTGACCGTATTAGGATATCTTTCTTGATACCATTTAGCCCAATCGTCTAATGTGCGTCCATCAAAATCTTGTATAAGGTCGCTCATCTGACCTACAACTCGTGGTCTTGTTCCACCTGCAAAACGGTTTGCCAAATTGAGAATCGGAGAAACGTACGTTGGCAAAACTGGAGAAGGAGCATTTAATGCCTCTCGAACCTCAGACAGGGTTAGGACGATCTTCATTTACAACCGAGGTTTGTGCTTAATTAGTAGAGAATCCTTTGTATTGTACTTGTCTCTTGTTAATATTCACTGATTCGAGAATTGATTCGAATCTCCTTTTGTATTTATAATCGTAGTCTGTGTCGATATTTACCAGACCTCTCTTAATCAAGTGTGCATTAATGAAAGTTTTGTTCCTCAAGTAAACGTATGCAAGCAAGTTGCCATTTTCGTCGTACTTATTTTTGTCGTACTTCAGAAAGACCTGTTCGCTCTTTATCTTCGTTGTGAGGAATTCAATTGCTTTTTCTCTTTGCCTTGGATCTTCTTTCACCCCAAGCAGCCTAACCATTAAACCATTGTTGAGTCTAATCAACTCGGGGCTTAAAATTTCCTTAACGCTGTATAATTCGATTCTTCCTCCCGAATCACCCTGCTCAATCTTTGATCCAAACTTCAACTTGCGTGGGTCAATTCTCTTGTCAAGTTTGTGGGAGTCAACAAACTTGTATGGCAGTGAATCTATCTCTCTATTGAAATCTCGGTCACCGAGCTTTTGTATAATAAATTCATATGTAGCATCCCCGAAAATATCATGATCTGATATCTTGAGCCTGTTCTTAATGGTAGTAATAAATTTGGCATTTATTTCATAACCAACCGAATTCCTGTCCAGATTCTTTGCTGCTAAGGAGGTTGTTCCACTACCAAGAAATGGATCAAGCACAGAATCTCCAATGAAGGAGAACATTCTAATCAGACGCCGTGGAAGTTCCTCGGGGAACATTGCAAGATGTTTGTCCTGTTTTTCACCAGCAAAATTCCAGTGTCCAGTAAAGTATGTATTCCATTCTTCCGCTGTAAGCTTCGAAAGTTCCTTGATTTCTCTACTAACTCTTGGTGGATCACCAAGTTTCTTGAATATTAAGATAAACTCATAGTCAATCTTTAGGATGCCATTTCGTGGATACGGGAATGAGCCCATGACTGTTGCCCCGCCTGTAGTATTTGTAGTAGTTACTTTTTGCCATATAATGGCACCCATGTAATCCATTCCCAGAGCTTCACAGAATTTGATTATCTCTGTCCTGATGGGTATTACTTTATAGCGACCATAATAGACTGAACGAGCGAATTGATCTCCGATATTAACGCAGAGTCGACAACCCTTGTGTAAAACTCTATGACACTCTTTCCACACAAGATTAAGATTGTTAATGTAACTTTCGTAGGATTCATGGAAACCTATTTGGTTTTCCTCTCCGTAATCCTTCAGTTGCCAATATGGTGGAGAAGTAATAATAAGATGTACCGATTCATCAACAAGTTCAGGCATTTGTCTTGAATCGCCAAGTATTATCTTGTGGTGAGTAGCCATTGCTTTAAGCTAATTTACAAAAACTAATAATTTCATGTTGCCAAAAATCTTATGTATACTCATCTTCACTTCTTTGCTCGTCGTTTTGCGTTCTTGGCGGCTTGGCGAGAAACATTTTCATGCAAAGACGCTAAGGTGCAAAGAAATTATCACTTCCAAATCTTTCCCCACTTCTCATCCACACGTTTCACAATCTCATCGGTCATCACGAGCGGCTCGGGGTACCCAGGTTTCCATGTGGAATCAATGCCGAGCAGGCCTTTGTACACGGGCGAGATGCCCACGAGCTTCTGTTCTGGAAACATCACGTCACGTTCGCAATCGAAGCGAGTAAAGACTCCCCAAATATAACTCTCTTTGTCGTGAATATCCACATCAGAGGAGACAAGAGCGAGGAGTTTGAGTTTACTTAGTTCTGGAAGAGAAACGAGCTTTTGGAGAAGTTCTCTACTGCTTACAGGTTCGAGGTTTGGGGTTACAGGTGATAGGTGTTGGGTGATAGGTGTATCAACTTTGACTAACAAGAGCGTATTTTCAACAAGATTCACATCGAGAATTCGTCTATCGAACGATTTTAGATTTTTGATTTTTGATTTTTGATTTTCATCTGTAACCTCTAACCCGTGACCTCTAACCTTCTTTGTTGCGTCTATTATCATCTTGCTTCCCAAATTCATTTTATAGCTCGTGAAGTCGAGCGTATCGAGCGGGACTTTGGGAATCATGATGAAATCATAATGCGGGTCGAAGTTGTTATGAATTTCTCGAAGCACGGCGTGCCAGTCACGCACGTTCACTCCAGCAGAAACGGTGACCATACATTTCGTGAGCGAAAGCTGGTCGGTTCCCATCAAGCCGAGCGCCGCTTTCATAGCTTCTTTTTGATAACGCTGCTCGATGGCAACGACAAGCAAGTTGTGAAATCCCGCTTCGTAATATGCCCAGAGACTTTCAACTTCTTTATGAATCAGCTTCACAAGCGGACCGAGCATCTGCTGTGTCGCATCGCCCAAGAATTTATCTTCCATCGGCGGCTTACCGACAACGATTGCAGGATAAATCGGATTCTTTCGGTGCGTGATTGCCTTGATGTGGAAGACCGGAAACTCTGCGGCGGCGGAATAATGTCCAAAATGGTCGCCGAACGGTCCCTCCATTCTTCGTTCTTTTGGAGGAACAATTCCTTCGAGAATAAATTCAGCGGAAGCTGGAACGGGAATCGAAATTGTTTTTCCCTTTGTAAACTCAACTCGTTTGTTCTGAAGAAATCCAGCGAACATCGCTTCGTCGATTCCCTCGGGAAGTGCGGCGACAGTTGCGATGAGCAGTGCGGGATCGGTTCCAAGTGCAACGGCGAGTTCGAACTCTTTTCCTAGCTTCTCCGCTTGATAATAATGAAACCCTCCGCCCTTCTGAATTTGCCAGTGCATTCCTGTCGTCGATTTATCGAACACATGCATGCGATAGATACCGATATTGCGTTTTCCATCTCCTGGATCGTATGTGATGACTTGTCCGTACGTGATGAAGCGTCCGCCATCATGGGGCCAGCAGACTTGGATTGGAAGTGCATCAAGATTCGGCTGAACAACGACCTCTTGTGAAAGTCCCGAAGAAACTAATTTTGGTCGAGCGTTGAGAAATCGTTTAACTGTCAGTTTGTTATCGAGAAGTGTTTTGAGCGTCGGCGGAAATGCTCGTTCAAGAAATCGAATGAGTTCTTCACCGATCTGGACGGGATGTCTGCCAAGTGCAAGCTCGATGCGTCGTGCACTTGAGAAATGATTGACAATGATAGGAACGTTCGAACCTTTCGGACGCTCTATTAATAGAGCGGGTTTGCCTTCCTTCAGTGCACGAGTGGAAACTTCAGTGAGTTCTAATACAGGGTCAATTTCAACCTGCGTGCGGTGAAGTTCGCCGCTGCGTTCGAACGATTGAAGAAATTCACGAAGAGCCATACATCAGGAATGGATGCGGCTCTGGAGATCTAGCGGGAGTAACGCTTTCAATTCAGGATGCGATTCGACAAGCCGAAGAATGTCAGCAAGATCTTTCTGGCGTTTACTTTCTCTCCGCTCCGGATCAGAATACGCCCAGAGCTTACCTCTGAGAACATCTTCCAAAGAAGCTACTGAAAGCTCATATCCCAGAACTTTTTTTGTGACTGTACGACGAATAAATTCCTGGTAACGACTGTCAGTTTGAATCTGAATTCGGAGGTCGGAAAACTCAACTGAAATATTAATGCTGTGCTTTTCTTCCTTTATGGAATAGTCTTTAGAAAAAGAGGAGAGTAGTTTTTCTCTATCACTTGTTGCGATAATAATATCCAAGTCAAGACTGACCACAGGTTCAGCGTAAGCATTAACAGCCAAACCACCAATTACACAGTAGTGAATCTTGTTTTGGTTGAGGAGCGCAAGAAATTCTCCCAAGAAATCCCTGCTACTGTGAGTTACCTTGTTTGTAAATTCCTTTTCAGTCATTCATTACTCCAATTCCTCCGCTCTCCAACCCTTCGATTCTCTCAGTCCTAACACACCAAGAAGCTTATCTGTAAATGCACTCACATATTCTTCAACAGTTTTTGGGACAAAATACAGCGGTGGACTAACGGGCATAATGATGGCACCAGCTTGAGAGAGCCTTGCTGCTTGTTCAAGAGCGATTGCCGAGATCGGTGTTTCACGCACACAGATGACAAGTTTGAATCTCTCCTTCAATGCAACCTGCGCCGTACGCGTGATAAGCGTATCGCCAATGCCTGAGGCAATTTTCCCAAGCGTTGAGGTTGAGCAAGGAATGATCACGTACGCATCAAATTTATTGGAGCCAGAAGCAAGCGGTGCAGTGAGATCGTCATTTTGAAATTGTCGCTTGACGTAGGGCTGCAAATCCTTTTCTGACATGTTCATTTCGTCTTTCAGCAAAGCTTTACCCCACTTACTTACGATGAGAAATTTATCGCTTGGACATTTTTTCAAGAAATCAACGGCATGGACCACTCCCGATGAGCCGGTAATGCCGACGACAATTTTCATTTGAACGCAGCTCCCGTTACAATCATCGCAAAGACAACAAACCCCAGCGCTGCATTTATCTGGAAAAAGGCAAGTTCAACGTTCGATGCCTTACGTTGTTCATACCAGAGAAGTAAACCAGCTATGGCTAATAGAGGTATAGCATACAGCGTACGAATCGTAGTAAAAAAAAGTAATGTTAAGCAAATAAACGCTATAAGATGAAAGAGAGCTGAAAAAGCGAGACCTTTGTTCTTTCCATATCGAGAGACAAATGAATAGAGATGCTCTCGCTGATCAAACTCTTCGTCCAGCGTAGCATAGATGATGTCGAACCCGGCTCCCCAGAAAATAGTGAACACGGAAAGTAAGACTGCTGGAAAAATATTATGAAAGGAAGGAGACGCTGCAAAATATCCACCCAGTGGTGCCATGGACATACCAAGCCCCACACCGAAATGAGCAAACACTGTGAAGCGCTTCATGAATGGATAGGTCACGAAGATGATGAGCGGAATTGGCGAGAGCATTAGACAGAACGATGAGATCAACGCTGCGGAACCAAGATAAAGTGTGCAACCAACGGCAAGTACACAAAGCGCTTCTGCGAGAGTCATCGTACCACTCGGAAGCTCCCGCATTGCAGTTCGTGGATTACGCTTGTCAATATCTCGATCAACGATTCGATTTAATGCAAAAGCGGCAGTCCTAGCCCCAATCGCAACGACTAGAACGAGAATGAGCAATCGAAGAGAAGGAGTCTCATTCATTCCCAGCAATAGCCCACTATAAATCAGTGGAAGTGTGAACAAAGTATGCTCGATCTTGACAAAATTGAAGAATTTTTTCACACTTGTTCCAGAAAAATGGTTTGAAAATATAGACAAAAATGGAGTTTGAAGCAAGGAACTATCCTACGTCGTGGAGCGACGGAAAATCTTATCTTCACAGCATAAATGAAATTGAGACACAGAGAACCACTTCTTACAACATCCCGCTGCGCTTTCTCATAAACCACTCTAAGGAGAACAGAACTACAAGGGCAGCCGCAAGATAATGCCAGTTCCAAAGCTCAATTTCACTTGTCTTAGTAATCTCCTTTTGGACAAACTTCACATCCTTGTTAAGATCTCTGGCAAGCTCCTCAACCGAACTTACATCATAGTACCTTCCTCCAGTCCGGTAAGCAAGTTGTTCCAAAAGTTGCTTATTCATTTTTGTCTCCAAAAATTCTACGTTCATCTGTCCTACTGAGAATTTACCCTTATCTTCACCATACAACTTACCATCCCTTGATGCCTTAGCTACGAATGAGTAATCCCCCTCACTCAAACCTTGAACCGATCCTTCATACATTCCATTGCCAATTGCGTTCAACACGAGCTGAGATTTCTCCTGACCACCGATCAGTTCAACAGTCAGTTCGGCTCCATCAATTGGACGAAGCTGCTCATCATACACCTGTCCAATGAATTCTACAGCTTCAGCAGTAGTAAACATCTCTTTCACAGTAAGGACTCGTACATTCTTCCCATCCTCTCTGGTGGTCAACCAATGGGCCGCGTTGGTTAAGAACAACGAAAAGAAGTCCTGTATCTCAGGGTTACCCTGAGACAGCATTCTCCACCGCCAGATTCCGTGACCAGTGATCGCAAGAGATTTTTGCCGATTGATACTTCGAGCTACGATTAATGGTTCATTCAACACAACATTTTGTAACTTGACAGACGCTAGGATATCTGATTCTGGTTTAGCAAGAAAAACCGTTTGGGATTTATAAATCGGTGGTAATTGGTGCCAGTTGTCTGCTGTGATTTTTCCCTCCAGATTGACAAGAGCGTGAAGCTTATAACGTTCGATGATTGAGGGAAACACAAATACTTCGCTTGAACTCACCGATGACCATCGAAACGGAAGATATGAATCAAGAAGCTGAAGCTTAGCATAATCAGTCGATTTGCTATTCACAAACAGGAGTGGCTTTTTTGCTTGAAGTACAATGTCTCGAATTTGCATTAAGACATAGTTCTCAGTTGCTGAGGAGGGAAAGCCAATAAAGATCAAGCAGTCGGCGCTATCGACAATCTGTCGTGAGAAACTCCCTTCGTAAAACTCTCGCTGGTCCTTTTGAACCAGTGTTTGGATACTAAAATGTTCATCTTCTGAAAAGACTTGTCGAATTGCTGCAACATCAGCACTGGGCGCTCCGGTAATGAGTAGGATTCGTAATCTACTTTTAAGGACGTTGATGAAAAAAGAGTTTGTGTTGTTCTTCTCAGTCAATTCGCCGGGGAGACTTGATACTTTCACCGTATATTTTTGCATCCCTTCTTCCCTCGGAACAATGAACAGCTTTGTCCTATATTCAAGGGTTCCTTCGTGAACCGTAAGCACCTTCTTATCGTGAATTGTTGATCCTGCTATGAGCATAACTTCTACATTGTCACCACTATAGCCAGAACTTTTTACCGTCACATCGACTGGAACTCGCGTTCCAGCGTATGCTAGATTATTCGTGACAACTTTTCCAATCAGAATATCTCTTTGTTCACTTGTATCACCAACTCCAACGGTGTAGATTGGAATTCCCAATGCCTCGGCATCATATAAAGGGTTTCTCCCTGCTGTATAATTGCCGTCAGTGATGAGAATAACAGCTTGAATATTTTTTCTGCTTAGGTCCTTCTTCAAATCATCAAGAGCACCTGAAATATTGGTAATCTCACCAGCACTTTGTAGTGAATCTATTGGAGTTTCTGAGAGTTGTTGCAGCTTTGAAGAGAACACCATCAACTCTGTCTTTGTTCCCGATGAAAGGTTGACAACGTGATTTTCTTTGAGCAATTGCTGACGCCACTCGGCGCGACTTACAGATTTATCACGATGCAATGGAAGTGTCATGCTTTGCGAGTTATCGACAAGCACAGCAACAACAGGCTGTTGAGTATCACTTCTAAGCAGCCGCAAAATAGGTTCAAAAAAAATGAGAAGAAGACCAATAAGCGCAATGCCACGCAGAACCGATAAGATTATTCTCCGTCTGACAGAAAGGGGTGGCAAAGTGTAACGATAGAATAGAATTGCCAGAACAGTAACTATAATGAACAGCACTAGGAAGAAGAGGAAATTTCCACCCAAGGATATGGAAATGTCGGCAAGCATCATTTTCAACACATGAGAATCATCTCTCCACTTCCGTAGTGCAGCATCGGTGGAATTTAGTCGTTCTCCAGAAGCTTCTCAACAATCTGAATCGCCGTAACGCCGTCTGCTTCGGCATTGAAGTTGGGAACAATGCGGTGCCGAAGAACGGGACCAACGGCACTACGCACATCTTCGATATCGGGAGTATTTCTGCCATCGAGGATCGCCCGAGTCTTTGCACCGAGAATAAGGTATTGAGAAGCACGTGGACCAGCACCCCAGCTTAACCAATCTTTTATGAATTGAGGTGAAAATGAATACTTCGGTCGTGTTCGTGTCACAATATTCACAGCGTATGATATGACGTGATCAGCAACCGGTACACGCCGTACCAAATCCTGATAGAATAAAATTTCCTCCCTGCCAAGAATGTGGTTGAGCTGCGGTGAATACATGCTTGTCGTTGATTTGACGATTTCTAGTTCTTCTTTCTCTGATGGATATTCTAACCAGAGGTTAAACATGAAACGATCGAGCTGGGCTTCGGGCAATGGATATGTTCCTTCTTGCTCAATGGGATTCTGCGTTGCCAGGACAAAGAATGGCTCTTCGAGCACATACTTTTGTCCTGCAGCAGTGACATGGTGCTCCTGCATCGCCTCAAGAAGTGCCGCTTGTGTCTTCGGCGGCGTGCGGTTGATTTCGTCCGCTAACAGTATGTTCGCAAAAACAGGACCTTTTACAAAGCGAAAAGATTTTTCTCCTGTCGCGCGGTTATCCTCGATGATTTCCGTACCCGTGATATCGCTTGGCATCAAATCTGGAGTAAACTGGATCCGACTAAACTTTAAATCAAGCACTTCTGCAAGTGTTTTGATCAGAAGGGTTTTCGCGAGACCGGGAACTCCAACAAGTAAGCAATGCCCCCTCGCCAAAAGAGAGATGAGGAGCTGCTCAATAATCTTCTCCTGCCCAATGATGACTTTGGCTATCTCTTTCTTGATGGCTGCGAAGCCTAATTTCAATGACTGGACTGCTTCTATATCATCCAAGGTTTTTACGTGTTCATGTGCACTCACATGATCCCCGCGCGATTTCATAAGCGAATTTCCCAATAAATTTCTTCCCGAAGCTCCTGAATCCACTTCAGGTATTCAAGATTGCGCTTGTAGTTGGCTGCAAGCAGTTCAATTCTATTCCAGTCGTCTGTCATATTCATTTGGTGTGCTTGAACGCGCCTCTTTAGATAAACGATTTGATAGCCCCTTGTTGTTCCCTGTGTAATTTCAACAGGACTGCTGATCTCTCCTTGTATCAGATCCTTCACAATATTGAGTAAAGACTTATCGAACCGATCTATGGTTAGTTTTCCAAGAAACCCGCCGATTGGACTAGATTCTGTATCATCAGAGTGTCTCTTGGCGAGCTGCTGGAAATCACCTCCTTGAGCCACGCTGTCCTTGAGCCGCTTGAGAAAGGCAATTGTTGAATCATCCGTACGTTTATCGTGTCCAAGTTTGAAGAGAATATGACGCGGGTGCACAACGTCTCCATGCCTCTCAAGGAGCTGAATAATATGAAAACCAAATGATGTCTCTACAACGCTGCTGACCTCGTTTTCTTTCAGAGAAAAAGCTACTTCCTCGAATTCTTTCACCAGTTGACCTCGACGAACAGAGCCAATGTCACCGCCAGATGCAACACTTCCAGCGTCTTCAGAGTACCGATGCGCAAACTCTGCAAAGTCACCACCTGCTCGGATAGAATCGAGTATGAGCTGTGCTCGTGCTCGAACTTCTTTCTTTGCTTCATCACTCACTTTTGGAATTTTGAAGATGTGGTAAAGTTCCAACTCCTCAGGAACTTCCGGTAAGCTATCTTTGAACGTATTGTAAAATTCTTCAACTTCACGTCGTGAGACCTGGACGTTGGTAAACTTTGTCTGTTGAAGGTATTGTACGGAAAGCTGTTTCCGCGTCTCATCGCGAAATTCGCGCTTCATCCTGCTAATTGGCATGCGGTAGAGCTCTTCAAGACGTTTCTCAGATCCAACCTGCTGCACACGTTGTGCTATCAATACGTCTAAGTGATTCGTTACTTCATCTTCGGTTACTACAATCGTGGTATCTTCGAGCGCGCGGGCGAGCATAAGCTTTTCGTTGATCATCGCATCAAGCACCTGCTCCTGCAGTCCGGGTGTTTCTGGATCAATACGATTATTGAACGCGTAGAATTCGATTTGCGCATTGAGATCTGATAACAAAATAGCCTCTTTCCCTACAACGGCAACTACTCGATCAACAACCTCTGGTTGTGCAAGAGCCAGCACAGAACAGATAGTACTGAGGGCGACTGTCAGACCATAATGGATGTTATGAATTCTACTCATGTGGTTGAACTCATAATGAAACGGGTGGTTTTAGTGAATCTAACATCATTTCCACCCTATACTGCTTACGAAGACTATTAAGGAGATCTTCATAACGGATACGACAATTTTCCATAAGAAACCTCTGGCGAACTTCCTCCTGCACAAGCTCATATGTAGCTTGCTGCCCTACGCGCGCAATCGAAAGCAACTGGAGTACCGCGTAGCCCTGTGATGTTCTGACAGGAAATGAAACCTCATTCATGTTCAAAGCCTTTGCAACCTTCCACAATTCTGGCGGAAATAACGTTTGCTGAGTGTAATAATGAGCTGTGGTACTTGAAACCACTGCCGAAACCACAAGCGAATCACTCAGCGCCCTATCAAGAACTTTTTCCCAGATCCCCCCTTGAGCTACACTTGCAGCAAACCTACTGGCATGGTCGCGTGTCTTAAACACTATACGATTCAATTTCATCACTTCTTCGCGCAGAGTAAACTCAGATGTATGCTGCTGGTAGTAATCATGGAATGATTGTTCACTAAGCTCGAGTGTATCGTTGTAGATACTCCGGTCAAGTAAGGCTTGAATCGCCAACATTCGTTGTACATCATGAAGTTGATGAATAAATGTCTCAGAGTTTACTATCCCTGTTTGCTTTGCTTCTTGGTAGAGGAGTTCGTTATTAATCCAGTGCAAGACGTATTGCTGTAGCGCCTGGTTTACGTTACCTTGTGTCGTATCAATGTGCGCTAATGCCTCTTCAAGACTCAACTCTGCATCACCTACACGAGCTATAACATCAGACGTCTTATGCGGTCGACAAGAGGCGAGGATTATTGGCACAATAAAAAAGAGAACATACTTGACATATTTCATTGCAAGAAAGACACTTGGAAACTTTTTATTCGAATCTTACCATACGAACGCCGCTTTGTTCAACATAGCTTCCCAGAAATATTAACGAGCAGGCTGCGATTTCGTAAATGCATGTTTGAGATGTTCTTTGTACTGCTTTACGGGGTGCTTTTCTTTGACTTTTTCGAGCCAAAGTCGTTCAAGACGTTTAGCTTCGTACTCCTGAAATGCATTCGAGACTTCTGCACCAGCTTCTTCATATGTTTTCTGTCTCGCTGGTTCCTTTGCTAAGAGTTTGACAATAGCCCATCCTCCACCTTCAAGCTCAAATGGTTCCGAGATTTCACCTATGCTCATTGCCTTTGCATATTCGGTTACCTCATCGGTATCCACTGACACCTTGTTCCTCGCACCTTTACTGGCTTTTAGGTCCGGATCGTCATTATGACGAGCTGCAAGTTCTTCAAAATCAGCACCCTGTTCAAGCGAGTCATACACTAAGACGGCGAGTGTATCCGATTCCAGGTATATCTCACGTATATCAAGGCGTTCGGGAAAGGTGAACTGACTTTTATTCTGCTCGTAGTACTCCCGCAATGCCGAGTCTGTTACTGTAGTCTTGTTCCAGACTTCTAACTGCTCTGCCTTGTATAAGACAATTCCATCCTGATACTCTTTCATTAACGCTCCAAATTTCTGATCTCGCTCTTCTAAGCCAAGAGACTCAACTTGCAGTAAGTATGATTCTGCAATTCGAACGAGCTTGCTTTTCACTTCATTCTTACGTAATGCTGTATTACGATGTTCAGGGCGATTCTCTAAGACGTTGATCAAAGAATCTACTGTAATGCCATATTGATTGATCGTCATTAATGCTCGTGCACGAAGGTCAGAGGGAACTGTATCATACCAACCACTATCCGATGTTGTCTTTAATGAATCAAGGTAAGTCATTAATGAATTAAATGTTTCACTGTTAAATGAGTAATAGTATTTTTTCTTTAATTTTGCAATGTACGTATTATAATCGTCGTTATACCTAGTCTGTTGATACAGTCTTTTCAAATCTTCACGCACAGCAGAATATGGGGGGAGGGGCTTGACACTATCACACCGCAAAATATGATATCCAAATGGTGTACGAACAACATCCGAGACCTGACCAACATTTAATCTAAATGCTGCTTCATCAAATGGTTGAACAAAGCGCCTTCGTTCAAACCAGCCGAGATCGCCTCCTTGAGACGAGCTTCCGGGATCTTCGGAAAATTGCATCGCCACTTTAGAAAAATCTCCACCTCTTTTTAAGCTATCTTGTACCACTCTTATCCGAGCATAGGCTGAAGCTGAGTCCGCCGAATCTGGTGGGTTGCTATGAAACCTCGCCATGATATGACGTACTTTGAGTGAACCCTTACTCGGTTGACGGTCAGTCACTTTGATGGTGATGTATCCAAAAGGCGTAAGAATAGGAGTTGCATTGGTTTCACCCTTCTGTAAAGAATAGGCTGCGTCTTCAAATATGCCTGTTAAGGCACCGCCAGTAAAGTAATAAAGATCACCATAATCCTTGCTTGTAGTAGGGCTATCAGAGAATTTTAATGCAAGAGTATCAAAACTCTCTCCTGTTTTGATACGTTGAATAAGTCCCATCGTTTTAGTATATGCTTTCTGAGTATCTTCTGATGAAGCTCCTTGGATACGAATGAGTATGTGCTGAGCGCGGATTTCTTCACGTTTGCGATCATAGAGCTTTTTCACGCCCGGCTCAGTAAGTTCTTGTTCTAAGAGGTATGTTGAAGCAAGGCTACCACGATATTCACGCAGTTCATTGACAATTTCAGAATCGTTAACAAAATTCCTCTCGTAGGCGTCCAGAAGCTTAAGCTTGTAATTCGTGAGCAGATCTAAGAAACGTTCTCGTTCTTCCTGTGAGCTTTGCTTCGCTATTTCCCATCCCCCACTATTACGCACGTAAAAGTTCTCATATTCTCCAAGGGTCACTCTGTTTTTTCCGACCTCAAGGACAACTATGTCTGTATACTTGGGTGAACACCCGGACAGAACAAGTACTAACACTACTGGAATGACAAGCATTCCAACGTTAAGCTTCATTGTGATAATTCCTTTCGTATGCAACAAACGGCTGGGTTTTGCGGTTATTAAAGTTTAAGTATAACCAAAAATTGAGAAAGATTCAACATTTTTACTCTCTCGACAAAACTTCTTGAAGACCATGAGACCTGATTTAGAAATAAGAGAAGTGATCTGCTATCAACGCGGTGTTTTTGGTAGATTTTTGGAAATTCGACTGATGAAACCTCCAGTTGCCTTCTTTGGCTCAACTTTCTTCAGTGGCTCATTTTTGGCATGCTTGTTCATCCACGCCTGTTGACCGATTGAGAGAAGATTGAAAACAAAATAATACAGGTTCAAACCGGACGGGAAACCATTGAACAACAACGTCAATAGGATTGGCATGAGCCATACCATTGCTTTTTGTCGTGGATCTTTGACAGACATTTTTTGTTGGATAAACATCGTGATGCCCATCAGCAACGCCAAACCACTAATCTTATCAATACCAAACAGTGGAAGGCGAAATGGAAGTGTTGTAATAACATCCGGGATTGACAGGTCATTGATCCACCAGATGAATGCTGCTTGGCGCAGTTCAATAGTCGAGCTGAAAACCGACCATAGTGCATAGAGGATTGGAAGCTGTAACAGCAGTGGTAGACACCCTCCTGCAGGATTCACACCATACTCTTTGTATAGCCTCATGACCTGCTGATTCATTTTCTGCGGATCATCTTTGTATTTCTCACGAATCTCTGTCATCATCGGCTGGAGTGCCTGCATCTTCTGCATCGACTTCATGCTACTTTTTGTCAAAGGATAGAGAGCAATCTTGACAATCATTGAGAATACAATTAGGACAAAACCATAGTTTGGGATAAAGATTTTTAGGAATTTGAAGAGCGGAATGATAACATACTCAGAGATAGGTCTAATAATCCATGCAGCGCCCAGACTCATGATTTGATCAAGATCAACATCATAACTTTTCACGATATCAAAATCAAGGGGTCCTAAGAACACCGTGAAGCGGTCTGTTTCCAATGGACGCCCAGAAAAAGGCATTTTTAATCCTAAAGTGTAATACTCCTTCATTCCATGATCTGGTTGCGGCATTCTTGTTCCTTCGAGGTAAGCACCCTGGCTCTCCTTGTGCCGAGGAATCATTGCCGTTGCGAAATACTTATTTCTCGACGCGACCCATGTGATCCTGCCCGAGATGTTCTGTTTGATAACTTCATTAATATTGGTTGCATCGATTTCTGTAAGCTCACCTCCAGCATAGGCTCCCGCCTTAGCATAATTTGATTCATCAATACTATTGTGCTCAAAATATTGCGGTCCGTACTCCCACGTTACTTGGTACTCAAAATTGGCGATAATGTTTTCCATGTTCTCAAAACGATAGACAGCGTCGAAAGAATAAACATCACCATAAAATATCAAAGTCTTGACTATCCTGCTTTTTTTGCTGACTGGTAGGACGAGCATAACTTGAAAGGAATCTTGCTTAGCAAGGCTGACAACCGTATGATCCTGGTAGTTCGCTTCAAACGTTAAATATCTTGTGTTGATAAGTTTCCCATCAGACGTAGAAAAAAGTAAGTTACACTCTGGTATCTGAGCACCATACATGAAATTGACGGGATGCTTGTCCCATGTTTTGTACTGTTTCAACTCCCACGAGCGTATCCCTCCTCCCTGCGTTGAAATTTCCGCTCGATAGAGTTGCGTTTTGATAACAAGAACTTTTTCTTTTTCACCCTTCAAATGTTTAAAATACCGACCGAGAGAATCTTGTTGTGCTGTCATTTGTTCGGCAGGAGGAGTGAATTTCTTCACAGAGTCTGTAGTTAGCTTATGAACTGCGTCCACAGAGTCAATCATAGTCGTGCGTCTTTGTGGTTCAGGCGCATTCATCCACATCCAGATCATTAACACTATGCCGATCAAAATAAAACCAATTACAGTATTGCGATCCATGAATACCTCATGTTGGTGGATGTCATGTTCCAATACTTTTTAAGGAACAGGATCGTAGCCCCCCGGATGTAATGGATGACACCGCAAGATCCGCTTCACTAACAAGATTGTGCCTTTGAATGTACCATAACGATCAAGCGCTTCTATCGCATAATGCGAACACGTTGGATAAAACCGACAGACATTCACTGGAAGAAAGGGCGAAATGAGTAATTGATAAATACGTATAAATGTCTGTAACATTACATTGTTGGACGGTTAGTGGAAAATCGTAGATAAAATATGTTTAACATCTTGCTCTACTTCTGCAAAAGAGGGCATTTGTAGAGATACATTTACTTTTGGAGAGTAAATAAACAAAAGCGCAATACGTTGAGAAAATTTCTCTGAATTGGTTTGCAACATGTACTTATTGAGCCGGTAAGCTTCTCGAATTAATCGTTTCATGCGGTTACGATCCACCGCACGTTTGACGACTCGACTGATTAATATGCCCACCATGAACTTTGATTGCCATCGAATCGTCCCACTATCATCTTCCAAGACAATGCAGCGAAGTATTTTCCCCTCGATTTTCCTGCCTCGCTCAAAAATTACCTGAAACGCTTTCCTTCCTCGTACTATCTCCGACTTTTTGAGCGTATAACTCACACAGTAGAAAAGCTAATAACTGATCCTAACGTTCATCGCTCACGGTTAGCTTCCAACGCCCCTTAGCTCTACGTCGCGCAAGGACGTTCCGTCCATCTTTGGTTTTCATCCTCTGGCGGAAACCCTGTTTGTTTCTTCTCTTTCGCAGACTTGGTTGAAAGGTTCTTTTCATACTTCTCAGTTCACAGATAGCAGCTTTGTAAATGAAAAAAGAGGATTGTTGTGTACAATCCTCTAGACTTAGATAATTATATAAACTCAAAATCAATATATAAAAATTATGCCAATTTACCAAACCTTTGATATATTGTTAAAAATATTTTCCTTGCCATGAGACCAAAATCTTTGTATAATTAAGAATCATCTTGCATCAAATACCTGTTGTTAGCAAGATGTGAATAACTTTTGCCACTTGTTGTTTTGTTTCTAAGCACCAAGCTATTTACTATACGTTATTAGCGCTTAACTTTTAATGACCCTAAGCTCTCTGTGGTAGAGTTGTTCACATAGTTGTTAACATAGTGTGAATAA
>JACQVI010000150.1 GCA_016209795.1 Ignavibacteriota bacterium
AGATGCTTAACCCCAACGTGTTTACCGAGCCCGACTGAACCACTGATGGATACCGGAGTCGAGAAATTTTGCCCTCCATCTGTAGAGCGGGAAAATTTGATTGGACCTGGAACAGTTGCCCAATCGGAATAAGCAAAGTAGATGTGATTCTCGTGAGGAGTCCCGGCATTTGTATTGATCGTTACAGAAGGCTTATCGAGAGGGAAGGTCGTTGCTACAACCGTAGGATTCCAGGTTGCTCCGCCATCAGTTGACCGGACCACGAATTCTACAGCGCTAGGGCGATAGAATCCGCAGACAAAGAGATTCCCATCCAGATCGACTCCAACGCTAGGGTCAGCCATGAGGAGGCTCAGGTTGGAATGCGTCGGCAGAGTGTCGTGCCCAGACTAGGTAGCTCCACCGTCGGTTGTGTAATAGTATCCTATGCGTGAAAACGGAGGGGTGGGCAGGTTCTGCGTGGCAGCTGCAGTTAGGACAATATTGGGATTTAAGGGATGCGTGGCTATAGACACTTCAAATTGCTCCGTCGTTGGGTTTGGGTGTATTTGAATGTTTGGATACACAACCGCTTCTCGATCTTGCAGTCTAACGCGTCTTGCTTCCTTTTCCCTGGTTTGTGCTGGATTGTTGCTCTGGGCAACCAGGGCTGAGTCAGTTGCCGCCAGCAAGATGAAAGCTGCAACCAAAATAGTGAATGATTTCAGCATAAGATTACTTCTCCTTTCTTGATTTTGTGTTTGCCACATCCACATAAGTTCTCAGCCGACGGTCCCGACAGAAGACGTCGGCCTGGCCGCCTCGAAGAATTCTCTGAGGCAGGCGGGGATTACCGAAGCAGAACAAGTTTCTTCGTTTCAATAAAGCTCCCAGCCCGGAGGCGATAGAAGTACACGCCGCTCGGATGGAACCCCGCATTCCACTCGACCGTGAACACACCTGCTGGCCTCAGTTCATCAACCAGAGTTGCTACCTCTTGGCCAAGGATATTATAGATCTTAAGACTCACATGCGATAACCTCGGCAGTTCAAACCGTATGGTGGTTGACGGATTGAATGGGTTCGGGAAGTTCTCTGCTAAGGAGAACTCTCGTGGCAACTCGCCTGCATCATCCTGAACGGAAACCGGAATCTGAACATACTTAATGGTTACATAATCGCCTCCGCTACCACCAGTCACATACACATTTCCACTCTCATCAATAGCTAAGTCATTACCACCGTATTGACCGAACCATACGGAGTCTCCGCTAGCTGAATACTTAATAGTTCCGCTCCCACCAGTCACGTACACATTTCCACTACCATCTACTGCTATATCATTACCATAATATCCGGTTCTAACCCAGGAGGTATCACCATTTGGCAGGTACTTAATTGTAGCAGTATTACCAGTCACATACACATTTCCACTACTATCCACTGCCAAAGCATTAGCATTGTCATCACTATTCCCCGGTCCATTGTAACGTCTCACCCATAAGCTGTCTCCATTAGGAGTATACTTAATGGTAGCGTAATCCCAAGAAGTAACAAAGCTAAAGCTCGAACCAGTCACATACACATTCCCGCTGCCGTCCTGGGATAAGGCAGAAGCATCGTCGCCATCGGAACCATCGTATATTCTCGCCCATAAGCTATCTCCATTAGGAGCATACTTGATGGTAGCGAAATCTCCTAAACAAGCATAAGTACAATCACCAAAAATAGCAGCGCCGGTCACATACACATTTCCGCTATCATCCACTGCCAGGGCAGAAGGTACGTCGCCTGGATATAATCTGTAATTGTATCTTCTGACCCATAAGGTGTCTCCGTTAGGGGCATACTTAATGGTGGCATAATCATAGCCGGTTCCACCACCATGACTGTCTCCGGTTACATACACGTTGCCATGGGCATCCACGGCAATGGCCAAAACATATTCATCACCATTAATCGGCCCATTGTAAGTTCTTATCCACAGCGTATCACCAGCAGACGAATACTTGATGGTGACAAAATCGCAAAGTGCGCCCGAAATTTGTACACCTCCTCCGCCAACATATACATTGCCGCTGTCGTCCACCACCAGAGCTGCGACGACGTCGTAACCATTCCCCGGTCCATTGTATCTTCTGACCCAGACAGTGTCTCCATTGGGGGCATACTTGATAGTTGCAAAATCGGTATAGGTTCCGCTACCTGGACTATTACCAGTCATATACACATTCCCACTGGCATCCACTGCCAGAGCCACGGCACGGTCATCACCATTCCCCGGACCATTGTATCTTCTAACCCAGGCCGTATCCACCTGGGCTAAAACCGGCAGATGCGAAAACAGCCAAACAAGCAAAAATAAATATCTTCTTTTCATTTTATACCTCCTAAGCTTTTTATGGTTAATCGGTTAAATCTCTATCCTCAACCCCTCAATTCTCACCAACCGCAATTTCAGCATGTCATCCATCTCCATTCTTTTGTTTAATGGCGCAATTGCAGCTTCTCATCGACTGGGTTAGACGTTAGTACAAACTGCTCACAGAAAACGCTCGATAACAATTCCGCCCCGGTTCTTCGATGGCAAGTTCCCAAAGCTTGGTACCGATGGCGTCCACCTCGACGATTCTCTGCGCAGTACCAAAACAGATCAAGGTATTTCCGTTCGAAAGTCGTTGCACAGATCCCTGGAGATTGGCAAATAGAGGCGGGTCAGCTCGATACTCCCAGACCATTTCCGCAGTTTTTGTTGCCTCATCAATTCTGAATTCCACAGCTCGGCTCTCCTGTGGTATATGCAAGTTCCCATTGTCAAACATTAAGATGTTGCCGTTGAACAAGCGGCGAACTCCGTGTTGATGGGAAAATCCGTTTAGAGGATCGTTCAAAAAAGAGAATTCGTTATTTTCTCCCCCCAACCGCCAGATGATGGAGCCCGTTCGGGAATCAATCTTTGCAATTTCATCTGAATTGCGAAAAGAGACAATCAGGTTTCCCTCCGAGTCCATGTCGATGGCATTTCCATGCCAGGGATTTACACTCGCTGTCGTGAGAGGGATGTCAGGGGCAGCATCGGTCACTGAAAAGTGGTCGAACGTGTTCCAGAAAAACGTCGCCTGACCCGAGCGGTGATATTCGACGACCAATCCTCTAACTTGCGCGTTCGACAAGCCGCCCAGCATGGATAAGTCCATGGTTCGGTACTCAACGCCAAACAATGCATAATCAGAGCCGACCACCCGGAATTCATGCAGCCCGGTCTGCAAACCATTGGAGGCATAATATAATTCGATAACATTTCCGAGGATGTCCAATTTTTGAAAAGGGGAATTTGGTCCTGCTGAAGACCAGGATGTATAGCTCCCGTCAAAATGCTTTTGAAAGTCGAAAACCGATCCGCTAAACTCTTTGTACCACACTATCGTTCCGCTTTTGTTAACAATGACTGCGTATGATTTTCCCGCACTGGGGGAATTTAATCCCATCAGAACATATTGGACGGACGGGGATTGAGAAAAAGTGACCCGCAACGAAGGAATATCGGTCAGGAGGGCCCTGGTAGTGTATGTAATCGTGGGGCCAAGAGCTCTTATGCCAGTCGATGAAATGGCAACTACCCTCAGAGTATAGGTCTTCTGTGCAAGTAACTCAAGTACGGGAATTACGCAGGAATCGTTCGTAACTGTGAGGAAGGGGGTAGTTGATTCCCATAGGGAATCGTCAAGAATCTCTACACTTGCAAGCTGCGCGTTCGACGTCCTCACCGACATTAGTGCACTTAGCACGTTGTTCGGGTTGTCCCATAATTGAGCTGCGTGGATTTCGGGAATGAGATCTTCCGAAACAGGCTGGAGCGGAGTCCTTTCACAGGCCGCGGATAAGAGTAAAATGCTTGATAGCGCGATAACGTCCCACCTTATCAGAGCGTTCCGAATGAGATATCGAGTGACTTCCATTACGAAATCCTCGTTCCATTGTAGCGTCTGACATAGGCAGTATTAACTTGAGCTAAAACTGGTATATAGGAAAGAAATACAAAGA
>JACQVI010000156.1 GCA_016209795.1 Ignavibacteriota bacterium
CAATTGGTATAATAAACTGGGGCAAGTAGCAGCTGATCTTGAACATAATTAGTTCTGATCAACACTAATTAAAATGACTAAGTTTTTAAGTATCGGCAAGGCAGCTAAAGAACTCGGCGTAGCGGCGGTTACACTTCGTCGCTGGGGACACGAGGGCAAGCTTATTCCTGCAGAACGTACCCTCGGAAAACAACGTCGCTATGATATCTCTCAAATTAAGTCTTCTTCAAGGTTGGCGACGCAAAAAAAACGGGCAACAATCGCATACGCGCGCGTTTCTAGCCATGATCAAAAAGCGGATCTCGAGCGACAAAAGTCCATGTTGGAGATGTATTGTGCTGCAAATGGTTGGTCGTTTGATATGGTTTCTGGTTTACGTCGACTCCTCAGTCAAATTATCGAAGGCAACATCGAGCGACTTGTCTTAACGTACAAAGATAGATTATTGTGCTTTGGTGCTGAATTAGTGTTTAGTATTTGTGAAACAATGAAAACAGAAGTCGTCATTATTAATCAAGGCGATACACCTTCATTCGAGGAAGAGCTGGCGCAAGATGTTCTCGAAATCATCACGGTATTTTCCGCGAGGCTCTATGGTTCTCGCAGCCATAAAAATAAGCAGTTGATAGATTCCCTACAAAAAGCAGTCGAGATGGCCCATGCCTGAAACCGTTGCTGCATTGAAACTTGCTATTGTCCCCGATGAAAGAACTGCAGCCATGCTCGATGGGCAATCACGAATTTGTAATTGGACCTATAATCATCTGCTCGACAAGGCGAACGAGCTGCGTGCTTTATACCGTGAACAGCCAAGTGATGAGATTGTTCAAACACTTTATAAAAAAGAAGGTCTGCGCAACTTATTGCCGGTTATCAAAAAACAAAAAACGTTTTTGAAATCAATCCATTCATCGCCACTCAAAAACACAGCACTGCGTTTATCAAGTGCCATTTTGGATTACCAAAAAAGCAAGAAGGGTAAACGTAAAGGCAAGCAAACGGGTTGGCCGCAATTTCGCTCCTGGAAGCGAAAATGGTTTTCGCTGTTCTACGACGAGCCCACCAAGGGTTTTGCTGTTGTGGATAACACGCTCGAGCTTACCCTGGGTACTGACGAAGACAATAAGCGTCTCAAATTGAAAATCCCGATGCCGGATGTTTCTGCGCTTAAGGGAAAAACCATCCGTAATTTACGCATCACCAAAGAACAAGGTGTTTTCAGTGCGGTCTTTTCCATTGTTCGCCTGTTGCCAGAGAAAAAACCCGTTCAACGAATCATTGCGCTGGATCCTAACCACAAGAACTTTGCCTATGGTGTCGACAACGACGGCACGGCCGTTGAGATCGAAAAACCCCATTGGTTAAAGGTTTATGATAAACGCATTGACGAGATAAAATCCAAACGCGACCACAAGCAAAAGCAGACACGCTTAGTTGATGTTCTGGAGCATGCAGGAAAACCCATCGGTCAAAAACGTTGGGAATCATCCAGGCAATACAAAAAGTTTGATACGATTTTGGAGAATGTGCTGACAAAACGCCGAGAACAAACCAAGACGTTTATGCACACACTCGCCAACAGTCTATTTCGCCAATACGATTTGGTGGCAATAGGCGACTACACGCCAAACGGTGGTGGTATCACCACGAGCATGCGGCGTTCCATGAACAATCAATCGTTAATAGGGAGGTTTAAAGAAGTTGCAAAGTGGACAGCAACTAAATCGGGAAAATGGTTTAGCGAGTTTGACGAAAAAGGAACCACGCGAACCTGCCATGCTTGTGATCACGTCGTCACTGCAGGACTTGCCCCCGATGTACGACAATGGACTTGCGAAAGTTGCCAAACACATCACATTCGCGATGAAAACGCGGCGATCAATGGTCTTCGACGCATTGTCGACGATAAAAAACAAAAAAGTCTGGGGTTATCCAGACCAGTGCCTGGCTCGGGCCATTTCTCAATCAAAGAGAGGTGGGCTTGGCGAGTGGGACTTAGTGGCGTGCGTTGCACGTTGCGGGAGAACCATAGTTCTTTGATGAACAATCGCCAGGAAATCAAACGGGAGGAGTGGTATCCTCCTATCCAACTTGGACAAGCTTATGTATAGGTTTGATCAGGTTTGGAAGAGCGGTTCTGTTACCATAAAGTAGCATCATAAAGATACGCCCTATTGCAGAGATGACTAATTTAAGAAATGGTTTTGCCAATCTTCGTTCGGAGTTCTCATGCAACAACAGTTTCGAGGTATTTATACCGCACTCGTTACTCCTTTTAGTGAAGACGGATCGGTTGATGTCAAGGCGCTCAAAAATTTGGTAGACGACCAAATCGAGGCCGGTGTGCATGGCATTGTTGCTGTTGCTTCAACCGGTGAAGGCGCTACGTTAGACGAAACAGATCACTGTCTTGTCGTCGACACGTGCATTGAACAAGCCAATGGCCGGACACTCGTGATTGCCGGTGCTGGCAGCAACAATACGAAGCGCGCAGTTCACTTACAAAAACTGATGCAAAAACGCGGTGTCGCAGCGACGCTACACGTCACGCCATTTTATAATAAACCTACACCTGAGGGCATGTATCAGCATTTCAAAGCTGTGGCCGAAGCAACGGATTTACCGCTGCTTTTGTACAACGTTCCTGGCCGCACGGGTATCGATATTCAACCTGCAACGGTTTTGCGTTTGGCAACAGATTACAAAAATATTATCGGCATGAAAGATGCC
>JACQVI010000158.1 GCA_016209795.1 Ignavibacteriota bacterium
ATATTGTAGAAATCAAGGATGTGATTAGTGATTACTGGCCCCTCATTCTCATTCTCTGGGGTGTAAGTATTTTGCTACGAAAACGTCATCCAGAATCAACCACAGATTCAGCAGAAGCTTTTAACCAAACTGAAGGTGAAATCGTTCATCAATCGGAAGTTTTTGGTGATATATCGCTTGCAATCACTTCAAAAAATTTTAAAGGAGGCTCAATCTCAACTGTCTTTGGCAATTCAAATCTCGATTTGTCAAAAACGATCATTGCTGATGGCGAGTATGAGTTACGTGTCCATGGTATATTTGGAGATTCGATTATAACATTACCAAAAGATTCTCCCGTTTTTATATCTGGTAGTTCACTATTTGGTGATATGATGGTGTTAGGTCAACAAAAAGGTGGCTTTTCTTCTGACATCAGTCTAAAAACTGAACAGTACGAATCCTCACCAAAGCGGTTGAAGATCACATTCAGTAAGGTTTTTGGTGATATGAAAGTTCTTACCCATGGCTAAGAAGTTAAAGCCTGGGAAGAGATCCTTACACAATTTACAAATTCGTGCGAAGGCAATTATTAAGAAACTGAAAAGGGAGTACCCAGAAGCAACGACAGCACTCAATCATTCAAATCCACTGGAACTTCTTATTGGAACAATTCTTTCTGCTCAGTGTACAGATAAGCGTGTTAACATGGTAACTGAGGAGTTGTTTAAGAAATATCGGACTGCAAATGACTATGCAAATGCTAACCGTGGGGAGCTTGAACAGGAAATTCGTTCAACGGGGTTTTACAAAGCAAAAACAAGAAACATCATAAATTGTTGTAAAGCCTTATTGGAAAAGTTCGATGGAAAAGTTCCTGATACTATGGAAGAACTCACTCAACTTCCCGGTGTAGGTAGGAAGACTGCTAACGTTGTCTTAGGAAATTATTTTGGGAAAGCTGAAGGAGTGGTCGTCGATACTCACGTACATCGTCTTTCACAGAGACTTGGCTTTACCAAGCACGACAGTCCTGAAAAGATAGAGCAAGACCTTATGAACGTCATACCAAGAACAGATTGGATTGCAATTGGGAATCTTCTCATCCTCCATGGCAGAAAAACCTGTCAAGCCCGGAAACCTAAGTGCCCAGAGTGTTCCCTGAACGAACTTTGTCCATCCGCAGAGCAGTTTATGAAATCAATGTAGAGTCTCCCGCTTTCAGCGGGATAATCGGACCACCGGTCTGTCCATTTGAGAAATGGACTCTACATCTCCTTATCGCATCAAAATCGTCTTCTTTACTGCAGTGAATGATCGATTATCCTCAACACCCGTTGCCTCAAGTCTGTAGAAATATACCCCACTCGCAATCCCCGCTTTCCATTCCACCGACTTGTATCCGGCGTCCTGAATCTCATCGACGAGCGTCTTCACTTCCTGCCCGAGCACATTGTACACCTTTAGTGTCACTTTGCTTTCAACAGGTAATTGATAACGGATAACAGTTACTGGATTGAACGGGTTCGGGTAATTCTGATGGAGGGCAAATTCCTTCGGCACTTCTGAAAGGGAGGCAGGGACAAGCCTGAGCTGGATGTCAGATGTGAGATGTTCGACATGCGCTTGTCCTTTTCCTCTCATTGAAATCTCCTTGTCATCAACAGAAAGAACTGCAAGCGGTTCCCGGTCCTTCATCTCCCATGTAATCGTTACTGGATATTGAGCCGATGAAATCTGAATCGGTATTACCTTGGATTTTCCTTCCTCAGATGCTTCCACTTGATAGCCAGTGCTGTACCTGACATCAAAGACACCAACAGGAGGAGGTGGAGGCATTTCAAAGAAACGTTTATCAATCTTTGAATTCATACTAAAGTACAGTGTCTGTTCAGAACCCGCAGCATCACGGAACTGAAGCAGGCTAAGTTTGGATAGGATATCTGTTGTTCGAGGAAATCCCTTTTGGAAAGAAACTCCACCGCTCGAAAGGATAATCTGACCAGATTGATCAACTTTCACCCAATATGCTCGCAGCGGTTCCAATGTATCCGCTATACTATACCCGCCGCGATAACCGAAGAACGCAGTACTGATAATTCCGGGGGGATCAGAGAGTGCCAATGCCGCATCAATTGGAAAACTGAGAGTACCGATCAGGTTCCATCCTGCATTGACAGTAATTGCATTATAGCTTTGATCAGAACCTAAGATTGAAACAATTGTATCTTTTGGAAACTTGAGCCAATACCCCTCACCGAATTGAAGATTGGACTTGATGATGTAGCTGCCATTATAAGCATAAGCATCAGAGATCGCCATTGGAAAAAGAACGCTCTTTGCGGCATCTTCTGGAATAACCGGTAAAGAAATCATATTCCAGCGATCATAAACTGCACTTTCAACAAGAGGACCGCGCAGCAAGATCAGCGATGTTTCAGAAATTTTTATCGGCACTTCTGATTGGTCATACCGTAATTGTAGCTGTGCTTCATAATTACTGCCTCCATCCAGTTTAATGCTATACACACGCGTAACATCAGGAACACCATAGACAGAAGAAGGACGCGGTCTTCCGAAAGCCCATTTGGAGAATTTTCTAACTGAATCTGCAGTGATCGTGTTCAAAACCGAATTAGTTGTACCGCCTACAATCTCCCAATTAAGATTAAACGATGCTGGAATAGTGTCAGGCGTTGTAGTTACGGCTACGGAATTCGGATATGTACCACTTCCATCAAATTGTAGATACGAGAGTGGACTCTCAAAACGATAGTTCTCTGTTTCACCCGGTGCTATCGTTCGCTTAATCGTTCCATCAGGTATTTTCCCTGTATCTTCAATGGCATTGAAAGAAGAGCTCTCAATAAACACTGTATCGTTATCTCGTAATGTAAATTGTTCACGAGCGAATAACGTGTTGAGAACAATGATATTGCCTGCAGACGATGTATTCTTACCGAGAATTTCTAAATCATAAAATGTAGATGCTGTAATGGACTTAACAGAATCGCCTGCAAAAGTAACGAGTGAGGTGCCCGGATCAAATACTCCGTTAACAATCCAATTGCCATAACAAATTATATGCTGCTGAATGAAGGCAGCAGTTCTTAAACCCCTAAACAAGGGATTCTGAAAGATGAGTATACCTCCACTATCTATCTGGACAGATCTCAAAATAACCAGACTATCGCCGATGAGGTATGTAATAGTTCCACCCTGTGCAATCCGAATTGCAAGCAGGGTATTATTAGGGAGACTATCGATTATAACTGGGACGCTAATAACAACGGCATCATCTGGTCCAGGTGGATGTCCAAAAGACCAATTGCTCGGATTAGACCAAGAGCTACCAGAATCTCCTACGAAGACATTTGCCAGCTTATTTCCAAAATCGAGACTTGAGACATTTGCTCCACTTGTAAGAGAGATGGTGTAATATCCCGGGACGCCAGGTTTCATTTGTACCCAAGTAGGTTCTTGTTTCTCTCGTATTTGATAAACACCTGGTCCGAGATTTGTGAAGGAATATTGACCCACGACATCGGTAAGGGTAGTTTCTGTTCGAGCTCCTTGCATGAAAATTGTCCAACCGGAAATCTTAACTTCTCCACTATCGAGAGCGCCATTACCATTTGCATCATTGAATTTTATTCCCTGGATTGAACCAAGTTGAAAATTTCCAAAATCCTTACCTGTTAGAATCTGTCCTCCAGTTAGATTAAAAGTGTAACCATTCGTTGAAGGAACTGTTTGAGTCCAACCAGCGTCTTGGTATTCAGTTACTGTGTACGATCCGTTAAGGAGATTGCTAAATTGATAATTGCCACTGGAATCTGTCAACACAGAGTCAACTTTCGATCCGCCAAGATATATTTTCCATCCTGGAATTCCCAGTTCTGCAGCATTCTTTATACCATTGCCATTCAAATCGTTGAATTTCATCCCCCTGATTGAATTCGGACCAAGAGGACAACAAGCAATCAAACGTAATAAAAAAACATTTGTATTTGTCACCACTAAACTATCCACTGATTTCATATCAGTATTACCCAATGTCACTGAGCAGCCATAGTAGTTACTCACAAGAGTTTTTGACCATTTAAATCTGATGGGGTAACCTCCGCGTTGACTTGGTTGAAATAGAACCTTGTATGTATCACATTGAGTATGACTGACGAATTTTCTCAAATCAACTAAGACACCATTTTCAAGGGAATCACCAACCCACCGAGCATCGGGTGTACCATCTGGGGGCACTGGCGGTAATTCAAACTCACCCAGTTGAGCATCAATGCCACGAGTGGCAGTAGGATCGACTCCCCAATAAATTACTCTTGTTGAGTCAGCAGCGTCAGATACTGTCAGCGCTAATTTTATTTGTGGAAATTGCCCAAAAACAACTGAAGAATTTATTAGTGCCAAAAACAACAGGTAGAGGTAAGATTGTTTCTTCATAGCGGTATCCTCTTG
>JACQVI010000160.1 GCA_016209795.1 Ignavibacteriota bacterium
GGTTTGTACGAGTATGCTTATTTCACAAGCCAAGCCAGGAGGTATTGCACGCCAACTTGCAATGGGTGGCTCGAATGCAGGGACTAATTTAGTGTTGAATCCCTTCATCATCCAGGATCCGGCGTACATGATTCTCAATCCTGCCTATCAAGCCATGTATGCAGATTACGGTTGGGCAAACGTAGGCGGTGGAGCTCTTACTGGCTCAGCTTTGAGTGAGGGGTACGGGCTTCAATATTCTGGTCTGGCATTTGCGCTTAACAGGGAATGGTCTGTTGGTGCAGTACTTAGCCAAGATCCTTCTGCGATAAACGTTGTGGGCAGCTTGATTGGTACAATTGCCCAGCGGCCACCACAAGGAATTCCGCCTGTGCTGAATGTGTGGGAAGTTGTTGGAGCATATAATGCAGGCTCTGCAGATGTAGGTTTAGCCTTAACCTACGGAAATTCAAATGCTGATGTGACGAATTCTGCAGTTGACCCAAGAGAAGCTGAAGCTTCAGCAACGATGTGGGGCTTGAGAGGAGGTGCCAATATCGATCTTAGAGGTGGCTCGTCATTAGATTTGAGCGCGGCTATACGAAGCGATAAGGCGACTGATAAGATTACGAATTCAGGAGGTTCGGGCGGGGATTATGAAGCAACTGGTACAGAATTACAGTTCAACGCCCGTGCAAATATCCATGCGTCTAACAAGTTTAATTTTGTGCCGT
Source organism: Ignavibacteriota bacterium (assembly GCA_016209795.1). GTDB lineage: Bacteria > Bacteroidota > Ignavibacteria > UBA10030 > SZUA-254 > JACQVI01. The sequence continues at coordinate 714 of JACQVI010000160.1, forward strand.
ATGGACTACTTGCTATCGCTTCTGCAGAACCCGAAGAAAATACATTCCCGGCTGGCGGAAGTGCAACACCGGTAACGCAAGAAGTGGATGTACTTGTTTATGCTGTTGGGGCAGGTGGTGAATATCGAACGCAGAGCTTTTATTTTGCTGGTGGTATAAGCTGGCAATCTGCTCAGGTTGAAAGTAAGATCACTGCGCCTGCACCCGTAGGTGCTACAACGGCGACCACAACGTATAGTGCTATCCCTGTTCTTAATCTTGGCGGTGAGTGGTGGTTTACAGATTGGCTCGCCGGTCGTGCAGGATATTATCGTTCGAGTGGTAATCTGAAGACGGAGACTGTAACACCTGGAAACACCAATGAAACAAATGTGACGGTTCCAAATAGTTTCGTTGTTGTCGGGGGGATTGGTCCTGCTAACTGGGATGGTCTGGTGACGTTAGGACTTGGCGCAAGATTTGGGAATGCCGCACTCGATGTAACAGTGAGTGAAGAGGCGCTCCGCCGTGGTCTAGGCCTTCTTGGCAGTGGTGATAATATTAACACGTTCGGATATGTAACAATGAGCTACAACTGGGCGGAATAATCTTCCCAGAGTTGAGCATGTATAGGGGCGACCACTTGTTTGCGGTCGCCCTTTTTATTGTCTATACTTCTCATTTGACTAATCATTTGAAAGTACCAGTTAAGTTGCAATAGACCATTAATTATTACTTGATGTTACGCACGAAAGAAAATGAATTGGAGGCTGTCCAAAAAGTCGTTTGTTGTCACTCCCGAATGCTTTTATCGGGAGTCCAGTGGCTATATGTTGTAAATTTTATGGATTCCCGATTACAACATTCGGGGATGACTAGTTCCTTTTTCTTTTTAGACAAACTCTTAGGGTGAGGTGAGTTCGGAATTTTCTCGCCTGAACCGTGTTTTGCGTAACGTCACCTGAAAAATTGGAATGACAGAATTCATAACTGATCGGTTCTATGAGAACAGATTGTATTGAGCAACCCCTAAAAATATTCATTGCTGCAGGTGAGGTATCTGGAGATCGTCAAGCTGCTTATCTTGCTCAAGCAATACTTCTCAAAAACCCCAACGTTGTCTTATTTGGGTCAGGCGGAGAAAAAATGCAGGAAGCAGGTGTAGATGTTCGGATTCGAACATCGCATTTAGGCTGTGTCGGTTTTCAGGAGTCTTTTCGCTACATTAAACCACTCCGTGAGATTTTGGGAGATTTGCGGTTGATACTACGCGATGAGCGTCCAGACATTGCTGTCCTGGTTGATAATGAAGGATTTAATGGACTTCTTGCAAATTTTATGCACAGCCTGGAAATCCCCTTCATCTATTACTTTCCGCCGCAAGTGTGGTTGTGGGGTGAGTGGCGTGCACGAACAATAGCAAGAAAAGCTCGAATGATTATTTCTGCATTTCCTGAAGAGGCGGAAATCTACAGGAAGGCGGGTGGACATGCAGTCTGGTTTGGTCATCCTCTCCTCGATATTGTGAAAGCCAGCAATAATCATTCCTCAGTCTTAGGTGAAGTAGGACTTGACCCTTCCTTGCCCATGATGGCGGTAATGGTTGGCAGTAGATTCCAGGAGTTAGAACAACTTGCTCCTCCGATGCTGACTGCAGCAAGGATGATCAAAGAACGACATCCACAAATCCAGATTCTTCTTCCTCTTGCAGCGCCACATTTTCTTCATGAGGTAGAGCGAGAAATTGCTCGTGCAGAGTTGACGCATCAGATCAACATTATTACGAATCATGTCTATGCGTGTTTAAGCAGATGCGAAGTTGTTTTGCTTTCATCGGGAACAGCAACCTTAGAGGCTGCGCTCCTTGGCGTGCCAATGGTTGTCTGTTATCGAGTGAAGCCGTTGACATTTTTTCTTGGCAAACATCTTGTCAAAGCACGCTTCATTGCCATGCCCAATATATTGTTAAATGAAAGAGTTGTCCCTGAATTCCTCCAGGATGAGGTTACAGCAGAACGGCTGGCAGATGAAACGTTGGCAATTCTTGAAAGTCCAACGCGTGTTAGATTGATACGTCAGAACCTTCAACGAATTCGACCACTGCTGGGTAGCGAAGGAGTGCTGGAACGCACGGCAGCTCTCATACTCCAGCAGGCGCAAGAAGCACACAATCCTGAACTCATTGGTGCATGATGCAGTCCCTGCTACGTCTGTTACAACTTTTGCGTCCTTTTCTGGGAAAGCTTATCATCGCCGTTATTCTTTCCCTCTGCACATGCCTTGGGTTACTGATCATTCCTTATGCTGTGAGAATGTTGCTTGGGGCTGTCATAAACGGAACTGCGATGACGTACTCGCCTCTGCCTTGGATCGGCATTGGTCTTGGTGTCATTCTTATTGCCGTGTCAGGCTATTCGGTATTTATCATCATGTATGATGTAGCCTATCAAGTTACGGCACGTCTCCGCAGTCAGTTTGTTGATCACTTGCTTCACGCAACCATGCAGTTCCACTACGATACCTCTGCAGGTGGCATTATTGATCGACTTCTTACCAGTCTCAGCGACATAGAAGGTTTTATTACTTTCAGCCTTGTGTCAATGATCAGCATTACCGTCATCTTAAGTGGCGGGTTGGCGATGATCGTTGTACTGAGCTGGAAATTGAGTCTTCTGATGCTTGTTACCATTACTGTTGTCTCGCTTGGTTTGCGGTACATCCTCATACGGGTTAGACAGTCTCTCAAAGAAAGTGAAGCAGCATCCTCTCGACTTGTGAGTCATATTCACGAACTGTTGTTGAACATCGCAATAGTGAAAGCGTTCAATGCGTATAAGGTCGAATTACAACGATTTCAACAACACCAGAGCGAAATGTTATCACATCAGCACAAAGAAGCGCGATTTGCTGCCTTAACTGAACCGCTTGTGACAGTGATCGCTATAACGACCGTGTTACTCGTTCTCATGGTAGGAACCTGGCAAGTGTTCAGACATGAGATTCAGATTGAAACATTGATTGGTTTTTTACTTTACGTTGGCTTACTTCTTCCCCAAGCGCGTGCTATCAGCAATTTTTATCTCGGGATACAATATGTTCATACAGCATTTGCCCGTTTAGACGCTATCTTTACCCTCCCCCTCGAACACAACATACTGGGAGCGACCGATCTACCGAAGGATATCGAGGGAGCAATCGAGTTTCATCACGTTACGTTCTGGTATCAACATCGTGAGATCGCATTAGATGATCTTTCGCTCAGCATCGGGGCAAAAGAATGCGTAGGGATCGTCGGTGCAAGCGGAGCGGGAAAATCAACAGTGTGCAGTCTGTTGCTTCGCCTTGATACGCCGCAGAAGGGTACGATTTCCATTGATGGCATCGACATCCGGAAAGTTACTGCCAAATCATTGCGTAATGTAATAGCAATTGTTCCGCAGGATATTGTATTATTTGATGATGCCATACTCAATAACGTCAGATACGGCAAGCCCGATGCAACTGATGAAGAAGTGCAAGCAGCTTGTCGGTCAGCCCATGCTGATGAATTCATTGAATCGCTTCCGCACCAATATCAAACAATCGTCGGAGAACGCGGGCTGAAACTTTCCGGTGGACAACGTCAGCGCATTGCTATTGCTCGTGCGCTGTTGAAGAATACGCCTATTCTACTACTCGACGAAGCAACATCGTCACTTGATGCGCATGGTGAATATCAGTTACGATCCACCATGGAACATGCAATGCAAGGGAGAACGACCATCGTCATAGCACATCGGCTTGCTACAGTTATTTATCTCCCTCGCATCATCGTTCTGCATCAGGGGAGGATCGTAGATGATGGGACTCATACAGAGCTTTTCGGCAGGAGTCAACATTACCGCAACCTGGTTTCTTCTCAACTCATTTCGACAGAGTTCCAAAGAGCATACGCAGCCCAGTATGCTGGAAATTAGTTGCTGATTGCACTATCATGCATAATGCTTCATGCCAGAACAACATCCATTCATAAAATTTATCGTTGCAATAATCGGATGGATGTTGACCCCTTTTGTCTTCATCTTCTGGAACACTGTGGTATGCATGCCGGAGTCTTTGACTTTGAAGTTTGCCAGAACATTTGGTACGTTGTATCGCCGAAGAACGCTACGCATGACAATGCGCAACATGCGCATAATCCTTTCCAAAACTGATTGGAGATCGACTCAATGGATTAACCTTTGGGAATCGCATGCTGAACAAGCCGCCCTGACAATCTTCGAATTAATTCACCTCAGCAAGATGTCTCATCAGGAAATTCAGAAACGTATCACCATTGAAGGAGAACATAATCTCAAAGAAGCTTTAGCCAACGGAAAGGGTGTCATGCTGTTCCTTAATCACCTCGGTAATTTGACGTGTCCCATCTTCGGACTCGCTGTACGTGGCTACCGTATTACATTCGTCCGTAACCATGTTTGGATTCCATTTCTTGAACAGAAACTACGATCCATCGAGAGCTATATTCATGCAAGCACCGTATTAATCGGTAAAGAGGCTCCGGAATTAGCGAGGCGCACGTTCCAGCAGAACGGCATTTTCGTTTGCTATATTGATTTTTCTGTCATCCCAAAGCACACCGTATGGCTGCCGTTTGGATATGGTCAGATGAAAGTACCTCTTGGACCGGCCATTATCGCGTTGCGTTATCAGGTACCAGTCATTTGTGTCAATTGCATTCGAGTAGCTCACAATGTTCATCGCGTGGTCATCTATCCTCCTTTACAATACCACAATGGAAGTGACATTCACTGTGACGCTCAAGACCTTCTGCAACAATCTCTTCAACTTGTCGAAAGTGATGTTCAAGCACACCCTGAACAATGGTGGCTCTGGAATTATGCGCAAATACGACCAGTTGAGAAAGCTCTACCGCAATTGACGACACAAAGTATCGTGGAACGATGAGGACTGTAACAGATTCACACCCACCAATGGCATTCACGCGCAGTATGCTGAAGCAATTTGGTCTAGCGATCCTTGAAATTCCAATCTCATGGCTGATAAGTATTGTTAGAATGGTTTTCTGTAGACTGAGCGAAGTGCAAGCGTATTCCGTAGCAAGATTTCTCTTCACACCTCTTCTTTCATTTCGAAATGGCACACTATTACGAAACATGAAAAAGGTGCTCATGCCCAATGGATGGACCGAAGAGCAAGTGAAAAAACTCGTTAGTAAGCACAACCGATATTTCTGTTCTATAGTTGTTGAATTAGCACGGCTCCCTCTTCTTTCAAATGAGGAGTTGCAAGCAAGAATTATTGTCAAGGGTGAGGAACATCTGCGGGCTGCTTTCCATCAAGGGAAAGGCGTTCTCCTGATCGGCACACACGTCGGAAACTGGTGGTACACAAGATCCATCATCTCAGTGTTAGGATACCGTGTTTCTAACATCTCTAACAAAGTTCCCATACGAAGTGTAGAGAGTCATTTGAATAGAACACGAAAGCGATTTCACATCACGACGTGCTACGTAGGTCATGGTGGGCGGAAAGCAGCAGCAGAAGCACTTCGGCGTAATGAGATTGTTTCGCTTTTTTTTGATGTAGCAGTTTCTGGCAGGAAACAATATAGCAGGTGGCTACCTTTCGGTCCAGTCGCTCTTCAAGTTGACCTCGGACCTGCCATGCTTGCACTTGAGCACCGAGTCCCGGTCATCTGGTACAACATTCACAAAACACGAGGTACTGACTACGACCTTACCTTCGAACCAATAGACATCCATCTCACTGAACAAGATACCGAGCAGCTCACGAGAAGTTGGATGGATCGTCTCGTAAAAGAACTCCTCCACTCTCCTGAGCAATGGTGGCAATGGGGAAATGTCGAGCTGCGAGAAATTGAACACATCCAGACCATGCCAGAACTGATCTCATAATGTTTCTCAAGAAACTGATACGGTTTATTCTTTGGTTGTTTATCATAATTACATTCATTCTTTTCGTCGGTTTCTTTGCACTGACATCAAGCTTTGATGGCGATTCAATTCTTAGCATCGAAACTGCTGAACAAACTGAACAATTCCTCGCACACGCTGCGGCGGTTTTTAACAGTACACTCATTGAAGAAGGGTTCATTGACATCGGTTGGTCGTCTGCTTCAATCACCCCTCCGACTGGTAAACCGCTCTATGGTTACAGTAGCCGGCTTCGTCGTGGAGCCAGAGAGATCAAAGACAGTGTGTATGTACGGGCGCTTGCAATTCGTGTTGGTAACAATGTACCATTGATTTTCCTCACTGCCGATATTTGTTTGTGGACACGAGAAATATCAGATCGAATTGCATCTAACGTAAGTGGAACACTCCCTCGTCAGCGAATCTACTTTGGTGCCACACATACCCACAGTGGACCTGGCGGCTATGCAATCGGTGCAATCGATGCACTCATTATGGGTGGAAGAGACGAGTCCCTGATCGATCGTTTGGTCGATCAATCATGCAGAGCGATCTTGGAAGCTATTGCAAACCTTCAGCCTGGTAGTTATCGTGAACATTCCATACCAGCACCGGAATTCATCTATAACCGTGAGAGACTAAGTGATTCCATTGATAATGAATTAAGCCTCGTTGAGTTTAAGACATTCAATGAACAACGATGCGCACTCGTCTTCTATGGTGCTCACCCCACAGTGCTCAATGGTCAACTTGTCTGTTCGGGCGATTACCCCGGCGCGCTCTCTCGCGCCTTGAAAACTCAGGGCTATGACGAAGCGTTATTCCTCGCAGGGGATGTGGCTCAGGCGGGACCTGCGATTGGTGGCATCAAAGTGTCCAGCGACAGCGTCGAAGTGGCATGGCGATTCGGCGAGGAGATCGCAAAAAAACTTATAACCTTTACCGACTCATGCGCTATTCCCTTTACTAACCGAACAACGTTGGCAATATTTCTCAGCCCTATTAAATTACCACCATTCCATTATCGAATCGCCGGCAGATTACTCCGTCCCATGGTTATCAAGAGCTGCCTCTTTGAACCACCAGAACCGCGTGCCTTTGTCCACGCTGTAAAGCTTGGTGAAACCGTGTATATGGGACATTCCTTTGAATTCAGTTCCGTTATCGGACGGGAATTGAAACAACATGCACGGCGAAAGGATGGACACCTTATTATTACAAGCTTCAATGGTTGCCATAACTTTTACATGGTGCCAGACAGAGACTTTAATCTTTCCACATACGAGACACGGACAAGCCTCTTTGGACCATACCTCGGCAGCCACCTTGAACGGATCAGCGAGCAGGTGTTTGATCTTATGCATACACCTTCGGAATTTAGAGGTTTTCACTTGGCTGCGGCAAATTCTGATAGTCGGTGATTAATCGAAAGCCTACCGCAAGTGCTGATCAGAAGAGCCAAATCAATTTCAAGTTGAACTCAAGAGGAATTCTTTGTACATTTTGCTGTAATGGTAAAACGGCATTTTTCAACAGGGCTTTCGAGACTGGACAAGTACATTGGTGGCATTTTTTCCAGCGACATTTTTCTGTCATTTGTTCCAGAAGTTCAGTGCTGGCAGAAAATAGTAGATGGGGTCGCAGCCTATGCTCAATCCAGCAATATCCCAATTGTCTATGTTTCGGTCGATGATTCGTTGGGGAGCTATTTTGTAGGTTTGAAAAAATACAAGTGTATTACCACCTCAGAACGTGGGAAACGAGGTTCATTCGTAAGAAATTCGATTAAACGATCTCTAACTCTTTTGCCAACATTATCTTACATAATCATAGACGAGTTATCAAAGTGGAAAGAAGTTCTGAGTACTGAAAAAAGAGTTGTCGATCTTTATGAATACCTTTCCAGTATTGCCATAAGGAAAAAATCGGTGCTCATCTGTGCAGCTCATCGAGCGTCATTTCAGGTAGCAACCCTTATCACGCTTAAGGATATTTCATCGATTTGTTTGGACTTTGTTGTGCATCAAGATGATTTTTATTGTCTTCCTCTGAACTTAAAGGGTAGATATATTCAACGCGGCGTAGTCCCACTTCGGATTAAGCGGACGGAGTTGATGCATGTGAGTGAAGGAAGAGATGCAACAAACACGAGTGAGGTTAGACGGAAGGACTTAACAGAGAAGCAATTTACTTCGACAATTCTTCCCCTTGATGAGCGATATGAAAAGATGTTTGAGCATGCAGGCGAAGCAATGGTCCTTTTTGACCCAGCGGGAACGTATCGAGAAGTAAACAGACGAATGGAAGAATTGTTGGGGTACTCTTCAGACGAATTAACCATGCTCAATCCTTTACACCTCATCTCGAGTGACTATCGTTTCAGTGCTCGTCGGTTTCTTCTTGAACTGCGAAAGAAACGCAGACATTCAGTACAACTTACTGTTGCAAAGAAAAACGGGAAGACGATCCAGATTGAATTTCATGCTTCGAATCTTGGGAATGGTTTGGCGTTGGGAATTCTGAGAGATATTTCGGACCGGTTGAAAATCGAAGAGGTTCTTCGCGAACGAGAGCAAGAATATCGAACATTTGTTGATCATTCACCGTATGGGATACTGCTTGTCGATAACGGCAACCCTTTGTATGCAAACCAGGCTTTCTATACGCTGTTTGCCTATCAGACAAGCCATGATGTTCTTTCTTCACACTTGAAAGATTTTTTCATGTTAGACTCGTACAAAACCTTTCAAAGAATTTTAAAGAAAGATCAAGTAGGGCAGGAATCCAGGAAGATAGAATTGGTATGTTTAAGGAAGGACGGAACACCATTCGATTCTCAAGTAACCGTGACGGAGACTTTCTTTCATAATAAGAAATGTTTACAGCTTTGTTTTATTGATATCTCCGAACAAAAAGAAATTCTCAACAAGCTTGTTCGTTCAGAGCAACAATATCATATAATTGTTGAACAGTCACATGAGCCTGTCGCCGTGCTTGAGAATGGACAGTTTATCTACTGCAGCCAGGCTTTTCTTACATTATTTGCGTTTGATTCCGTTGATCAGGTGATTGGTCAAATGTACAGCATTGTTATCGATGAGGCTGATCGAGATCGTATAACGGATATTGAAAGCAAACGAAGCCATGGAAAAAAAAGTCCGCTTATCTATCAGTATGCAGGTATACGGAGAGACTGTAAAAAACTCACTATCGAGGTATCGAGTATCCTCGAAAATCTGAACGGGAGAACTGTAACATTAGCCTTCCACAGAGATATCACTGAGAAGACAAAGCTAGAACAACAACTTCAACAACACGTTTCTGCAATTACTATTCTCAAAGAGATCACATCAGCTGCCAACACATCCGATCTTAGAAAACTGTTACAGAGTATAACCCAGAAGGTGATGGATCTTCTGTCATGGGAGATGGGTGCAGTCTATCTCGCAGAAGAAACGAGCAAAGAATTGCGTCTTGAATATCATCGTCATTTCCCAGAAAAAATAATCCAAAAACTTTCATCGCTGAGTCATGAAGATGGAATTGGTGGCTTAGCTTCAAAAACGAAAGAGCCTCACATCTTCACTCTCGCTACGTATCCCAGCTATCTTCCGTTCAGAGCATTATTTCGAGATGCCAGGATACGTGACATTTGTTTCTTACCGTTAGTTGCTGGAGAAAAATTGGTGGGCTTACTCATGTTGGGTTCAAGGAATAAGACAAGCCTTTCTACCAGCTCAGTAGAATTTTTATCAACTGTAGGCGTGCAGTTGGGTACTGCGATTACCAATCTTACTTCCTATGATCAGCTCAAGGAATTTGCAGAACGATATCGTGGTCTTATTGAATCAGTTTCTGATATACTGTATATGGCATTGCCAAACGGCTCGATCTATTTCCTGAGTTCCGCTATTGAGCAAATCGCTGGATACAAACCGAGGGAATTTTATCGTAATCCTTCACTTTGGCTGGCACTTGTTCATAATGAAGATAAGAAAATCTTATTAGAGAGAATTGCTCACCTGAATGAGCTCGGAGACCGATTAACGAAAGAATATCGGATACTCCCGTAGGGAAAAGCCACTCCAAGATGGATACGGGATTCTTTTACAATTGTGCGCGATGAATCATGCACGATTGTGAACATCTTAGGCGTGATGACAGACATTACTGAGGACAAACATTTTATAGATGAATTACAAAACACAACCGTGTTACAAACTAATATTCTGTCCAGTATCCAGGAAGGCATGATAGTGTATGACCGTAATCTGAAGTGCTTGCATTGGAATCAAACAATGGAAACAATTACCGGGCTTGAACAGAAAGAAGTCATAGGAAAGCATCTCCTTGAAGTAGTGCCTCAGTTTGTAGAACACGGTATTGATACAATGATCAAAGGATCAATCGATGGTCAATCAATGAGTAGCGAAGAGATTCGTTTCCAACATAGCAAGAACAAAACCAAGGGATATATCTGGGGACGATTTTTCCCGATGAGAAATACAGAAAGTGAAATTATTGGCGGTGTTGCTGTTGTCACAGATATCAGTGAGAGAAAACTGTTCGAATATGAAATTCACGAATCAGAAAAGATTTTGAGAAATGTTATCGACACGATGGATGATATTTTGCTCATAACAGATCTTCGGGGTAAAGTACTTCAAGTGAATAGAGCTTTTTTACACGTGCTAGGATATTCTCGAAGTGAAGTTCTGGGTCAAGAGTTTCCGTACTCATGGTTGTTTGAGGATGAAATGGGACGATTCGTTACGTGGATAACAAACCTTCGCCAGCAAAACTGGTTACATGATTTTGACATGACATGGAAGGCGAAAGATGGTCGTTACATTCCTATGAGTCTGAGCACAACACTACTCCGCAACTCTATGGGTGAAGCTGTCGCCATACTCAACATTGCTCGTGACATTACAGAGCGTGTACGGTTGGCAAAAGACCTTGAAAATCGGATTAAGGAATTGGATGATTTCACGTATGTTGTCTCACATGATTTGAAAGAGCCTCTGATCAGTGTGGAAGGTTTTAGCAAAATATTGCAGTCGGATTATCAAGATACAATTGGATCTGAAGGGAAAGAATTCCTCGACCTGATAGCCGGAGCAACTACCCGGATGAAGGGTTTGATTGACGACTTACTATTACTTTCCCGTGTCGGTAGACCCATTGAAACGTTCAAACCTGTTTCTATCAAGAAAGTGGTTGATGAGGTAAAAGCCGAAATGGAATTTACAATACGACAGCGAAGTGTTTGTCTCAATGTTCCAGAATATCTTCCACGTGTTTTTGGCAACAAAACACATCTGAAGATTGTTTTTCGTAATCTCATTGGAAATGCTATAAAGTTCAACGATAAGTCTACGCCAATTATCGAAATCGGATTTCAAAGTGCAGAAAATAATTATTATCTTTTCTTTGTCAAAGACAACGGTATTGGTATTGATAAAGAGTTTCATGAAAAAATCTTTATCATTTTCCAACGGTTACATCCACGAGAGCAGTACGAAGGAACTGGTGCAGGGCTCGCAATCGTTAAGAAAATTATAGAAACACACAAAGGAACTATTTGGGTAGAATCTCACGTGGGTGAGGGATCAATATTTTTCTTCACACTTCCAAGGGAAACTCCACATGGCTGAAGCAGGAACCACTGACGAAAAGAAAATCACAATTCTCCTCGTTGAGGATAACAGAGACTTTGCGAAACTTGTTCAAGCCTATCTGAATCGCTTTGAGTCAAATAAGTTTGATATCATCTGGCGAGAACATCACGCCGCCGCTATGGCTGAGTTGGAATCCAATAACGAAATCGACATCGTCTTGATGGATTACTTTCTTCCGGGGAAAAATGGCTGGCAGATCACCAAGGAGATGACTGAAAAGAAAATCAATGTTCCTGTTGTGTTCTTGACTGTCAATAAAGATTTTGATCTCGCCCTTGCTGTGATGAAACTTGGTGTGGAAGATTACCTCGTCAAAGAAGAGGTCTCTTCGTCAATCCTTCCCAGAACTATTCTCAGCGTTATTGAAAGGCATCGGTTGAAAGATCGTTTGGTCAGTCTTGAAGTGAGCAAACAGCGACTTCGCGTTATCCACGAAACGCTTGCAAGCGTTGTACATCAATTTGAGCAGCCTCTTGCTGAAATGATCTCGATAGCTGACGAACTCGACAAACGTATGACGGCTGATTCACAAAAGAGTTATGTTCGTATGATTATCGACAACACCAAGCGTATCATTGAAAAACTCGAAAAACTCAAAGCATTAAAAGCCGATAAGACTGTTCGCTATATTAAAGACATTAAAATGCTTGACCTTTCTGAATGAGTACGCTTGCCAAGAGTGAGGTTCTAGGGATTTCTGTTCACCAATTTCCTCGTTACGGTATTGCTGGCGTACTTATTATCATCTTGAGTGAGGTGCTGCTTTTTGCCGATGTGAAAATTATCGGCATCTATTTTACGCCGCTCGTCTGGACTGGCTATATCTTGTTCATTGATGCTCTCAACTATCGGCTGAGCGTCGCTTACGCTCCAAAGCTTCAGCGACGGAGCGGAACGTCATTACTATGCTCACGCAGGCTGGAATTTCTTCTCATACTCCCTTGGTCGATTGTTTGCTGGCTGATTTTTGAAGCCTATAATCTTCACCTTCGTAATTGGTCGTACATTGGTCTGCCTGAAAATGTGATCCTGAGGTATTTTGGGTACCTCTGGTCATTTGCTACTATTTTCCCTGCAATTCTTGAGACTGCAGAACTTTTCCAGAATATTTTTTCTTATCGACAGCGTTCATCGTTCAAAATTTCCCAGGGCTTTCTGATTGCGCTTAGTATCATCGGTGCTTGTTGCCTGATATTCCCTCTTCTTGCCTCAGGTGAAAGTGCCCTAAAACTTTTCGGCCTCGTGTGGATAGGGTTTTTTCTTCTTCTGGATCCGATGAACTATTTCATGAAAGGCAAGTCTGTTCTGAGAGAGATGGAAAGGGGAGACTATTCACTCTTCACTTCACTTGTTTTGTCTGGTGTGGTCTGCGGAATACTGTGGGAGTTTTGGAATTATTGGGCTGAGGCGAAATGGCATTACTCAGTACCACTCTCGTTTGCAGGACCGAAAATTTTTGAAATGCCACTTGTAGGCTATCTTGGCTTTGTTCCATTTGCACTCGAGTGCTACGCAATGCAACAATTTCTGATAACCATGATATCACGACTTTTTCAGCGATCTCCCCAATGAAGTTCACCATAGCATTAGCACAGATTGATAATGTGCTTGGCGATATAGCGAAGAACGTCAAGAAGCACGTTGAGTTCATTCGCCGCGCAAAAGTTGGAGGTGCCGATCTTGTTGTATTCCCTGAGTTAAGCCTCTCTGGTTATTCCATCAAAGACATCAACTGGGAGCTTGCACTTCGACCAGACAATGATAAACGTCTTACTCCCCTGATCAAAGAAAGCAGTGAGATTGCGATCATTGCTGGATGTGTTGAAGAATCAGATGAGTTTGGGATTTACAACAGCGCTTTTCTCTTTGAACGGGGAAAAGTAATTTCTGTCCATCGGAAAATCTACCCCCCAACGTATGGGATGTTTGAAGAGTCTCGCTATTTCAGTCCCGGTAAAAGTGTTAAAGCAATTGACACCACTGTTGGAAGAATTGGGGTCTTGGTTTGTGAGGATCTTTGGCATTTACCGTTGCCATACATTTTAGCCCAAGATGGTGCACAAGCGATCATCGGTATTGCAGCAAGTCCGACACGATTAGCTGGTGAGGATGCACGAATCCAGAATGCCCAAATTAATTCTGAACAGCATAAAGCATACGCACGGCTATTGAGTTCCTATGTCGTTTTTTGTAACCGTGTTGGCTATGAAGATGGTGTGAACTTCTGGGGAGGCTCTGAAGTCGTTGGACCGAGCGGTGATATCATCGTCCAGGCGAAACTCTTCGACGAAGATTTGGTCTTTGTAGAGATTGATGAGAATCATGTACGCCGTGCACGCCGCCTCTCTCGACATTTTTTGGATGATGATGTTCACCTTGTGCAACGAGAGCTGCGGAGGATTTCGAGAGAACGATAGTCCTTCTATTCTCTAAATTTTTGCCCCTCTCGCTTTTCTTTCGTATATTCACACTGTTTCAATCCAATTAACTTTAGTTTCTATGGCACGAATCTATATTGAAGACTTATCACACCAAGTTGGTGAGGTGATCAACATTCACGGTTGGCTGTACCACAAGCGCTCGGGCGGCAAGATTCGCTTCCTCGTTGTTCGAGATGGAACTGGCATCCTTCAGTGTGTGATGGCCAAAGGCGCCACACCTGATGAAGCGTTTAACTCGTTTGATTCCCTTACGCAAGAATCATCGCTGATCGTGACAGGCAAGATCAGAAAAGATGATCGAGCGCCGGGCGGATATGAGATGGAGCTAACCAATCTCCAGATCATTCAGATTGCAAAGGACTATCCCATTACGCCAAAAGAGCACGGCGTCGATTTCTTAATGGATCATCGACATCTCTGGCTGCGCTCGCTCAGGCAGCACGCCATTCTCCGTATCCGCCATCAAATCATTAAGTCGATACGGGAGTTTTTTGACGATCGAAGTTTTGTATTACTCGATGCACCTATCTTTACACCGGCAGCATGTGAAGGGACAAGTACACTGTTTGAAACTGATTACTTCGATCTTGGTAAAGCATATCTCACTCAGTCGGGACAACTGTATGGTGAAGCTGGGGCACTTGCGCTCGGCAAAGTGTATGTCTTTGGTCCGACATTCCGTGCAGAGAAATCAAAAACACGCCGCCATCTCACCGAATTCTGGATGGTTGAGCCTGAGGTTGCTTTTAATGACTTAAACGACAATATGGAGCTTGCCGAAGAATTCCTCGAATACATTGTCTCATCTGTTCTCAAGCAACGTGCGGAAGAGTTGAAAGCGCTTGAACGCAATACCAAATTTTTAGAGAGTGTAAAGAAACCACTTCCACGGGTTAGTTATGATGAAGCTGTAGAAATTCTGAGAAAGAAAGGAGTCAATTTTGAGTATGGCACCGACTTCGGCGGTACCGATGAAACGATCATCTCCGAACAGTTTGATCGTCCTGTCATTGTCCATCGCTACCCCGCAAAGATCAAAGCATTTTACATGAAACGTGATCCTCAGAATCCTGACTTAGCTTTAGCTATGGATGTTATAGCTCCCGAAGGCTATGGTGAAATCATCGGTGGGAGTCAGCGTGAAGATGATTTGGATACCTTACTCCAGAGAATTCGTGAGCACAACCTTCCACAATCAGCATTTGAGTGGTATCTCGATTTACGACGGTACGGTACGGTGCCCCATGCAGGATTTGGTCTTGGGGTTGAGCGTACAGTTTCATGGATCTGCGGGCTTGACCATGTGAGAGAGACCATTCCGTTTCCCAGAATGATCTACAGATTGACACCATGATGAATGTGCGAATGCCAATTGCTGATGTTCAATTGAACTTTGCAGCGGAGTTTCCCCTACGGTAAAAATCAAAAATTGTAAATTGTATAATGAAATTGGAAAAAGTTAGAAATACAACCCTCCGTTCACAGTAAAAAGTCACAACCTATGAAAACATGTATCATCATAATTGTTATGTTGCTGATAGTTTTCCAGTGCAGTGCTCAAGTTTCAGTTCCACGAGAGAATCAATCGGCTCTTTCAGAGAGGAGTGTTTATGGTGTTGGATTCTCTGCTGGTTTGGTGAGCGGATTTGGATTAAGCTTTCGTCATCACTTTCCTTATGAATTTTCGTATCAGCTTGTGGGCGGGATTATCAGTGTTGACAGAAATCTCCATTATAATCTCAGTATAGAAGCTCAATACGATCTTGCGCACAGTGCAGCGACTCGCTTCTTTGCAGGAGGGGGAGTGGGTTTTTTTTATTCAGGAGAGTCGGGTCACAATAATCTTTCTGCACCACTCCGTGTTGGGGTAGGTATAGGTGGAGAATGGGTGAACATTTTTTCACCGGTTCATCTCACAGGCGAAATACTCTTCACATACTTCAGTGATGGCACCGTTCTACCGTTGCCTCAAGCAAGCGTGCATTACTATTTCTTTTGAAAATGGAAGGATTTTTATTATGTCTATGACTAAATGCTGTACTACCCCGCATGAATGTTGAGATTATTTTCTTTTTCCTCATAGCAGCACTTGCTATTCTTTCTGCCATTCTGATGATTACCCGCCGCAATCCAATTATGAGTGTTTTATACCTCATTGTGAATTTCTTTAGTCTTGCGGTGATGTATCTCCTACTCCATGCACAATTCATAGCCATCATACAGATTCTCGTCTATGCTGGTGCTATCATGGTACTGTTTCTCTTTGTCATCATGCTGTTGAATCTTGGCGATGAGGCACGCCTAACAGAACGGCCAACTCTGAAGAAGATGATCGCCGTTGGATTAACAACTGTTGTGCTGCTGCAACTTCTTGTTGGATTGAGGTTATTGACTGCAAGTGACTCAACATCCCTATCAGCTCATGCAACTGCTATGGGAACAGTTGAATCGATTGGCAAAGCCTTGTTTACCGATTATGTTCTGCCGTTTGAGATCACTTCGGTCATCTTGTTGGCAGCAATGGTTGGCGTGATTGTCTTAGCGAAGAAGAAATTTCAATGACAGGTATTGCCTTACACCATTATTTGGCATTAAGTGCGATACTATTTACGATTGGCGTTGTTGGCGTTCTCACACGTCGCAACGCAATTATCGTCTTCATGTGCGTTGAGTTGATGCTGAACTCCGTCAACCTCTCACTTGTAGCATTTTCAGCATACCTTGGCAATCCAACGGGTCAAATTCTCGTCTTCTTCGTGATGACTGTTGCAGCCGCTGAAGCGGCAGTTGGCTTGGCAATCATTATCGCCCTGTTCCGCAACAAACAGACAGTGAATATCGATGAAATCAACATTATGAAATGGTGATGTCCATTTGCAATTTTTGATTTGCAATTTACAATTTGGTGCCAACCCGATCATCTTCAAATCGAAAATTGGCAATTGAAAATTGAAAATAACCCATGCATAATCTCAGTCCATATATCGTTCTCTTCCCTCTTCTCGGTTTCCTCATTAATGGCTTGCTGGGTAAGAAGATTCATTCAGAGAAAATCAGTGGTATCATTGGAAGCGGTGTGGTGGGAGTGTCGTTCGTTATCGCCGCCATCGTATTTTTTGAAATGCTTCGATCTTCAGTTGAAGAACGATTTTACCTCATCAATCTTTTCAACTGGATTGCCGCAGGTTCGCTCTCAATTACTGTTGGATACCAGATCGATCAGCTTTCAATACTCATGACGTTGATTGTTACAGGCGTTGGATTTCTGATTCATGTGTACTCTATTGGGTATATGCACGGTGATCCTGGATTCTGGAGGTTCTTTGCCTACCTGAATTTATTCATCTTCATGATGCTGAATCTCGTGCTTGCAAATAACTTCGCATTGATGTTCTTTGGCTGGGAGGGTGTTGGACTTTGTTCTTATTTACTGATTGGCTTCTGGCACGATCGAAGGTTTGATACAGGCGGCTATAAGCCCGGTACTGCGACAACAAGCGATGCAGCAAAAAAGGCATTTATTGTAAATCGCATTGGCGATGTTGGATTTTTGATATCGATGTTTTTGATCTTCATGACGTTTGGGAGCCTGACGTTTGAGGATGTCTTTAAGCGGGCCTCGGGAGTTATGATGACTGGTGATGAAACGATGTTCTGGATAACGCTTTTATTATTTCTTGGAGCGATTGGGAAATCTGCACAAATACCGCTCTACGTTTGGCTGCCTGATGCAATGGCAGGTCCGACTCCAGTGAGTGCATTAATTCACGCAGCAACGATGGTTACTGCAGGTGTCTATATGGTTGCACGATGTTCGGTTCTGTATGCTCTCTCTCCAGTGACGATGGAGATTGTTTCGATCACCGGCCTTGCAACAGCATTCGTTGCCGCAACAATGGCGTTAGTGCAAAATGACATCAAGAAAGTTCTAGCGTACTCCACAATCAGTCAACTTGGGTACATGTTTCTTGGACTTGGCGTGGGTGGGTTCGCTGCTGGCATTTTTCATCTCACGACCCATGCATTTTTCAAAGCACTTCTTTTCTTAGGTGCAGGGGTGGTGATCCATGCGATCCGTGAAGAGCAGGATATCCAAAAGATGGGTGGGCTAAAATCAAAGTTGCCAATCACCTCCAACACCTTTTTGATCGCTGCATTAGCTATTGCTGGCGTTCCACCTTTTTCAGGATTTTTTAGCAAGGATGAAATTCTCTGGCATTCATTTTCACAGGGATCGATTGTCTACTGGTTATTCGGCTGGATGACAGCAGGACTGACAGCGTTCTATATGTTCAGGCTTTTTTCATTAACGTTTAGCGGCAAAGAGCGTTGGTCACATGATATTCATCCACACGAAGCGCCGAACGTCATGACAATTCCTCTCGTCATCCTTGCAGGGCTTTCAATGCTAGGTGGATTCATCGGAATCCCTGCAAGTCTTGGTGGAGGAAATGCTATCGAGCAATGGTTAGAGCCTGTTTTTGAGAGAGCACATGTAATCATGGTACCGCTTCATACATTTAGTCATGCTACTGAGTATCTGTTGATGGCATTATCAGTACTTCTTTCCATTGGTGGAGTTTATATCGCTCGGTTATTCTATCTGCGACGTACAGATATTGTCTTTAAACTTTCAACATCGTTCGCCACTATCTATAAGTTTCTATGGAATAAGTATTACGTCGATGAAATGTACGATGCTGTAGTTGTGCAGCCTGTTGTCAAAGGATCGGAAAAGCTTCTCTGGGCAAGGTTTGACGTCAGCATCGTCGATGGACTTGTGAATGGAACGGCACGTTTCATGTACAGCCTAAGTGGCATCTTGAGACGTATTCAGGTAGGCGTGGCGCAGAGTTATGCTATGGTGTTCGTGGCTGGTATTATTATCATCTTAGGAATACTGTTAACTCGAATGTAACCACCGAAGATGTTGCATGACTGATATTCTTACATACCTCATTTTTCTCCCGATGGCTGGTAGTGTATTACTGTTCTTCTTGAAGAAAGAACGTGTCGCTACACTTAAAGTACTCGGATTTGTATTTAGTCTTCTTACATTTGGTCTTTCGTTTATCATTTACTTTGCATTCGATCCGAGTAATGCGGGGTTTCAATTTGCCCGAAGGATCTTGTGGGTTCCGTCGCTGAATATTTCTTATTACGTTGGCATTGATGGCATATCGCTGATGCTCGTTCTTTTGACAACGTTCTTGACTCCACTTGCACTGCTTTCATCATGGAAGTCTATCGAGAAGCGAGTTAAGGAATACACTATCATGATGCTGTTACTCGAAACGGGTATGCTCGGTGTTTTCTGTGCACTGGACATGTTTCTTTTCTACATCTTCTGGGAAGCTATGCTGATTCCAATGTACTTTATCATCGGCATGTGGGGCGGAGAAAATAGAATTTATGCTGCCATCAAATTTTTCCTGTACACGATGGTCGGCAGCCTGCTGATGCTCGTTGCAATTATATGGTTAGGCTACTACGCTTCGACACAACCTAACGGGAGATTTACAACTGATTTGCTACAACTGTATTCAATTGCTCCAGCTGTTCCTTTAACTATTCAGACATGGATGTTTCTTGCGTTCACCTTTAGCTTTGCCATCAAAGTGCCACTTTTTCCTTTCCACACATGGTTACCCGATGCACATGTTGAAGCACCCACCGCTGGAAGTGTTATTCTTGCTGGAGTGCTTTTGAAGATGGGTACATACGGCTTGCTTCGCTTTTCGGTTCCCCTCTTTCCAGATGCTACAATCATGTTTGCACCGTACATTGCTCTATTGGCTGTCATTGGCATTATTTACGGTGCTCTTGTCTCAATGGTGCAGACCGATATCAAGAAACTTGTTGCCTATTCTTCGGTGAGCCACCTCGGTTTCGTTGTGCTTGGCATTTTCGCCCTCACAGAAGAAGGCATTCAGGGTTCCATCATTCAAATGATCAATCATGGGCTTTCGACAGGTGCGCTGTTTCTAATTGTCGGAATGATCTACGAACGCCGCCACACAAGGATGATTTCGGAATTTGGCGGCTTGGCTAACGTTATGCCTCTCTTTGCCACTTTTTTTATGATTGTTTCGCTTTCGTCTCTTGGGCTTCCTGGGCTTAATGGGTTTATTGGTGAATTTTTAATTTTAGTTGGCGCATTCAAATCTACTTACCTGAGTCAATGGTTTGCTATCTTTTCATCGACTGGAGTTATTCTCGCTGCAGTTTATCTGCTCTGGATGTATCAGCGAGTTGTGTTTGGCAAGATGACGAATCCAATAAATCAAAATCTGTCTGATCTTTCAAAGCGAGAGATTGCTGTGCTTGCGCCTGTGCTTCTGTTCATCGTGTGGATTGGTGTGTACCCGGGAACGTTTCTTCAAAAATCTCATAATACAACAAAACACATTATCTCGGTTGTTAAGCAATACACACAATCCAATCTTACGCATTCCGATACTACTCGATGACGTTCTTGTTTCCAAACTCAACAGGCGGTAAGTTGTGTGCGACGCGTGCGCTTTTGATCCTTTGTCTCATAATAGTGGTTAGTTTATTTCTTGGACATCAGAAGGGATTATGTGCTGATCACGTAACGGTACAAGATACATCAATAGCTTTGCACTCAACGGGAAATCATACTGATCCTGTAACTCCTGTTCTTATAGCGTTAAGTGTTATACTACTTGGTGCAAAACTTGGAGGCGAATTATTTGAACGTGTGAAACTTCCTGCTGTCCTTGGTGAGTTAGTTGTCGGAATAGTGTTCGGAAATCTCGTCCTGATTACTCCATCGTGGTCGTTCTTTGAGCCATTGCGTACAGCAACGATCACTGAACAATGGGCGGTTGTGATTGATAGTTTAGCGCGGATCGGGGTTATCTTGTTACTGTTCGAAGTAGGCTTAGAATCCACTGTTGGCGAAATGCGTAGAGTGGGCTTATCGTCCTCGCTGGTTGCAACTGTCGGAGTTATTGTGCCATTTGCATTAGGTTTTGGAATTAGCTGGATCTTCTTCAAAGAAGTTCCACAAGCTATTCTGGCATTAGCACCAAATTTTGATCTAACAAATATTCATATTTTCATCGGTGCTATTCTATGTGCTACGAGTGTTGGCATTACTGCAAGAGTCTTCAAAGATTTGGGTAAGATACATCTCCCCGAGGCAAAAATCATACTTGGAGCCGCCGTGATTGATGATGTCTTGGGGTTGATTATCCTTGCGGTTGTATCTGGAATCGTTGTAGCTGCTGAGACTGGAGCTTCACTGAGTATCGGTTCACTTGTAAAAATTGCCGGGATTGCATTTGGATTTCTTGCTGGTGCGATTGTTGTTGGAAGAGTAGTTGTTCCGAGAATGATGTCTCTTATGGCACAATTACGCTCAAAGGGAATGATGATTATCTCAGCAATTCTTTTCTGTTTTCTTCTCTCATATCTTGCAAACCTTGCTGGACTGGCAACGATCGTTGGAGCATTTGCTGCCGGGCTTATCCTTGAACAAGTTCACTTTCAAGGCTTCAAAGAAGAGAGACAACTTGAGGAACTCCTTGCGCCTGTTACTACCTTGCTCGTTCCTATTTTCTTTGTGATGATGGGAATTCAGGTGAAACTTGAAACATTTGCTAACCTTGATGTACTGGGAATCGCTCTTGGCTTGACGTTTGTTGCATTCCTTGGTAAGCAATTCTGTGGACTTGCAGTTGTCGAAAAGGGTTTGGATCGCCTCAGTATCGGCATTGGTATGGTGCCGAGAGGAGAAGTTGGACTGATCTTTGCAAGCATTGGTAAAAACCTGAAGGTTGTAGACGATGCCATCTTTTCTGCGATTGTCATCATGGTCATACTCACTACTCTTGTTACACCACCTCTTCTGAAGTTTTCACTCCATCGATACGAGAAACAACAAAAATCAAAATAGTACAATAAACAAAAAGTAGTTCTAAAGGCTTCTTTTTGTCTTATATACTGAGTAAGTATTATCGACCATACGTTGTTTCTTTAACTACAATTTAGTAGTTTGGATACAACATGCAACCGATACAATGTCCTACTCAACTTGATAACATAACTTACTCTACAAGGATATGGTTTCTCTCGAAGTTGTTTTATTAATCGGGTCATTTCTTATTTTACTTAGCATCGCCATAGCAAAATTTACAGACAACTTAGGTGTTCCTGCTCTGTTACTCTTTCTTGCCATAGGGATGCTTGTAGGTTCAGAAGGTCCGGGAGGGATTTATTTTGATGATGCTAGTTCGGCTCAATCGATTGGTATTATTGCTTTAATCTTTATTCTTTTTGCAGGAGGCTTGGATACTAATTGGAGGGAGGTTAAACCTATTGTTTGGCAGGCGATGAGTCTTGCAACCGTGGGAGTGTTTCTTACTGCTCTCACAGTGGGAATTTTTGCAGTTTTCATTTTAGACTTTTCTGTACTTGAAGGATTACTTCTCGGTGCTGTCATTTCATCGACTGACGCAGCAGCGGTCTTTTCAATTCTTCGGTCGAGGAAAATAAGTTTGAAAGGCATGTTAAAACCACTCCTCGAGCTTGAATCGGGCAGCAATGATCCTATGGCAGTGTTTCTGACAGTTGGTATCGTTCAGCTCATCCTTACACCGGACTCAAAGTGGACATACCTTCCTCTCTTGTTTCTGTTTCAGATGGGAGTTGGTAGTATAATGGGCTTGGGTTTCGGTAAAGTGGTTGTCCTGTTACTAAACCGCATGAAATTTTCCTATGAGGGTTTCTATCCTGTCTTTTCGCTTGCCTTTGCAGTCTTCATTTATGCTATAACTACAGCTATTGGAGGAAGCGGGTTCTTGGCTGTGTATCTTGCCGGGATCCTTATCGGAAATAGCGAAGTCGTTCATAAGAAAAATTTGTTCCGATTCTTTGACGGTCTGGCATGGCTCAGCCAGATTGGGATGTTTTTAACGTTGGGGTTACTTGTGTTTCCATCTCACCTTCTTCCAGTTATAGGGATAGGATTCATGGTTTCCACTTTTTTGGTCTTTATTGCAAGACCAGTAAGTGTTTATATTTCTCTAGCGCTGAGCAATCATGCATGGAGAGAAAAGGCTGTGGTTTCATGGGTAGGGCTCAGAGGGGCTGTACCAATAATTTTAGCCACATTTCCTTTGTTGGCGAATGTGTCAAATGCCAAATTGATTTTTAACCTTGTCTTTTTTATCGTATTGACATCAACGCTACTTCAGGGGTGGTCAATTCCTATTGTCGCAAAATTCTTGAAAGTTAATATACCAGTAAAGCAGAAACGTTGGTATCCTATTGAGTTTGAATCTCGCATTGGTATTGACACTGATTTAATTGAATTGATTGTACCGTACACTAGCGCTGCCGTAGGAAAATCTCTCGTAGAGCTTGGTTTACCAAATGACAGCTTGGTTGTTTTAATCGTTCGTAATGACAACTATGTGGTACCGAGTGGAGGAACTGTTCTTGAAGCTGGGGATACGCTCTTAGTTCTTGTCAACAAAAATAATTTAAGTCAGGTTAGGGTAATTCTCGCTGAACAGCTCGGCGATTGAAAAAAAGATGGAATTCTCTTATCTTAGCTCGTCGATGAGCACATAGAGATTAAATGTTGAAGGTTTTCAGATACTCACGACAAGGAAAAGATACCAGTTGGTCAATAACTACGTTTATTGACCGGCGAAGAAAGAATATTTTGGCAATCCTGAATTGGTTCTTACTCCTTCTTGCCATATTGGCGATCATTTTGCTTGTTGCCCAATATGGTTTCTATTTACCCGGACATTACCAGTCCCGGCTTCAACTGTTTAACGTTATTATTTTATATGGATTTCTTGGTCGAGGAATTCTTAAATTCCTTATTTTTGAAAACAGATGGATGTATTTCAAAAGAAACTGGGGTGAATCAATTGTTCTCGCTTTGATTTTATTCCATCTTGCATTGCCAGAACGGGTCGGATCCTTTTTGAAATTATTTCATCCCGATTTGACTCCCGAGGGAATAACCAGTATTTACATTATCACGACACAGTTCTTTTTGCTCTTAACCATTGGCATAACGGGGTTACGGGTCAGCAGTAAGATAATGGAGATGAACATTCAACCTTCTCTTCTGATTCTACTGAGTTTTATTTTTTTGGCCTCTGTTGGCACCATGTTCCTGTTACTTCCCCGCGCCACAGTCCACGAGCCGCTATCTTTTATCGACGCACTCTTTACCGCTACGAGTGCGGTCTGTGTTACAGGCCTGATCGTTGTTGATACGCAAACTGCCTTTACGCTTTTTGGACATTCAATCATACTGTTCTTAATTCAGATCGGCGGTCTTGGTATCATGACGCTGACAACATTCTTCGGCTACGTGATGGGTGGTGGGGGGAGACTCAAAGAATACTCGACAATGCAATCGCTTCTCGGCGAAGAAAACCTTGGGAAAATTCGACGTACGATTATGACGATAGCACTCGTTACGTTTGCTATTGAAGCAGGCGGAGCTTTCTTGCTCTATTCATTGATAGAACCTTCTGCACTCGATAATCAAACCAGTCGATTATTTTTTTCTATATTTCATTCCATATCTGCTTTTTGTAATGCTGGATTTTCTTTATTATCTGAAAATCTTGCTCACCCAATGTTTAAATTGAATGCCAGTGTACTCTCAGTAATGATGATTTTAATTATCCTTGGTGGTCTTGGCTTCCCTGCTATCTCTAACTTAGGTGCAAGAATTCCAATTCGCAGGAGAAAAAATCCATACATTGTGCGTTTAACGTTACATACCAAAATTGTTTTAATCATAAGTTTCGCTCTTATTCTCACCGGAACAATGGTAATTTTCATTCTCGAACAAAATAACGTATTGGAGGGATTTTCTACATGGGATAAATTTCTTACTGCGTTATTTCACTCCGTCTCAGCAAGGACAGCAGGCTTTAATACCCTTGATTTGGGAGCTTTCTCTTTACAGTCAATGTTCGCCATTATCCTCTTAATGTGGATAGGTGCATCTCCTGCTTCAACCGGCGGAGGTATCAAAACAACAACAGTTGCAATAGCTTTTCTTAATATGTACGCCATTGCCTCGGGAAGAAACAAAATCGAACTTTTCCGGAAGCAAATTTCGGAGATCAGTGTTATCAAAGCATTCAGTGTAATCTTGTTGACAATAATTTACATAGCTCTTGCTCTCTTCCTCCTACTCCTGACGGAGAAAAAGCCCTTCCAGGATTTGTTGTTTGAAATAATCTCCGCGGTTGGAACTGTCGGTTTCTCCCGTGGTGTGACACCGCATTTGACTTCGTGGGGGAAATTTATCATAATTATCTCCATGCTGGTCGGGCGTGTTGGATTACTGGCTGTCATGATGGCGTTAATCAAACGACGCGCAGAAGAAGGCTATGAATATTCTAAAGAGCATGTACTGGTAACATGAGATGATAAAAAAATTCGCAGTTATCGGGTTAGGGCGATTTGGGCAACATCTCGCTGTTGAGCTTGCTCGGAAAGGTGCTGAGGTACTTGCCATCGACGCTAAAATGGACCGACTTGACGACATCAAAGACCAGGTAACGCACACAGTGTGTCTCGACTCGACTGAAATAAAAGCTCTCCAGAGTCAGGGCATTACGGATTATGATGCTGTCATTGTGGGAATGGGTGAGAACTTTGAAGCCTGCCTGCTCACTGTAGCAGCCCTTCAGCAATTAGAGGTGAGACGTATCATTGTTCGTGCTACGACATCAGTCCATGAACGCATTCTTAATCATCTCGGAATTACGGAAGTCATTCTTCCAGCTGAAGAAGCTGCAGATCGGTTATCGAGCAGTCTGATGGTTGAAGGAATGGTAGATTCATTCGCTATCTCTTCAGATTACAACATATCTGAGATCAATACACCAGACGATTTCATTGCTCGAACAGTCGGAGAATTGGATATTCATCGAAAGTTTGGCGTAACCTTAGTAGCCATTAGGCGGATGGTTGCAAAAAAGAAACTTCTTGGATTAGGGGTGAAGCAAGTCGAAACGATCATAGGCACACCCCAAGCTACAACAATGATTGAGAGAGGAGATATTCTTGTTATATTTGGAAAGAAAAAGGATATTGAGAGTATGATGGAAAGCAAATAGCTACGTTATGGAACACGCTCCCGTCATCATTTTCGTCGGTCTTCTTGTCTTTCTTGCACATTTTTTTGTTGTTCTTTTCGATCGAACGCGCGTTCCCGATGTTCTTTATCTTATTCTCATCGGGATTGTCATTGGTCCCCTACTGCATATCGTGACACCTGACGATTTTGGAAAATTGGGAAACATATTTACAACGATTGCACTCGTGGTTATCCTCTTTGAAGGAGGACTTGACCTCAGTATAGAAAGCCTAAGAGTGTCACTTCGTGGAACATTACTTGTAACGTTCGTTAGTTATAGTATAGCCCTCGTACTACTGACCATCACAATACTTATCATTACAACTCTCCCGTTTCTTCTATCATTGTTTATCGCTGCAGTTCTTGCTGGTCCAGCACCAGCGGTTGTTATTCCAATGGTCCGTCAACTGCGCGTGAGCGATTCTACAAAAACAACGTTAACACTTGAATCACCGTTCGGCGAAGCGCTCTGTATTATTGTTTCACTTGCAATTATAGAATCTCTAAAGCTTAACGAAGTCCATATTGGGAAATTGATCGGAAACTTACTTTCTTCATTCGTTTTTGCACTGATCATCGGTGCGGCTGGTGGATATTTCTGGTCTATTCTCCTCCATAGAATGAGACAATTGCGGTTTGCCATTTTTACAACACCTTCGTTTTTGTTTATTCTTTTCGGGATAACAGATTTCTTAGGATTTAGCGGTCCTGTATCAGCATTGGCATTCGGGGTTACGTTAGGAAATGTCGGTCTCAAAGAAATCCCCTGGCTGGTAAAAAAATTTAATCTTACTCCCTTAGTCCACAATGAGACAGAGAAGTTATTTTTTGGTGAAGTCGTTTTCTTGATTAAGACATTTTTCTTTGTGTATCTTGGTCTTTCAGTACGTCTTTCCGATTTACCGTCGACCGCTAATGCTCTGCTTATTTGTTGCATGTTACTTTTAGCAAGATTGATTTCTGTTCGAATATCAGCAAGTAAGGAAATAACACCTCAAGAAGACGCAGCAGTAATGGGCGTAATGATCCCTAAGGGAACTGCAGCGGCAGTGCTTGCTTCTATGCCATTACAGATGGCGATGGAAGGTGGGGAGTTCACTCAAAATCTTATTTACAGCGTTGTCGTTTTTAGTGTTCTTATTACTGCACTGCTCATCTTTTTGTTAGAAAAACCTCTTTCATTAATACTTGTGAATTTTTTATTTTCAAGATACAGCAAGTCTAAAGAAACTGTTCTTGACAAATAGTCTTCAGAGGATATTTTCGACAAAGTAATTCTACCATGAAGAACGATAAACTATGAATGTTATACGATCATTCCGAAGTCTTCCTTAGGTAGCTACACCATGAAACTTCATATTTGGGAAATAGCCACACTATGAATACACGTATTATGAATCCTATAAATGAATTGAGA
>JACQVI010000016.1 GCA_016209795.1 Ignavibacteriota bacterium
CGCTGGTACAGCCAGCAGTGATCAAGCAAACGATCAATGTAAAAAGATAAAAATAAGCTTTCATAGTTTATACACTCCTTTTATTTGGTAATACTACTCCGTCGTCACAACCTCTTCCTTCGCTTCAAGTGCAGCCTTCAACGTATGCCACGCAAGGGTTGCACATTTCACTCGTGCTGGAAACTCAGAAACCCCTGAAAAGGCTGCTAATTTTCCAAGCGTGCTAATCTCAGCCATTCCATCCATTTTGCCCGTCACCAATGTATGAAAACTTTCGAACAATTCCTCAGCTTCTGCCTTCGTTTTTCCTTTCACCGTAGCGCTCATCACCGAAGCTGATGCTTTCGAGATTGCGCATCCTGCACCTTCGAAGCTGATATCCTTAATGATGTCGTCCTCGAGCTTTACATAGACGGTGTAATGATCGCCGCAGAGTGGATTGTATCCTTCAACCTTCCGAGTAGCATCTGGCATCTTCCGGAAGTTGCGTGGACTCTTGTTATGATCGAGAATGATTTCTTGATACAATTCGTTGAGCGCAGGCATCAGGTCAACACCTCAATGACTCTGTAGATGCCTTCCACGAGTGCATCTACTTCTACTTTTGTGTTGTACATTGCAAATGATGCTCTTGCAGTCGCTGGAATGCCAAACCGCTGCATCACGGG
This sequence comes from Ignavibacteriota bacterium, assembly GCA_016209795.1. Lineage (GTDB taxonomy): Bacteria > Bacteroidota > Ignavibacteria > UBA10030 > SZUA-254 > JACQVI01. The sequence goes on from JACQVI010000016.1 coordinate 669, forward strand.
CTGAGCACAATGATGTCCTGTTCGAATTGCAATGCCATCATCGTCTAAAATTGTTCCAATATCGTGAGGATGAACATCTTCAAGAACAAACGAGATGACACTCGCTTTTTCTTTCGCTGTCCCGATAATGCTCAATCCTTTGATGCTCGAGAGTGCTTGGGTGGCATACTCCAGAAGTTCATGCTCGTGTGCACGCACCGCCGTCATGTCAATCTTATTCAAATAATCAATCGTTGCGCCAAGTCCAACACCGCCTGCAATGTTAGGTGTCCCAGCCTCAAATTTGTTAGGTAGGTCGTTATAAATCGTCTTCTCGAACGTGACGTATTTGATCATATCACCGCCGCCGTGATACGGAGGCATAGCATCAAGGAACTTCTTCTTCCCATAGAGAACACCAACCCCCGTTGGTCCGAACATTTTGTGCCCAGAGAAAACATAAAAATCACAGTCCAAGTCGAGCACATCGACTCTCATGTGTGGTACAGCTTGTGCACCATCAACAAGAACAGGAACACCGTACTGATGTGCAATCGTGATAATCTGCTTGATAGGATTGACAGTACCGAGTGCATTCGAGACATGATTTACTGCAATAAACTTTGTTCGTGAGTTAAAAAGTTTTTCATACTCATCGAGCAGCAATTCGCCGGCATCGTTCATTGGGATGATGAGCAGCTTCGCTCCTTTCTCTTCACATAATATTTGCCAGGGAACGATATTCGAATGATGCTCCATTGCAGAGATAATGATTTCATCACCCTGCTTGACGTTGCTTCGTCCATAGCTGCTCGCTACAAGATTAACACCTTCCGTTGTGCCTCGGACAAAGATGATTTCCTGACGCTGACTTGCATTGATATACTTTTGAATCTTATCACGAGCAGCTTCGTAAGACTGGGTTGCTTTCTCACTTAGATAATGCACGCCGCGATGAATGTTGGAATTCTCCTCGAGATAATACTTCACCATCGCATCGATGACGACCTGCGGTTTCTGACTTGTTGCAGCGTTATCGAGGTACACGAGCGGCTTACCATCGACTTTCTGATTGAGAATCGGGAAGTCTTTTCTAATCTTTCTCACGTCAAAAGTCTTATGCAGTCTTGATTCGACAACAGGCTCAGAAGTTACTATTTCATTTGCCGGTCTCATGCTACCTTCTTATTGACGTTCACGTTCAAGTCGATCATGGATAATTTCATGAAGTTGTTCTCTTAAAGCCTCAATCTTGATTCGATCAATCACATCGCTGGCAAACGCATAAATCAAAATATCACGAGCCTTTTCCAGACTTACTCCGCGAGATCGGAGATAAAAGATTGCATCCTCATCCAATTGACCGATTGTTGCACCGTGTGTACACTTGACGTCGTTGGCAAAGATTTCAAGCTGTGGCTTTGTATCGATGGATGCATCATCAGAAAGAATGAGATTCTTGTTCGTCTGTTTTGCATCGGTTTTCTGTGCGTCTTTCCTCACTTTAATCTTGCCATTAAAGACACCTTTGGATTTCCCTGAAAGAATTCCTTTGTACAGCTCATGGCTGGGGCAATGCGGCTTGGCGTGATCGATCGTTGTATGATTATCGATTAATTGCGATCCTGTTCCGAGGTACAAGCCGTTCAGCGTACACTCTGCACCTTCTCCATCAAGAACGGAGTTGAGGTTGTTGCGAACAAGCGAACCACCAAAGATGAGAGAGTTCGCAGTGAAATTACTGTTCCTCTCTTGTTGTGTCTGTATTGTTGCAATATGGAACGCCCGAGTGCTCTCAAGCTGTACCCGATTATGCTCAAGGACAGCATTTTCACCAAGAACGATTTCTGAAACCGTATTGGTGAAGTACGTTCTGTCAGTAAGATTCACGTAACTTTCAAGAATCGATACCTGAGCATTTTTACCAGTCACAATGAGACTTCGTGGATGGGAAACGAACTCAGAATCCGATTCCATCGAGATAAAGATCATGTGAATCGGGATTTTGAGGATCGTGTTATTGGGAATGGAGATAAAAACACCATCATGGAGAAATGCTGTGTTGAGCGCTATGAATGTATCATTCTCATAACTGACAAACTTTCCCAGATATTCCCGAATGATATCAGAATCACTTTGCAGCATATCAGTTAGGCTTTCAATCCGAACATCGTGCGGCAGTCCAGAAAGCGTCGAAAGTTGCTCCGAGAAATGCCCGTTCACGCACACCACTCGAAAGCTTGGAAGATTGTGGAATGTGAACTGTTCAACATCCCGAGCCGTCAATCCTTCGAGACTGTATTTAAGCATAGGCTTGAAGTGATACTTCGTGAGTGGAGAGATGTCCGTGTACTTCCACTCTTCGTTCTTCGTTGTTGGAAAGCCAAGCGCCGCGAAACGAGCAAGAGCATCCTTGCGAATCGAATGTATCTGAGACGCAGCTTTCCCGTTAAGGCTCTCCTCAAACAGCCTAAAGCTTGAGAGGTACCAATCGATGCCCGTTGAAATGGATTTTGATTTTCGTTCTACTGTTTCAATCATTGTTCAAACCATCCCCTATGAACTCACTATGGCTTTTTCAGCATCATCTCTAACCCAGTCGTAACCCCTCTCCTCAAGCTCAAGTGCCAACTCTTTTCCACCCGAATGGACGATTTGTCCATCGATCAGCACATGAACAAAATCTGGAACAACATAATTCAAGATGCGCTGGTAATGAGTTACTAAAATGATGGCATTGTCTTTGCGCCGCAGCTTGTTAATCCCATTCGCTACGATTCGCAGTGCATCGATGTCGAGCCCCGAATCTGTTTCGTCGAGGATAGCGAGCTTTGGCTCAAGCACCGCCATCTGGAAAATCTCATTGCGTTTCTTCTCACCGCCTGAGAAGCCATGGTTAATGGGACGATTCAGTAAACTTTCATCCATGTCGACGAGCTTCGCCCGTTCCTTCGCAAGCTGCAGGAATTCAATTGCATCGAGTTCCTCCAGTCCACGATGTTTTCGAATGGCGTTGAGTCCGGATTTCAGGAAATACGTGTTCGTCACACCCGGTATCTCCACCGGATACTGAAATGCCATGAAGAGTCCTTGACGAGCACGATCTTCTGGAGCCCTTGCTAAGAGGTCCCTTCCTTCGTACAATACTCGACCTTCCGTGATCGCAAAAGACTCGCGACCTGCAAGCACCTGTGCAAGCGTACTCTTGCCAGATCCGTTCGGACCCATGATCGCATGCACCTCACCAACATTGACCTTCAGATCAATGCCTTTCAAGATTTCGTTACCTTGTACTCCAGCATGGAGATTGATGATTTCAAGCATTGGTTTTCTCCGGCAAACTTATTTTAATCCGACTATCAGTTATGTTGGTCGAATCTGATGATAAACTGCCTGTACCATATCGCATACTCTTGGGAATCTGAGTGTTATTCTGTTGATCAGGATGCCAATGAATTACAATGATCTTTCTATCATCAACCTTTTCGGGTTTACTTGAGTAGTATTCAAATCCATAAGCGATGCCGAAAGCACCAAGGCCAGTAATTGAGGATAACAAGTAATTTTTCAATTTCATATGTGTCTTATCTTCCTTGAAATTTTTTGTTTTTGCATTACTATCCCACACTTCCTTCAAGACTAATCCCAAGCAGCTTCTGCGCTTCAACAGCAAACTCCATTGGCAACTCACGGAAGACTTCTTTGCAGAAGCCGTTCACAATCATGTTCACAGCATCCTCGGTGGAAAGTCCTCGCTGCTTGCAATAGAAAATTTGATCTTCACCAATCTTGGATGTTGATGCTTCGTGCTCAATTCGTGCAGTTGTATTCTTCACTTCCATATACGGGAAGGTGTGTGCACCACATTTATCGCCAATGAGAATTGAGTCACACTGCGAAAAGTTTCTAGCACCCATAGCATTCTTTTGAATCTTCACCAAACCACGATACGAGTTCTGCCCGTGACCAGCAGAGATTCCCTTCGAGATAATTGTGCTCTTCGTATTCTTTCCGATGTGAATCATCTTTGTACCGGTATCTGCTTGCTGGTAATTATTGGTAACAGCAACAGAATAAAACTCGCCAACGGAGTTATCACCTTGCAGGATGCAACCCGGATACTTCCACGTAATGGCAGCACCAGTTTCCACCTGTGTCCAGGTGATCTTCGAATTTTTGCCAAGACATTTTCCACGCTTCGTCACAAAGTTGTAGATGCCGCCCCTACCTTCTTTATCACCGGGATACCAGTTTTGAATGGTGGAATATTTGATTGTTGCTTTATCAAGAGCAATCAGCTCGACGACTGCAGCGTGTAACTGGTTTTCATCTCGCATTGGCGCGGTGCAGCCTTCAAGGTAACTCACGTAGGAACCTTCATCGGCAATGATCAACGTTCGTTCAAACTGACCAGTTTCTTTTGCATTGATGCGGAAGTATGTTGAAAGCTCCATCGGGCAGTGGACACCTTTCGGGATGTATGCGAATGAGCCATCACTGAACACAGCCGAATTCAACGTTGCAAAGAAATTATCCGTGTACGGCACAACTGAGCCAAGCCACTTGCGAACCAAGTCAGGATGGTCCTGAACCGCTTCAGAGAACGAGCCGAAGATAATTCCAAGCTCCTTCAGCTTCTCTTTAAACGTTGTGGCAACAGAAACACTGTCGAAAACAGCATCAACCGCCACTCCTGTTAGGAGCTTTTGCTCCTCAAGCGGAATCCCAAGTTTCTCGAATGTTCTTCGAACTTCAGGGTCAATTTCATCTAAGCTGTTGTATGTGGGTCGCTTCTTTGGAGCGGAGTAATACCGGATGTCCTGATAATCAATCGGTCCATACTTGATGTTCGCCCACTTTGGCTCTGCATCTTCCTTCTGGAGTTTTGCCCAATGACGATACGCTCTCAAGCGCCATTCGAGCATCCACTCCGGTTCATTCTTCTTTTCACAAATCATTCGGATGATGTCTTCGTTGAGTCCTTTCGGAACAGACTCATACTCGACTTCTGTCTCAAATCCGTATTTGTATTCTTGCGTTGCTAATTGTTCAACTGTGTTAATTTCTGTGCTCATAATTTACCTTTTAATGTTTCTTACAATCTTTTGCTGTTGTCCCAGCAAGAGCTTCTTTCTTACGTGTTATTTGCGTAGCTAAGGGAGCCTTTTCATAGTTTATTGGAATCCATTCCTTGAATTTATCAGGAACATCAGCCTCAGCGAATATGGCTTCAACCGGACATTCAGGAATACAGGCTCCGCAGTCAATGCACTCATCGGGATGGATGTACAACATGTGCTCGTCTTCATAAAAACAGTCCACTGGACAAACTTCAACACAATCAGTGTACTTACAATCTAAACAAGGTTCTGTTACAATATAGGTCATATCGTAATTATCGCCTTTCTCAATCGTCCATGTAGACGTACAATCGGTTGCGAGCTCGTTCGGGCAACTTCAATTTAACATCCGGGTACTGGATAGTCACTGCCGGCATGAAAAGATGCTTGAAGGTAACACTCATTCCCACAAGCACGGACCAAATCGATCTAAAAATATCTTTAAAGTATTGCTTCATAACTGAGTTTTCATTATCAGATCACTATATTCTCTGTGACAACAGGGGAATTGCTTCTTTTGTTTATAAAACTTTCCATGCGAATTTTCTCTTGAAGTTTGATTAATCCTTCCATCAATGCTTCTGGACGTGGTGGACAGCCAGGAACATAGACATCAACAGGAATTACCCGGTCAACACCTTTTAAAACATGATAACCATGTTCCCAGTAAGGACCACCGCAAGTAGCACAAGAACCCATCGAGATAACATAGCGTGGTTCAGCCATCTGGTCGTACAGCCGCTTGATGCGTGTTGCCATCTTCAGTGTTACTGTACCAGCAACTATCATCACATCCGACTGACGAGGTGTGGCACGGGGAATAACACCGAAACGATCGAAATCGTAGTGGGATGCCGCGGTTGCCATCATCTCAATGGCACAGCACGCTAATCCAAACTGCATCTGCCAGAGGGATGAAAGTCTTGCCCAGTTGAGCAGATTGTCGAACGAAGTTACCAAAATGTTGCTGGTTCCAATATGTTTATCAAGTAAGCCCATGTATGAGATCTATCAAAATACGTTATGATGCTTTCTTTTCAACTCGTGGTAATGCAAACTCTGGATAATTTACCAGCCAAGATTGATGGTCGATTCTCTTAAAGATACCGTTCTTCTCGAACGCAGCCCCAACTTCTCGAGCAATCTTTTCTGCATGATTGTATTTAACGCTCATCCCGTGGTCTTTGAGATAGCCCATGACCCCATAATGAAAATCTCTGAAAAAGAAATTCGACATGTGGATCATGGTAAATTTTGATTTCAGGTACTTCAAAAATTCTGCTTGATTGTTGACAACGAAATCTACTTCTTTTTTCATATCGATTCTGTAGTTAGTTAATTGTAAACCGCCGCTGTGCGCCCCGCAAAACGGGACTGATATGCCGGAGAAAGCTCACGCAGCTTCTTGACATTTTCAACAACCCGATTAACGACGTAATCAACTTCCTCTTCAGTTGTGAAGCGACCCAAACCAAAGCGGATTGCGGAGTGCAATCTTTCTTGTGGGAGCCGCAATGCTTTCAACACATGCGACGGCTCGGGATTCGCCGTGCTACACGCCGAGCCTGTTGAGACTGCGACATCTTTCATGCTCATCATCAGTGCATCGTTCTCGATATATGTAAAGCTAATATTGAGATTATTTGGTAACCTCATTGTTGGATGACCATTGAGGTATACTCCATCAAGCTGGGAAGAAAATGCAGCAACCATTTTATCCCGATAATTCGACAACCGCTTTGAATCTTCATCCATTGATTGAGAACAAAGCTCGAGTGCATTAGCAAATCCGACAATGCCAGGAACATTTAATGTTCCAGAGCGCATCCCACGCTCATGTCCGCCACCCTCCATCTGCATAGCAACTTTCACTTTGGGATTCGAGCTACGCACATACAACGCACCTATTCCTTTCGGTCCATATATTTTATGCGCTGTAAATGACATGAGATCGATACCCATTTCCCTGACATTCATCGGGATCTTCCCAACAGCCTGTGAAGCATCGGTATGGAAAAACACACCTTTCTCATGACAAATTTCCCCGACCTCTGCAATGTTTTGAATCGTGCCGATCTCATTGTTAGCCACCATGACTGAAACGAGAATTGTTTTTGGCATGATTGCATGCTTTAATCGATCGATATCAATTAAACCATACTCATCAACAGGCAAATACGTAACTTGATAGCCAAGCTTTTCCATTTTCTTACATACATCAAGGACAGATTTATGCTCTGTCTGAACAGAAACGATGTGCATCCCTTTTTGCTTCCAGGCTTCACCGATTCCCTTGATAGCAAGATTATTTGACTCAGTAGCACCGCTCGTGAAAATAATTTCTTTAGATTCAGCACCGACGAGCTTTGCAATTGTTGAGCGTGAAGACTCCACTGCCTCTTCGGTAATCCAGCCAAAACGATGTTGACGACTTGCCGGGTTGCCGAAGCTTTCTGTAAAGTAGGGAAGCATTGCTTCAACAACACGCGGGTCAACTGGAGTCGTCGCATGATAATCCATGTACACCGGAACTTTCATTACACCATCTCTGTAATCGTTAACTCATCAAACATTTTATTTATAGTAGTTTGTAATCTCACCAACGGATTCTTGATCGTACAGGTTGAGTGAATGATACAGTTCTCTGGACTCTCTGCTTCACACTGGATGATTGCAACCGTCTGTTTTTCTTCAATAGCATTGATGATAGCAGAGACCTTAAGCTCGCTCGGATTTCTTGTCAGTGTATAACCCCCATGCAGTCCCTGGTACGATGTAATGTAACCCTTCTTAGCAAGTTTTTGCATTACCTTTGCGAGAAGGTCATAAGGAATATGATATTTATCGGCAATCTCTTTTGCCGTAAAGATCTGACCAGCGTGTCCCATCGCCATGTGGCGGAGTGCTATCAGTGCGTATTCAATTTTTTTTGAGAGCTGAAACATGATTTTTTAAAATACGACCATATAAGTCCTAATTTTATCCAAAAAAGATTCCGCTCTTTGCGGAATCTTCTACTTCTAAGATAACAAAAATTTACCTTCTTGTCAACATAGATAACGTTAGCGTGAATTTATTCAATTCATGCTAATTTTCATCTTTTTAGTCTCAGGAACTGGACCGTGTAAGCTAACTTCGACTTTGTCCAAGTCTATATGTACAATTTCCTCACAATATGCACATATTTTGGTAACTTGACGGTCAAAATTAATCGGATTACCACAAACTGGGCAACTCGTAATAACAATACCTATGACTTTTGCCTTTTGCTTCACGTTTAAACGATCCTTTCTCATGTCCTCAAAAATTAATGTTTTTAAAAGATTTGGGCGGGTTAGTACCTGTAAATATAAACAAAAAATCTAAAAAATCAATCCCTAAGCTCACTTTTTAAAAAATTTTTTTTAGGCACTTCGTGAAGCTGTCCCTACTCATTCTATCCATTTCTGCCATAGCGATAATCCTAAGTCCTACTGTACGTTATGTCTCTGCGAGAGATGAGCGATAGTATTTCTTATCATGATAATTCATTTTCTTATAC
>JACQVI010000155.1 GCA_016209795.1 Ignavibacteriota bacterium
GAGAAAGTCTTTGATATTGAGCTTGGGGAAGCTCATTCGAAGCGGTCTTTTAAGGTGATCATTGGTACACAAGAATATGCAGAACGCCAGAGTGAAGGTATTCCGTTAGTACCATTTGAATATGCCCTTGAGCAGAATTATCCAAACCCTTTTAATCCTGAAACCCGGATACGTTATCAACTGAGCAAACGTAGTCACGTTGTGCTTGAGATCTATAATCTGTTGGGTCAACGAATACGGACACTCGTTGATGAGGAACAACGCACAGGCGTTCATGCGGTTGTGTGGACAGGTATTAATGATATAGGTTATTCGGTTGCCAGTGGTGTATATATTTATCGGCTTAGAGCAGGAGATTTTATTTCAAATCGAAAGCTATTGTTAATCCATTAACCATCAATTGAGTATCCACAAACATAATATACGAGGAGAACAAGCAATGAAATGTAATTTGATACTTTCAATAATGATCGTGTTTCTTTCTATGCACACTGCTGCGCAGCCGGATGCATACCTTATTAGGCAGCGAGGCTCATTTTCTGTACTACCTGCTTATCAATGGTGGTCGCTTGATGATAGTATTAAGTTTTCACAAGCGAGTACCCCTGTATCTTTTTATCTCCCGCTAAGTCGTGCACTAAACGTTTCAATACGAGGCACCCCTTCTCGCATCACTGGTGATCTTATTGCATTAAGCGGGCTGACAGATACGCAAATTGGACTTACTTATCACTGGGAAGGTCCGGAGCTTGTATTCACATTAGGATTGAATGTTCCCACAGGAAAGAGGGAATTAACCCCAAAAGAATTTCAAACGAGCATCTTATCGAGTAATAATATTTTTGATCTTCAAGCATCAAATTACGGTCAAGGGTTTAATATTAATCCTGGGGTAATGTGGGCAATACCTTTTGGTGAAAGTGTAGTGTTCGGAATTGCCGGATCTTATCAGTATAGAGGGAAATTCAAACCAATAAAAGACTTTGATGATTATGATCCTGGTGATGAATATATAGCTGTGGGTGGGATAGACATCCGTTTGGGTGAAACTGCAAGGATTTCTGGTGACCTTCTTTATACGTTCTTTGCATCGGATAGGTTAGGTTCAACTGATATTTTTGCATCAGGGGGCAAGCTCGTAACGACTATTCAATATGAAGATGCCTTCGGAACGAATGAGTTATCAGTTTTTGGACGTTACCGAATGAAAGGGAAGAGTGAAATCCTGCGAGGTGGTATCTTGACACCCGAATCGGACAAAATCGAACCTGATCAATATGACCTTAGAGTAACTTATTCTTTGATTATCAATCGACAAATCCTACTTGGCTTTACAACGCAAGCTAAGTATTATGAGAAAACTGCTGCATCACTATCTGGCATTACCATGTTTGGCGTTGGTATTGTACCCAGAATTTCAGTAAACTCATCCTTAGATCTTATTTCGCGCATAAAATTCCAATATGGCAAATTTAATGATAATCGGCAGCTACTAGGTCTTGAGGGAGGCGCTGGAATTGTATTATCATTCTGAGCTAATATATTATCTTGATTCATAATCCATCTGCTAACAGTCTGCTAACACCTCGATAAGATTTGGGCGGAAAAAGTGGTCAGAATTTTTTGTTTTCAGGAAAATTTCAGTACCCGTTGAGCCTGAAAAGCCGTGTGTCGGCAGTTCCCTGCCCGCCGTCCCGATTCCATCGGGACTTTGGCAGGCGGGGATTCTGCCCCTGTCCACTTTAATGCTGTCACATTTTGCCTCGAGTGTTAGCGGCTGCTAACATTTTTTATTCCCTGAGGTTGTGGAGTGATGAATCCCAATATCGTTATACTTGCAGGTGGAATTTCTTCTCGCATGAGGAACACTCAGCCAGGTTCGGATACCCTTGACTGCACACTCCGTCGAGATGCAGAAGTGAAGTCCAAGTCGATGATCGGCGTTGGCAGAGGTAACCGACCGTTTTTTGACTATCTCCTTAATAATATTTCAGAAGCCGCTTATCGTCATGTTGTCATTGTCGTCGGTGAGCGAGATACTTCTATTCGTCAGTATTATGAGGAACAGGGAGGAGCAAAACAATTCCCTAAATTGCAGATGGCGTACGTTCTTCAGAAGATTCCCTCAGGCAGAGTAAAGCCCCTCGGCACTGCAGATGCCTTGCTATGTGCACTCCAAACTACGCACTCATGGAAAGGACACAAGCTTACTGTCTGTAACAGCGATAATCTCTATTCCGTTCGAGCACTTCGACTACTTTTGCAGGATAACCACGAGAATGCGATGATCGATTACGACCGTTCTTATATGAAATTTAACCAGAAGCGAATAGAACAATTTGCGGTAACCGAAAAGGATCAAGATGGATATTTACTTGATATTGTGGAGAAACCATCACTAGATCAAATCGCTCAGGCTGATAATTCTTCTGGAAGGATTGGAGTCAGCATGAACATTTTCCGTTTTTCTTATGACTGTATTTACCCCTATCTCGAACAAGTTCCGCTTCATCCAATACGACAGGAAAAAGAGCTACCAACAGCGGTGAAGATGATGATTGACCAGCATCCTCGCAGTATGTTTACGATCCCTCTCTCCGAACATGTTCCTGACCTGACGATGCAATCGGATATTCTTGAGGTAAAGGAATACTTGCAGAAAGAATTGCGGGGTTGAAGACGGAAGAACACTTGGAGAGCTATCACACTTCTCTTCTTCAATTCTTACCTTCAAAGACAAAGGTGTGACTTATTTAACGAATGAGTAAAAAGTTCTTGTGATTCAAGGTTAGTTTTTCTATATTGCTCATACGAAAGAATTTATGGTAAAGCTCTATTTGAGATTCTGCACATTTTTCGTCCTGCTTTCATTAGTTCCTTCTTTTGTATTTTCAGACTCACAAGAAAAGGTTTCCAAAATCCGTATCTTCGTTTCCGATAAATCTACGCTCGATCAAATTTGGAGTAGCGGAATTGATTTCGAGGGATCGACTGGGAAAATCGGTGGATGGATGGAATTCGTTGCCGGGAAGTTCGAGCTTGATCAACTGAAAGCGAGGAATATTTCTTATCAGATTCTCATCGAAGATTTAGCATTGTATTACTCAGATCAGCTCCCACCAGTTCCAACCAACGCTCTGGGTTTTGGATACGGTAGTATGGGTGGCTTTTACACGTTTTCAGAAGTTGGCCAGCAGCTTGATTCAATGAAATTACTCTACCCCTCGTTGATAACAGACAAACTGAGTATTGGAACTTCAATCGAGGGACGAACGATTTGGGTAGTAAAAATCTCAGATAACCCCGATGTGGATGAGTCGACTGAGCCGGAAGTGTTGTATACTGCGTTGCATCATGCCCGTGAGCCACAGGGAATGATGACTGTTCTTTACTACATGTGGTGGCTGCTCGAAAATTACGGCACTAATACTGAGGCAACTTACCTTGTAAATAACAGACAACTGTGGTTCATTCCTGTTGTCAATCCAGATGGCTATGTCTATAATCAAACGACAAACCCAAGCGGCGGTGGAATGTGGAGAAAGAACCGACGCGATAATGGAAACGGAAGTTTTGGCGTTGATCCGAATCGCAACTATGGACCGTACGAGATGTGGAATGCAGCGAATGGTGGGTCAAGTACTTCTACCTCAAACGAAACATATCGCGGCACCGCTCCGTTTTCTGAGCCAGAGAATCAAGTAATTGATAACTTCATGCGATCTCACAATATTAAAACGTGCTTTAACTATCATACGTATGGGAATTATCTCATCTATCCTTGGGGGTACCTCTCACAAGAGAATGGTGACTCTGCAATTTATAGGGACTGGACGTATGACATGATAGCTGCCAACCATTACAACAATGGAACAGATCAGCAAACAGTGAATTACTCCACACGTGGTAATTCTGATGATTACATGTTTGGTGATACTACAAAGCCACTTACGTATACCATGACGCCTGAAGTAGGAATTACAGGCTTTTGGCCATCGAGTTCACAGATTTTCCCTCTTGCTATTGAAAATCTTCATCAAAACAAGCTTCTTTCCTATTTTGCAGGCTATTATCCAACGCTGCGACATTCTGGTATTCAAGAATCTAATGGAGATGGGTTCTTAGATCGTGGTGAAAGTTTTACTCTGGAAGCTGATATCAAAAATAGGGGATTAAGTACAGCGTATGATCTTACGGTTACAGTTAGTTCAAGCAATTCTTCTGTTCAATTTGTATCCCCCACTGTCATACTGGATAGCATTGGTCGTCAGAGTGTAACGCAAGTCTCATTTGCAGGAGATATAGCTTATAATGCAGTCACAGGGATTCCATTTCAAATCTATTTGGATTATTCTGATGCACTCGGCTTTCAAAAAAGGGATACTATAGATCTTTTTCTTGGCGTTCCAACCGTTATACTTTCTGACAGTGCATCGAATGGCACTGGTAACTGGACAACTGGACAGGGGTGGGGCTTAACAGCAGATGCTCACTCTGGTCCAGATGCATTTACCGATAGTCCCTTTGGTAATTATTCGTCAAATGCCAATAACTCGCTAACGTCAGTTAATGAATTTGATTTGCATGGTTATGATTATGCTGAACTCAGGTTTTGGACGAAGTGGGCAATTGAGCCAACGTGGGATTTTGCAACGGTGGAGATTTCTACAAATAATGGTTCAACATGGTCAACATTGCGTTCGAATCTTTCTCATTCAGGCTCTGGTCGCTCGGGAAGTCATCAGTCTTCTTCCGCTTGGGGATATGAGAGTTACACACCCGGTCTTACATGGATAGAGCAACAAATTGATGTATGCAGCTACGTGGATAATCAAATAAAAGTTCGGTTTCGTGTCGCTGCCGATGGAGGCGATCAACGGGATGGTTTTTATGTTGACGATATTCATATCCTTGGGTATACAACAAATTATGACACCGTAGCATTCACCATCTCTGTTGCACAGCGATGGAATATCATTTCTTTACCGCTTCGAGTTCAGGATGCGCGGAAGAATGTGCTTTTCCCCGAAGCTATTTCTGATGCTTATACGTTTACAGAAATAGACGGTTATCAAATGGAGGATACTCTTCGAGAAGGTATTGGTTACTGGTTGAAATTTCCCTCGGTTCAGGTGGTACATCTTACTGGTGATGTAATCAACAAAGATACTATCGACCTGAGCGCTGGTTGGAACTTAATCGGGTCGATCTCAGAACCTGTTCCTGTTTCTCTCATCACAAGTGACCCGCCCGGCTTAGTAACCAGCGACTTCTTCGGCTATGAGGGTGGATATATTAACAAAGACACTATCTTTCCAGGGAAGGGATATTGGGTAAAGGTAGACCAACCAGGGCGTTTAATACTCTTATCCAACGATACTGCCGGAATAGCAAGGAACCGAATTAAGATTGTTCCCACTTCAGAGCTACCGCCTTCTCCGCCATCGGAAGGTAATTTAAGCAGCAGTTTACCAAAAGAATATACACTGGAGCAAAACTATCCGAATCCCTTCAATCCGTTAACAGTTATTCGATATCAGTTGCCAATTGGATCAAACGTCACATTGAAAATTTACAATGTGTTAGGGCAGGAAGTGAGGACGCTGGTAAACGAGATTCAGGATGTAGGATTCAAGTCAGTTGAGTTGGATGCGAGCGGGATTGCCAGCGGCGTGTATTTTTATCGGCTGCGGGCTGGGGATTTTGTTGAGACGAGGAAACTTATCCTCGTCCAATAGTTCTCGCATAAAATTCGGTAATTCTCTTAGAATTCTCAAAATTCGTTGCGATATGTATAAGTA
>JACQVI010000161.1 GCA_016209795.1 Ignavibacteriota bacterium
AATATACTCTACGCTTCGCTGAAGTGCAACATCAGGTGATAGTTCCCCTTCGTGTTGGATGTTTTCGGTAAGCTTTTGAATCAAGAATCTGGCGGATTTCGAGAATGACAGAGATAATTTCATCATCGGAATTATAGAAATGTGGCGCAAGGCGAATCCCAGCACCTTCGCGGTAATCAACAAGAATCTGGCGTCGAAGAAGCTCACGTGATACCCCATACGCATGAGGGACGTTTACAGTAACTGTCCCAGCACGCTGCTCGGGATTTTGTGGAGACATACACCCCAGACCATGCTTCTGCGCTTCTTCCATTAAAAGTGCAGTTTGACGCATGGACTTTTTCCTTATGTTACCAACACCAACGCGAGAAATAATTTTTGGTCCTTCCTGGATCGCATACAGAGCAGGAATTGATGGTGTTCCCGTTAAGAAGCGTGTTGCATCAGTACTGTACTGCATCGTTGTTTCAAAAGCAAACGGACGTTTGTGCGCCATCCAGCCCGTAATCTTTGGCTTCAGCTTCCTTCGCAGTGATGGTCGGATCCACAAGAAGGCACCTCCAGGTCCCCCACACAGCCATTTGAGAACACCGCCAACAAGAATATCTACCCCAAGTCTCCGCACATCTACCGGTATGACACCAACTGAGTGGTACGCATCAAGAATCACGATCGCCCCATGTCGATGTGCTTTGTCAGTAATTGCTTTGACGTCTTGAATGTATGCACTTTTGAACAATACGTGTGACATTGATACAAGCAACGTGTCATCATTAATGGCAGCGAGCACCTGTTCCGTTGGAAGAGAAATTCCATCTTTCGAGTGAAGAATTTGCAATCTTGCACCCTGTGAGCGAGCAAACTGTTGATAGACATACAGCACCGAAGGAAATTCCAGATCGGAAAGAACAATATTTCTCTTTGCACCACGAAATGTGAAACATGAAACCAGCATTGCCTGTAAGAGTGAAACGTTTGTGTGCATCGAAATGTCATTTGCCTTAGCTCCAATCAGAGGCGCAATAATATCGCCAACTGACACCGACATCTCCCACCATTCTTCACCCCAAGCTCGCACACCACGTGTTGCCCACGTGTCGGCATATTCCTGCATCCGATTGTAGACTGCACGTGGCATTGCACCAAGAGAATTCGAAATCAGGTACGTTGTCTTCTCGAGGATGGGAAATTCCTTACGCCACTTCAAGAGAGAATCGCTCAATTGCTTCATTGTTTTGATTCTTCAATTAACTTTTTCGGGTCAAAAAACTTTCCATGTTTAATGATGGTTTTGATCGAGCGAGTGTTGCGGATATCCTCAAGGGGATTAGCCTCCAGAATCAAGAGGTCTGCTCGTGCACCTGGCTGAATAGTCCCAACTCGATTTCCTTCGCCGAGAAAGATTCCCCCCATCGACGTGGCGGTTACCAGCGCTTGCATTGGTGTAAGCCCTGCTTGAACCATATATTCAAGTTCGAGATGAGCTGCCATCCCCGGAAATGCCCACATGTCAGTTCCCATTGCGATCAAGACGTACTCTCTTGCAAGCGTTGCCATGTTCTGGCGCAGAATGTTAAGATGGGATCGTACAAAGTCACTATTGGGGTAGCGTTCATGGTATTTCGTATAATACTCAGGACTCGTGTATTTCTTAATATCATTTGCTGTGAGTGCCGAATGTAAGCGTTCATCGGATAGGACGTGTTGGATAAAACCTTCCACATCAGCAAGGAATTCAAAGAGACAAAATGTTGGGACATAAAACCTTTGCGTTTCAAACATCGTGTTGAGAAAGACCGCATCAATACGTTCATCAATAATTCCATGGACAAACGCGAATGCGCCTGCCTCTAATGCTTCACGAGCATCTTGTAGTTTCGGTGCATGAAGTAACGTCAACAACCGCTGATTTCGCCCTTCATCAAGCAGGGCATGCATGAGATCAGTGTTCATTCTCTTCAGTGGCTTGAGTGGATGACGGCACCAATCCATGTCATCATACATAATTTTGATACGCTTGAATCCCTTTGCTTTGACTTTCCGAATTTGTTCACGTGCTTCTTCAGGTGTTTCTGGAAAGCGATTGATTGTGGAATCGATAGGAAATTCCCTGCCCCACCACCAGCCACCTTCAACTGTAAAGATAGGTGCTGTCGCGTACAATTGTGGAGCGTGGACGGTATCGCCTGCTGTTTGTTCCTCCATCATCTTTGCTCGATCTGTAGACTCAAACATACAATTTGCCGAGGTAACTCCCCACGCTAAAAGTTGTACCAAGTCTCGTGGTGACTCGTAGTGGATGTGTGCATCGATCAAGCCGGGGATGATGTAGGTGCCTCGCACATCAATCCTCTCTGCACGCTCAGGGATGATGACCTGATTGCGTTTTCCTACTCCAATAATCCTTTGTCCTTCGACAACAATAAAAGCACTGTCAATCGGAATATTGCGGATGCCATCGATGACTGTCGCGCCTTCGAGAACGTAGGCTCGTTGAGAATACGCTGATGATAGTAAGAACAGTGCGAGGAATACCAAACGCAATGTTTTCATAACTGGTTATTCAACGTTGTTGAAGGCTGGAGAGAAGCTTTTTCATTTCATCTGATTTATTCTGAAGCGGATTCTGCTGTCCACGACGAACTCTGATGAGTTGGGCAACGATGCTAATGCCGATTTCCTCAGCCGTTACCGCCCCAATATCGATGCCCATTGGCGCAGAGACCCGTTCAAGTTGCTCGATAGTAACTCCTTGCTGCACAAGGTGCTCAAACGTTGTGAACACCTTACGCTTACTCCCAATCATGCCAATATACCGTGCAGGAGTTTTGAGTGCTTGCTCAAGAATCTGTTCATCATACTGATGGCCACGTGTGACAATGATGATATAGGTTGATGGTTTTATAGTCAGTTTCCTGAACGCTTCCAAGAAATCAAGAACAAGTGTCTGCGATGCTTCAGGAAACCGCTGAGAGTTAGCGAACTTTTCTCGGTCATCGACAATCGTGACACGAAATCCCGCCATCGACGCAGCACGAGAAACATACTTCGAGACATGGCCGCCGCCGAAGATGACCAGACTGGGTAAACCAAAGACTGGTTCAAGAATCATTTCTCCCCCATCGCGAAGTTGAACACGTTGTGTCTGCTGA
Organism: Ignavibacteriota bacterium; assembly: GCA_016209795.1. Classification (GTDB taxonomy): domain Bacteria; phylum Bacteroidota; class Ignavibacteria; order UBA10030; family SZUA-254; genus JACQVI01. The sequence goes on from JACQVI010000161.1 coordinate 3,153, forward strand.
CGATAATACGCTCTTCGCAAGAGTTCTGGAAAATCGGTGGACCTCGTCGCTGTGCTCGATGTTTCCGTGGAAGAGAGATGAGGTTCAATTGCGTCGTTCCCGGTTTGTGATCGTGGCGGGACTGCAAGGAGAAATTTTTCTTTTACAACTCCAGTTCTTGAAAGAACCGTAGTTAAAATACAGTCGTCGCCGTCATCGCGGAAGAGTTTGAGTTGCCGAAAGAGATCAATCTGATCCTGCCAGAGAGGTTCAATGAGAACATCCAAACTCCCACCACAGATTAAACCATGTTCAATATCGTCTTCATTAAGATGAAACGTGATAACCTCAGCACGATTCACATCATACAAGCGGTTTGCATGGAGAAGTACTTCACCTTCCATACACCCACCACCGACAGTGCCAACAGAAGCAATTCCTCCTTGCTTTACCAGCATTTTCGAGAGCGCAGCAGCAGGCGTTGAGCCAGTCGTAGAGATAATTGTTGCCATCATGACTCGGGGTTCAGTTTCCAACGCCCTCAGTATTTCATCATAGATGTCCATCAGATAATTCGTATTTTAAATGTTCCAATCATATCAATGATACTAAGTGATTTTTCACATTCCGATATCCTCGTTCCATAATTCGGGATTTTCTCGGATAAACCTTCCCATCATCTCAATACATTCCATCAGGTTGAGGTTCACAACCTCGACACTGTGTTCACGCATGAACTTCTCGGCACCATGAAACGTCCGAGCTTCACCAACAATAACTTTTGGAATATTAAATTGAACAACTGCGCCAGCACACAAGTAACATGGGATCAACGTCGAATAGAGAATAGTGTCCCGATAGCTTCCGATGCGTCCAGCATTGACCAGACAATCGATCTCCGCATGCTTCATTGGATTTTGTTCTTGCACACGGCGGTTGCGTCCACGACTGATGATTTTTCCATCACGAACAAGTACTGATCCAATGGGAATACCTCCTTCGGATAATCCTTTCTTCGCCTCTCCGATCGCTTCGTGCATAAAAGAATCTATGTGCATAAGAAATTCCCCAAAACTAATCTCTTACCCAGTGAAACTAATATAAAATTTCCTCTTTTACTTTTCAATTGCAATAC
>JACQVI010000157.1 GCA_016209795.1 Ignavibacteriota bacterium
CTATGCAGGTGTATCTTCAGAACAGTTGTTCATTTCTAAATCACCAATTTTGATCTTGGTTACAAATAATTATGGTTTTTATGTTAAATTACGAGGAGATTTTTGGCTTACCATACATGCTCAACGCAGCAACCGATAATACATTGCTATTTGAGCATTTAATAACATAAATACCATTAGGATGGAGCGATGAGTAATATCATTATAGCCATAGGTTCATTAATTATTTTTGGTACTTTTTTGAGTTCTTCGAATAGATTGATGACTGGAAATACACAAATAGCACAACAAAATGAATACTATATTGCGGCTTTATCTCTTGCTCAGGCAGTTATAGATGAAGCTAAAACTAAAGCATTTGATGAGCAGACGGTGAGTGCAAAGATCCTCGTCCCTTCTGGTTTAACCTCTTCAGACTCATTGGGGAAAGAAGGCAGTGCTGAAGCAACTCCAATACCAGATACTTTAGGAGTCACCGGAGCTTACAGTTCATTTGTTAAATTTGATGATATCGATGATTACAATAGTTACTCTCGTTTAATTAATACCCCGCGTGCTGAGGGATATCGCATTCTTGTCAAAGTAAACTATGCAAGTGAAACATACCCAGACTCTTCGAGAAATATTCGCACGTTTTGTAAAAAGCTGGCCGTTTTTGTAACAAGTCCGTTTTTTCCAAAGATTCAAAAAGCAGGTATTCTTGTCCCGGATACGCTACAAATTTTATATGCATTCACTTACTAGAAAGCCTATATGACTGAATTCCATGACTTCCTTTGTTCGATCGTTATAGGTGGCATTATATTAACCATGGTACTTGGTTTTAACACCAATATAGCGGAAAAATCCGTTACCCAGTCATTCAACTCTATTGTTCAGTCAAATTTAACAACTGTTACGAGCATGCTGGAACATGATTTCCGCAAGATGGGTTATTTCGTCTTTGATAGTCTCAAGGTTCTGCTGGCAGATACGAACAACATTATTTTCAGAGCTGATTTAGATAATGACGGAACAATTGACACCGTGGGGTATCGTATGAGCTATACTCGTGATACAACTTGTGTCAATCCTCGAGCTCGTATTTTGTATCGTGTTATCAGCAATCAAGGAATGCAATCAATTCATCTGGGAGTTACTCAATTCAAACTTTGGTACTATGATGGACAAGGATTTCCTACTGCCAATCTCTCGAACATTAAATCAATAAAAGTTGCTTTTCATGTTGAGAGCATGGCACCATATGATACTATTTACGCTGGTGCATATTGGGAACGAGTTATTAAACCTAAAAATCTAAGATAGGTTATGAGTGCACGAGCGACTATCTTCATCGTTGCAGGTATAATCGTTATCTCAGCAACGATCCTCTTTAACATCGAAGCTGCAAGCACAAGGATCGTTGCAAATTTCAATGATTACTATTTACGACAAACAGCTCAAAACATTGCACAGAGCGGGGTGAATTTAGGTTTGCGCCAACTTGCCGCAAGCAGGTCGTGGAGAACTGGCTTTCCACTTATGGAGATGTTAGATGGCAAGGTTAGTGTGAGTGTGGCTGATACAACATTTCTGGATAATGATGCTGTATGGATCATCTCAACAGGAATAGCGGAACACGGTAATTCCCAAGAAACCAGAGCACTTTCAAAGGCATACGTTTATATCCCAGACGCGTTTGTCCCTCTCGCTGTAAAGGCACTGATAACCGCTAACGGTCCTATTGCTTCCAATGGTACTTTGATCATAGATGCAAGAGAGCATACAGCAACAGGCACATTGATTTCCAATCAGGGGACCTATGCAATCTGGACAAGCAGTACATTTATACAGGGAGGCTCCTCTGACATAGGTGGAACAGCGGATAGTATTGACTATTCTCCATCAAATCCTGTAAACCCGGCAGTGGTAAAAACGCTACAGGTGCCATCTACTCCACAAACGCCAGATAGTGCGCTTGGTGGGGCAGCCAATCGGTATTCCGAAGGCACATTGAAAGCCATTGCTCAAAGTGGAGTCGGGGGCAGTCAATATGTTACCGATCCAACGAGATTGACGTATCCTTTAAGAGGAGTTACTTATGTTGAACTTCCAACAGAGAGCGGGGAAAACATTTGGGGTCCGGCAGACTTAAGGGGTTCGGGCGTACTGATTGTTCATAATAGTGCTAAGAATGCCGTGCTAGAAAACAGCAACTGGGGGACGTTTACTGGTTTGGTCATGGTAGATGATATGGTTCATTTTCATGCTATAATTATTGGAGCAATTATTATATTTACTCAATCCCCATCAGAGGGCAACGTGATAGGGAATGGAAATGGCACGTTTTTGTATTCTAACGAGGCAATTCGAAATGCTATTGGATTTTTACCGGCAGTTGAAAGCCAGTCAAATGTCATAGCATGGTGGGAGTAAGCTTACGGAAAATATAGTAAGCAATTGAAATTCTTGAATGTCAATCTCGATGATTTTGTATTTTGTTATGTGTGTATCTATGGTGTTGAATCTCAAAACATGAGGATACGTTCAACTTTTCTTTCTTACAGCTTCCTGGGAGGTCTCAATAAGTTTCTGTGATTCGTATGCTTGCAAATCGCGGATTGTGTTGTGAATGCGGGACATGGCTCCATCTATCCTATCAAGCCAGCGCATAATCTCTGGATCCTTCTCGAACCTGCGACGAATTTCCTGTGTGGTCACTGAGATAACAGCTAAAGGATTATTAACGTTATCTTGTAGCATCATCGTTATATCTTTAATAAGTGTGCTGTAAATTTCCTGTCGATCGAGAACCCGTTCGATATTGTGGCGATGATCCTCTTCTTGCTTATACGCCTTCCGCATTTTCTGCCATTGGAGAAACACTGCAGCAGCAATCCACAAAAAGAAAAGAGAATCAAACTGCATAATGTAATCGACGAACGATCGTTTTTCAGCTTGTCGACCGAAAAAGTTCAAGGATGTAACCAAATAATAAAGATAAATCACCAGAGCAGCGATTAAGACTGGATACCGATCTACAACGACTTTTAGATTTTGAAGAACTTTCCTGACAATTTTTTTCATGGTACAGTCCTCACAGTTATTTTTTTAGAGTTCGTGCAAAGAATGAATCTATTTTCAACCAAGCATCTTGCGCCGCTGTTTTTCGATAACCCTTTTTGTTTTCAGGATTCATAAATGCATGGCCTGCGTTTTCGTACATGGTTACCTCGATTTCTTTTCTCGCCTTCTTACATGTGGCTTCAAACTCTCGTACGCTCTCTGCCGTAATTCCTTGATCGTCCTTCCCAAAAATGCCAAGCATAGGACAAGGTATGTTGGAGATTGAAGCAGTATCTGTAACCAGACGTCCATAACAAATGACGCATGCAGCCAGATCGGGAATGTTCAGCGCGGTTACGAGTGAATATCCCCCACCCATACACCAACCAATAGAACCAATTCTCTTGGCATTGACGTCTGAACGGGTTCTGAGGTATTGAACTGCAGATTGAAGGTCTCGCGCAGCGCGGTCTTCTGGTAAACCACGCATGAACTCATGTGCCTGGTCTGGAGAGGTTGTTACCTTTCCATGATACAAATCCACCGCAAGTGTTATATATCCTTGCGAGGCAAGTCTTTTTGCATTGTTCTTAATCCAATCATTGAGTCCCCACCATTCATGTATGATGATAATTGCGGGGAAAGGTCCCTTGCCTTCGGGTGCACAGAGGAAAGCTTTCACAGTATCCTTACCACTGAGATATTGCACAGTAGAAGTGGTCACTGCTGAAATGCAGTACGTTGTTGACATAACAACGGCGAGAAAGTACCGTATACATCGGTTTTTCATCATGGTAAAGCTCCAATATGTTTTCACGTAGTAGTAGTAATAGTGAAAGAATACAAAAACCTAATGAGATAATCAAGAAATGAGATATCCAAAGATTTTTATTGAATCTTAGTCAATATTTGTGTACTTTTACAGTACCTTAGTTTTCACTCAACTGATAATTTTCTGTTCTAAAAGGGAAATTCAATGATTCAGTATCGAATAAAGTATTTGATCGTCGTGTCGCTTGTGATGATAGTGAACATTTCTACACGTGCGCAGGAAATTGGTGCCGTACGATTTCTTGGACAATTTACTTCACAAACTGGCGGAACGTATGTTGCAGGATGTTGGGGCTGGACAGATTCGACAGGCAGGGAGTATGCACTTCTTGGCAATCAGTGCGGAACATCCATCGTTGAAATCACCAACCCTGATGCACTTGTTGAACGTGACTTTATCCCGGGACCTTGTTCAATCTGGCGTGAGATTCAGACGCACTCACACTATGCGTATGTAGTGAACGAGTCTGAAGGTGGAGTACAAATCATTGATCTCTCGTTCCTTCCTGATTCAGCACATCTAGTAAAGAGCTATATCTATTCAAATCCAAATGGTAACACTGCAAGAGCACATACCATACACATCAAAGATGGGTATATGTACCTGAACGGAGGGAGTTATCAGAGAGGTGGTATTGTAATCTTTAGCTTAGCAGACCCCGAGAATCCGCTTTTCCAATCAGCCTGGGAGACACATTACATCCACGATTCTTTTGTTCGCAATGATACAATTTATGGTGCGGCAATATATGGGGAAGGTGTCGATATTATCGACGTGACGACGAAGACGAATCCGCAACTTCTCTACACTCTTTCATATCCTGGTGCAGGCACACACAACTGTGCAACAACAGATGACGGACGTTATCTTCTCACCACGGATGAAATTGGAACTACAACAAAGAACATAAAGGTTTGGGATTTACAAAATCCACCGTCATTTCCCAAGGTCGCAGAGTATGCTGGAAGTCCGACGGCGATTGTCCATAATGTCTTTGTCAAAGGTAACCTCGCTATCATGTCATATTATACTGCTGGGCTGAGAATCATTGATATTTCCGATCCCACACAACCTGTTGAAGTAGGTGGATATGATACATATCCGTGGAATGATAATGCTGGATATGATGGAGCCTGGTCAGCGTATCCATTTTTTCCCTCGGGAAAGATCATCATCGGCGATATGGCAAGTGGTCTCTTCGTCGTTGACATGAACGTGAACGCACCGAATATACCATCCGCATTTAAAGCGTACAGTGATTATCAAACACCGACAAGTATTACATTGACCTGGAATGATCCAGGAACACTCATCTCGGGCGACACACTCACCAATTTCAAAATCCATATCTATCGCGATGGGGCTCTCATTGCTCAAGTCGATTCAGGTGTCGAAGTGTTCATTGATACAGGTCTTATACTCCACCAACGGTACACGTATCGCATACGGGCGGTCACCCCGGATGATTCAAGTAGTACAGTTGTAGCAAGTGCCTATGCTGGAGGAGCTGCACAACCTCATGCAGCTACGAATTTTTCTATTCAGGATGCAACAGACGGTATTAGGCTTTCATGGAAAAATCCTTCTACACAAATTGATGGCACTCCATTAAATGATTTTGCCAGTGTTGATATCTACAGGGATGGAAGCCTCTATGGAAGTATTCCACAAACTTCTTCTGATACAGGACAGCTACGTTCATACTTTGATACAACCAGCGGCTACCATCTGTATAAACTCCTTATTCAAGATAATGAAATACCATCCAATGCAAGTGCCTTTACCGATTCGCTGCTTGGTTATGGGGGAATTACGTTTGTGTACAATGAAGACTTTGAACAAGGACGCGGTGAGATCTTTGCAACAGGTGGTTGGGATACTACCCACTCCCTCGCGTTCTCCGGTAATGCTTCTCTGACGGAAAGCCCTGGTGGAAACTATCCGGATAATTCAAAGGCGTATTTTCTAACACCTCCAGTTGTTATTCAACCGAACATGGTTCTTCGATTCAAACATATTGCTATTATCGCAATTTTGGATTTTGGCTTCGTTGAAATTTCAAAAGACCATAACAAAACATTCTCAATACTGAGCGGCTACAATTCCCAACGGTATCCATCTCTTTGGGGAGATTTACGCGCAGATACAGGAGACTGGGTTGCTGAGACGTTCAGCCTCAGTAGCTATGTTAATGATACAGTAATAATTCGGTTTCGCATGTTAGCGAATTCAACTACCAACGCAGATGGTTGGTACGTTGATGATCTCTCGATTGATTTTGCAACGGACATACAGGAGCAGGCAGTAACGGAAATTCCAGAAGCATTTTCTCTATCACCAAATTACCCAAATCCATTCAATCCCACAACCAGCATTACATATTCACTTCCTGTACGATCGATGGTAACGCTACGGATATTTGATCTTCTTGGACAAGAAGTTGCCACACTTGTCAATAGCCGGGAAGAAGCGGGTTTTCACGTCATGGTATGGGATGGCAGAAATAAAAACTCGATGCCACTCGGCAGCGGAGCGTTCCTCTATCGTCTGGATGCTCGAGGTGAGAATGGCGCCTTTTTTACACAGCAACGAACAATGCTCTTGTTGAAGTAACACCTTTCCTTCAAATTCACAACACTTATTAAAGGACGTTAATGATGAATCGATACTTGTCGTTTTGGGGATTATCTATCCTTTTTTTGCTTTGTAGTGAACGTAGCTCTTCGCAAGCATCAGGTGGAGTGCGCTATCTTGGACATTTCATTCCTCCAACAGGGGGGTCGTACGTCTCAGGGTGCTGGGGATGGACTGACTCAACAGGACGTGAGTATGCCATCCTTGGCAGTCAATGTGGAACATCGATCGTGGAGATTACGGATGTAGGTGCCATGGTGGAGCGCGATTTCGTTCCGGCTGTCTGTTCAAGCTGGCGCGAGATTCAGGTGCATGATCACTACGCATACGTTGTGAGTGAGGGAGGTGGAGGTACACAAATCATTGATCTATCGTACTTGCCAGATTCAGTTCATCTTGTCAAAAACTTTACTTTTTCACAGTCCGGGAAAAATATCAATCGTGCTCATACCTTACACATTAGAGATGGATATATGTATCTGAATGGCTGTGCCAATTGGTCACCGGGCGGGATTGTCATTTTTAGTTTAGCGGACCCTGAAAACCCCACTTATACATCAGCGTACACGCAGCGATATATTCATGATTGCTTTGTACGAAACGATACGATTTATGCTGCGGCGATTTACAGCGGCGGTGGAGTTGATATCATCGATGTTACAAACAAAACAAGCCCTCAACTTCTCAACCGTATTACCTACACAGGCTCAGGCACGCACAACTGTGCGACAACGATAGACGGAAGATATGTTCTTACAACAGATGAGATTGGATCTACACCAAAGACCTTAAAAATCTGGAGTCTTATGACACCGCCAGTTTTTCCGAAGGTTGCAGAATATGCTGGAAGTCCGACGGCAATCGTTCATAATGTCTTTGTACGAAATAACCTTGCAGTGATGTCGTATTACACAGCGGGTTTAAAAGTGGTGAGCATAAGCGATCCTGAAAACCCCGAAGAGATTGGCGGTTACGATACTTATCCAAGCTCAAATTCGGCGGTATACGATGGTGCGTGGTCTACCTACCCATTTTTTCCTTCAGGTAAGATTATTATTGGCGATATGGCAACTGGCTTGTACGTTGTTGACGTCAATCCGAATGTGCCAAAGAGTCCAACACAACTTCAGGCGTACAGTAACTATTCTACACCAACGAGTGTACAGCTTACTTGGCAGGATCCAGCATTGACAATCTTGGATGATACGCTTACTAATTTCAATATTCAAATCTACCGTGGAGTTGTCCTCGTTGGGCAGGTCGATTCGGGCATTCAATCATTTACAGACACGGGCTTAGTTACTCATCAATACTATACGTACAGTGTACGTGCAAAGAATCTTTCAACAGGAGATGTCAGTGCAGCTCGAACAATCTCCGTTTATGCAGGCGGGCACGCACAGCCATCAGTCCCTTCAGCCTTTGCTGCTGAAGACGATGCTCTGGGTGTTCAACTGAGGTGGCAAAATCCATCGACACAAATTGATGGAACACCGCTCAATGATCTTGCATATGTTATGATCTATCGAGATGGAGTATTGATTGATAGTGTCAGCCAGACGTCCAATGATACAAGCCAGATGCGATCGTATTTTGATAGCACGCAAGGATACCACACCTATCGCATTCGTGTCAGGGATGATGAATCTCCCGTCAACTATAGCAGCTATACGGATTCAGTACTGGGGCATGGTGGATTTTCGACGAGCTTCTTTACGGATTTAGAGTCTGGTATTGGATTGCTGTACCGAACAGGAGCATGGGATACGACCGGCTCGGCAGGATACAGTGGTAGTTCATCACTTACCGATAATCCTGATAGTTACTATTCGAACGGCAGCAATACGTATACGCTTACTCCACCGGTCATTGTGGGCGCGAATTCCATGCTGCAATTCACACAGATCGCAAGCGTGTATCCGGGAGATTGGGCTATTGTTGAAATCAGCACCGATCAGCGGCAATCATTTACTGAGCTGGCGCGATACGACTGGTCGCTGCACATCGAGTGGCAGGATATTTTCCCTCGCTCTGAGGATTGGTTTATGGAAACACTCGATCTCTCTCCCTTCGCTGGAGATACTGCCATCATTCGATTTCGTTTGCAGACCGATGGAGGCATTGTTTCAGATGGTTGGTACCTCGATGACATCGTAGTTGGACCTGCTACTATCCAGATGACCGGCTCCTACTCTGTAGCTGCTAACTGGAATTTAGTATCCCTTCCGTTGACGGTCCCCGATCAAAATACAAATTCTGTTTTTCCATTTGCCTCCTCCAGTGCATTCTTCTACGATGGAAGCTATGTTCCAAGCGATACACTTATTTCAGGGAAAGGGTATTGGCTGAAGTTCGATTCGGCTCATACTGTTGATATCAAAGGCATAGCTGTTCGTCGAGATACTGTAGAGATTAATACAAAATGGAACATCATTGGCTCTCTGAGTTTTCCAATCGATACCTCACAAGTGAAAAGCACCCCTTCTGACATTATCATAACAGGATTTTACGAATTCAAAGGCAGTTATGCCATTGCTTCAACACTTCAGCCGGGTAAAGGTTATTGGGTAAAAACTTCTCAGCCCGGAGAATTGATTCTTTCATCGTTTACAAATTCATCTATGTTGCTTGCTGCACTGAAGAGAAATACTGTGGGTGATGAATTGAATTCATTAACGTTCACGGATCAAGGTGGCCATCAGCAAACCTTGTACTTTGGATATGACAAGGATTTCTCCATATCACTTGAGAGATTTGAGTTACCACCTGTACCTCCGGCTGGTGCGTTTGATGTTCGGTATTCAACGGGAGGTTCATGTGTAATAGTTGATAGGGAAGATCAAAAGGAATTTCCTGTTATGCTGCAAGCGATAGACTATCCTGTAACAATACGCTGGGAGTTGAAGGATCAATCCTTCCCTGTCGCACTTAACATCGATGGGAGCGAAATTCCACTACAGAACAGCGGTTCTATTCAAATCACCAATCGGCTGTCTCAAATCTCATTGAAATATTCGTCTGATGCAGCTTCTTCGATTCCAACGGAATTCTCACTCGAGCAGAATTACCCGAATCCCTTCAATCCGAAAACGGTTGTAAGTTTTCAGTTACCAGTTTCCAGTCTGGTGACAGTGAAAGTGTATGATGTGTTAGGACAGGAAGTGACTACATTAATCAACGAAACGATGCAACCTGGACAGTATACTGTACAGTGGGATGCGGAAGAGCGATCAAGCGGCGTGTATTATGTACGGATGATGGTAACTGATCCGTATGGGAGGGCGTTGTATCAAGCAACGCGGAAGTTATTGCTGATGAAGTAATCTCCCCTTTTGTTCCCCTCCTTACCAAGGAGGGGATACAGGGGAGGTGCGACTGTGCGGCATGAGGTAGGTTTACAGCCCACCTTTGTATTTCATATAAGTCAGCATTTCGATATTTGCTTCTCCCCACTTTTTTCCCGACATTTTTCCTGGTAGTCAAATCTAATTATCAGCCGACACAAGTATGTCACAATTTTACGTCGATCTCGCTGTTCCCGTGGCAGTCGATAAACTTTTTTCTTACATTGTGCCGCAAGAGCTGCAGAGGGCAGTAAAGTCCGGTGTGCGTGCTATAGCTCCTTTTGGGAAACGAACTGTCGTTGGTTTGATTATCCGTGTTTCCAACAGCAAACCTGCAATCTCAAACCTCAAACCAATTTATGATGTTATAGACGCCAAACCCATTTTTTCTGATGACCTGCTCCATCTTACGAGGTGGATGTCAGACTATTACTTTGTACCATTGGGTGAAGTGCTGAAAGCGATACTTGTTCAAGGCACATTACGTGCAAGTAAACGAACAGTGAGATTAAACGCATCAGATGTTCATGCAATTCTTAGTAAACTTGGCTCCCCCCCCAAGCAGGATCGCTTAAGTTCGAGGCACATCGGCGAGCAAGCTACCATCATTAAAGAAGTTTCGAAGCAGGGTATTGCAGTAATAGCTCAGCTTAAGAAAAAGCTTAGGATTAAAAGCATCTACTCTTTGGTGAACGAATTGGCACGGCAGGGTTATGTCGTCATCGAAGAAAAGATATCGAAGCCGAAGCTTACACCTAAATATGAGCGCGTTATTGAAATCAATCCAACGGTAAAAGAGCAATGGCAAGCGTGGCTCACTGAGGTAGAAAAACAAGGAGGGAACGGAAGATTGTTGAAGCAGATTTCTGCTGTGCAAGCGTTACACTCGTTGAAAGAGACTGTTGTGCCGATTACTACACTTCTCAAAGCAACGCATACGTCACTTTCAACCCTGCGCACACTTGAACGAAAAAATCTCCTCACCATTAGCCAGCGGGAAGTCATCCGCACCAGTGAGTACGATTTGTATCAAACATCTCTTGGTGCTCAGAATATTGTATTGAATGCTCAGCAGCAGTGTGCTTTAGAAAAAATTGAAGGGGGGCTACGAAATGGAAAGTACACGACCTATCTTCTTCACGGCGTTACAGGGAGTGGAAAAACACAAGTATACATTGAGGCAACACGTGAGGCGCTTGGTCGAGGTAAAAGTGTCATTATCCTTGTGCCAGAAATTTCACTTACGCCACAGATTGTGAGACGGTTTAAGTTTTACTTTGGAGACAAGGTTGTTGCACTGCACAGCAAGATGTCTCTCGGTGAGCGCTATGATGCTTGGCGTTTGGCAAGAGACGGAAAGTATTCAGTCGTCATAGGTCCACGCTCTGCTGTTTTCGCTCCGCTGAACAATCTCGGACTTATCGTTGTCGATGAGGAACAAGAATCTTCGTTCAAGCAGTTTGATCAGTTGCCGCGGTACCATGCACGCGATGTTGCTATCATGCGTGCGAAGAATTGTAACGCAGTGGTTGTCTTGGGGTCGGCAACACCATCGCTCGAATCGTACAGCAATGCCTTACGTGGGAAATACACATTACTTGAGTTGCCAGAGCGAGTCGACAAAGCTCAGCTTCCTCGGATTGAAATTGTTGATCTGACTGAGGAACGAAAGAAATTATTAAACATCTTTATAGAAGAGCGGAGGGCAGCTTTTGCAGAAGATCCGGCGAAGGCAAGAGCTGACAAGAAGCGATTTGAATTTGGCTCGATTTCAGAACTGCTCAAGAAAAAGATTGAAGATCGCTTGCAGAAAAAGGAAGGAATTATCCTATTGCAAAACCGCAGAGGGTTCTCGCCATTCATTGAGTGCCCTGATTGTGGCTATGTAGAAATGTGCGACAACTGCAATATCACACTCACCTATCATCTCACAAAAAAACATCTCCGTTGCCATTATTGTGGAGCTGTGAAGCAACCGCCCGAAGTGTGTCCCAAGTGCAAAGGCACAGATATCCGATATCGAGGATTTGGCACTCAACGCGTCGAAGATGAGTTAGAAAAACTTTTTCCACAGGCTTACATTGTCCGCATGGATCTTGATACAACATCGCGTCGCGGTGCACACGATAAGATTTTGAAGGAATTCTCAGAAGGTCACGCAGATATTCTGTTAGGTACACAGATGGTAGCTAAAGGATTAGACTTTTCCCGTGTAACACTCGTTGGGGTTATCTCCGCCGATACACAGCTGTTATTGCCAGATTTTCGCTCCGTTGAACGGACGTTTCAACTCATGACACAGGTTGCTGGCAGAGCTGGACGCAGTGCTATCCCCGGTGAAGTCGTAATTCAAACATATCAATCGAATAGCTATTGTTTGCATCATGTTCTCACGCATGACTTCAAATCATTTTACAAAGAAGAGCTTGAGTACCGTCGTGAACTCAACTACCCGCCATTCTCCCGTCTGATTCTTATCGAGTTCAAAGGTAAACGTGAAATTGATGTCATGAATCATGTTTTGAGGTTTGCCAGTCTGTTGAAACAGCAAAACTCAGCCTTTATCACATTGGGACCTGCACCTGCGACTATTGCGCGATTGAAAGGTATGTACCGCTGGCATATTGTGGTGAAGGATGTAAAAAGCATTGATCCTTCCGGTCAGAGAGTTCATCAGGCAATTACGAGTGCAATGAAGGCCTACGGTCAAAGCACCGTGAGTAGAAAGAAATCTGTTAAACTAGTAATCGATGTTGATCCTATTGGGATGATGTAATCACGTTTTGGTGTTCTGTGAGAATGCTCGATTAAGATGCTCTCTTCATCTCACAGACGTACGATATTGTATGCTCGCTTCCCCTTAAGTTCTTGTCTTTCTTCAAACTGTACATTATCTCCCTGTACCAGCGTATCCCGAAATCCTGTATTCTTGACGTTGCTCTTGTGGAAAAAAATATCCTCACCACGTTCTGTTGTAATAAAGCCAAAGCCCTTAACAGGATTATAAAATTTCACAATTCCTTGTTTCATGAAACGATTCTCCTTAACGATAGAAATGTATAAAAACCCCAGTCAGCGGAATGGCTGACTGGGGTTGGATGATAGAGTTACTTTAAATTTTTTGCACGTTGGCAGCCTGTAACCCTTTTGGTCCTTGTTCAACGTCGAACTGGACTTTGTCACCTTCATTCAAGGTTTTGTACCCGTTCCCTACTATTGCTTTGTAGTGGACGAAGACGTCTTCTCCATTCTGACGTGAAATGAAGCCATATCCTTTAGCTCCATTGAACCACTTCACGGTTCCCTGTTCCATGAACTTTATCCTTTCTCCGGAACGATGCCCTCCGGATAGTTATTGTTGATAAATATGTACACGAGGCTTCGCACACTAGAGAACACAACTCTTCATCTAGATCAGCCAGATTTTTTTGGCTTTTAACGCACGAACGCTATTGTGGATGTTGCTTTCAGCACAGATACTATCACCAGCACCAATGATCATCTCACAGTAACACTTATGCTTGCGATGACACACCTCGTGACACGTTCATAGATGATGAACCGCACACGGGGATTACATCTACAGCTACAACGTAAAAGCGTGGTGGAACCACCCCGTTGGGAAAGTCAAACAATCCCTGAGGGCAAAAACAGTGTACCGTTGCTTAATAATATAAG
>JACQVI010000162.1 GCA_016209795.1 Ignavibacteriota bacterium
GAGACAGATAGTATCCTTTAAAGCCTGCTTAATTTCAATCTATTTTTCTCCTTCTATAGTTTCATATCCTAATCGTGAGACAGTGATTCTATGCTTTCCAGGGATGAGCGGTAATCGATCTATGGGTGTTGTTTGTTCAATATCTTTACCATCGATGTAAATATATCCGAATCCAGGCTCAGCATTGATACTCACATATCCCTCGAAATAGGCAGTCAGATTTTTCGTCTTGTTGCGTTCAACCATAATTTCTTCTGTCAATGATCCATAGTCCGGATGCTCAAAAATGACAGTATGTTTACCCTCAGAAAGAGTCAGAGTAATTGAATCGGAACCATAGTCCGAACGCAACGTATCATCAACACGAACTCTTCCCCGTGGAATAACTCGAAAAATGTATTGACCAGTTTTTAAAGGCTGCGGTATAGATAAAGTACTTAGCTGGAAATTAAGTGTCAATGTTTGTCCCTCAACCACTGTTACAATAGTGTCGAGCGATTTGTAACCTTGGAGGGACAAGCTCAAAGAAATTGTTCCGGGCTCAATTGACTGGGATTGAATGGGTGTTTTACCTATGCTCTGTTGATTCAACTGGACCGCTGCACCTGCAGGCTCAGATAGTATTGAAATGCTTGTAATCAATGGAACTAGTGTAAAATTAAGATTCAATGTTTGTCTTTTAACTACAGTTACTATAGTATCGAGCGTTTTATGTCCTTGAAGAGACAATCTCAAAGATGACTTTCCTTGTTCGACGGATTGAGGTGAAATGGGTGTCTTACCAATGACCTGTTGATTTAACATAACTTCTGCCCCCGCAGGCTCGGATAGTATCGAGATAGTGGTTAGTTGAGGAATTGGTTCTTTACACCCGGGAAGCTGAACACCTACCAACGTTGTCAGAAGAAAGTAGCCAATACTAATCAGAATAATTGCTGATATGAAATAAATGACATACTCAGATAATCTCCTTGTTTTGCGCTCTTTTTTGCCCTCCTCGTCATCAGCGATCACGATGGTCTCTTGCTGCCTGTTTAAGTCTACACTGATCTGATCTACCACTGGGATCATCTCTGCCGTGTTTGTGTATCGCTTTGTCTTGTCTTTCTCCAGACAGCGTTGAATGAAAGCAACAAGGATATGAGGAAGATTAGGACAGTAATCCCTGATCGGACGCGGAGTCTCATTGACAACCGCATAAGCAAAGGCTGCTGGATGTTCAATAGTAAATGGAAGAGCATTCGAAAGCATTTTATAAAGGTTAACTCCAGCAGCAAAGATATCCGTTTGAGAATCGATATCGATACCCTTGACTTGTTCCGGAGACATATACCCTAACGTACCAGCAACACCACCTAATTTCGTAAGACTGGTTGTATCTCTCAATTTGGCAAGTCCGAAATCTGTAACCTTCACAAAATCCCTGTTTCTCTCATCACGGGTTAATAAAATATTACTTGGCTTAACATCTCGATGCACAATGTTCTTTCTATGCGCATGATCGAGTGCCAAAAGAACTTGCT
Source organism: Ignavibacteriota bacterium (assembly GCA_016209795.1). Taxonomy (GTDB): domain Bacteria; phylum Bacteroidota; class Ignavibacteria; order UBA10030; family SZUA-254; genus JACQVI01. The sequence goes on from JACQVI010000162.1 coordinate 1,524, forward strand.
TGAAGATATAAAGGGCGCGTTCAAGCTCCAGCGGTGCTATTTCTGCAAGCACTTTTTCTAATGTAATTCCATTGACGTATTCCATTTCAATACAAGTGCCAAATGATGTTTCTTTTAAGGCGTGCATACGAACAATATGAGGATGATCCAACCTCGCCAATGCTCGTGCCTCCTGTTTAAATCGCTTAACCAAGTCAACGTCATTAGCAATCGATGCATCCATCATTTTTAATGCGACTTCCCAATCTAATTCTAAATCAATTGCATGGTATACAATGCCCATGCCCCCCTTACCTAGGACCTTGACAATCTTATAGTTATCAACTGTTTGACCGGGTGACAATTGCATAGTAGAGCTACTAAGAATACAATACTTTCAGTTATTCATCACTGAGTACAATAATTTGCACAGTAATGTTATCCTGTCCTCCTCGCTCATTTGCTATTCTAACCAATTCTTTGCAAGCCTGCTGAGGAGGGTATGATAACACAATTCGCTGCATTTCAGCTGTCAGCACATAGTGATATAGTCCATCCGTACAGAGCAAGTAATAGATCTCACCGTCCAAGAGAACCTCATCCAAATAATCAATCTCAGCCACTGGTTTAGCGCCAAGTGCTCGCGTAAGATACGATCGTTGTGGATGATTTTGGGCTTCTTCCTCCGTAAGAATTCCATCCCGGACCATCTCTGCAACCTTGGAATGATCGTGAGTGAGTTGAGTGATCTCTTCCTGTGTTATACGATAGATTCTACTATCACCAATATGACCAATAAATGCATGACTATTTTGCAAAACAAGCGCGATGCAGGTTGTCCCCATACCAACATACTCACGTCCACTATGACCGAGATTATGAATTCGCTGGTTAGCTACGCGAAAGGCATGTCCTAACGACTTTTCGATCGTCGGGACTTGGGCAGCGAAATATTCTTCAGAAAGTATTTTAACTGCCATATCACTTGCCATGCGACCTGCTTTATGGCCTCCCATACCATCGGCAACAATAAACAACTGTCCCTTTGGCGTAGATAAATCCACGCTGTCAGGAGGAAACTTTCCAAAACAGTCTTGATTCTCTTCTCTCACCAGACCAGGATGGGAATTTCCAGCAAATGTAAGAAGCTTCATATTCCTATTATCGAGAATTAAAATTTCACAAGCACACGCTTCTTATTACCAGCAACTTCTGGGATTTGCTCTCTGTTGCGGGATCTTGCGACTTCCGGCACATGCGCTATAAGATATCCCTCCATCTCTTCTGCAGTGATCTCCTTGTCCTTATTGGAATCAGCATCCCCACGTAAACCCCTCAAGAAAAAATAAGTGAATAATCCATGTCTTTTTTCTCTGTACCAATTGGATAATTGTTGACTCTTCGAAGCAGTGAAAACAATGCCATTCTCTAATGCCGCAACAGGGTTTTCCACTTCGATGCCGACTGGACTGACATCTTTGATTATAGAGCCCCTCTCTGAACCGCCGCTGAAGCAAGCGTCAATCACTACTGTGACACTTCGGGCATCAAGTCGAGCTAATCGTTCGTAAAACTCTTTCAGTCGATAACCAGTCGACTTTGCATAATTGGGATTACAGTCGTATGGAACGAAATAGGCATCCTTGGTTTCTACGTCCGGGGCACCATGACCGCTGTAGTACACGAAAACATCTGATCTCTTAGTATGGACAAAGTTCACAAGTTGTTCCTCAAAGATTCGCTTAAAATCAGCTAATGAAGCATTTGCATCTTCTGCAACGATGATTCTCTGTTCTTGATAGCCGAACATCTCGATAAGGTAACGCTTCATCACGTTGGCATCTCGCGTCGCGTAATCGACTGATGGTACAGTAGGTTCATTCTTGTAGTGTGAGATACCAATGACAACGGCTACGGCATCCCTGGAAAAATTATCCTCCTCCGGTAATTTCCCTTTCGGGATACTATTATCCACGTCTACAATTGGTTGAATCAGCGGTCCCGGTTTGCCCTCACCACGTGCGGTTTGCGACTCGCTGAACTCAGTTAAAACGACTATCAGTGTTAATAAGATGATCAGTGTTTTCATGATCTTTCATCCCTCGAAAGTATTCTTTGCTATAGTCATATAAGGTGCTCTCAGGGTCGATCAGGAGGCAGTGGAAAACCCTTATCTTCATCGGTTTTTTTCAATAGTAAATATACTAGCACTCCTGCTCCAACTATTCCTGCGCCCCCTCCAATCAGAATCGCAAGTCCAGGCCCTTTTGAGATAATTTCGGCATCGACTACGAACTTGAAATCTTCACCCTCTATACCTTCAGGAAATTCTTGAAGTAAATCCCAAATAATTTCTCTGTTTGGTCCACTGAACTGACCTTCGCCGACGTCGCCCGTCAGATTTTTCGGTGAATGTTCGTACGTGAGATCACTCATGCGTTTCAAGAAGACCTTAACTCTATATTTCTTATCCGAGGGACCGTCCAAATCATAATTAATGATTATCTTACGCTTGGATTCAATATGCCGGACGTTCTTTACCGCTATTTTTTCTTGTGCCAGAATATCGGTGAGAGGAACAATCTGAAGAAGAAGCCCGACTACGATGATAGGGCAAATGACCTTGAATCGCTCGATGAACATTGACATAGAATCTCCTCGCTTTATTTCAATAAAAGCATCTTTTCAGTGAATTTCAGACCACTGTCTGTTTTTAATTGATAGAAATATACACCACTAGCTGCCTCTCTCCCATCTTCATAACCACCCTTCCATTCGAAACTATATCGCCCAGCCTCAAGGACTCCTGAGTGCAATGTCCTGACTCGTTCTCCTAAAACATTATAAATTCTAAACTCAATATTTGAAGTATATGGGATGTCAACAACAATCCTCGTTGAGGAATTAAACGGATTAGGAAAGTTTTTCGTGAGGGCGAATTTCTTTGGAACCACCTTAGTCAACCTATCCTTAACCAGTTCTTCTTTCCCAACAACAACACTAAATTGTGATACTTCTGTCGTTGAGAAGAAACTGTAATTTGAATCTCTGCGCAGGTCTATAGTCATCGCCTTTCCCTCGTCAATTAGGAACACTTCAAACTTAGAGGGAATCGATCCAACGCCTGTAAAAGTGAGCTGAGACTGTTTACCTTGACCTGCTTGCACAGCAAAATTCCAAACCTCGATGCTATCGATCTCTGGGCGGATGTCTGTTGCAAATGTTGGATAACGGCTATCCCACTCTTGGCGATTGAAGTGCACTGATGGGATTGCTCCAATTGCTCGAGGCTTCCTGTAGTCGAGTCTGTCAATTCCACGCTGAGCCAACGGTGAACATCCGAATCTTGCGGATCGATCGCGTACATTGTGGTTCACTGAAAGGGCAACACTTACTTCCCAGCTAAGGTGTTCATGAATCCCTTGTTGCACAAGAGATGACGAGCTTGTGTAGAGTACCCTCAGTGCAGGAAGCGTATCCTTGTTGAAGAAGTAATATCCCCTGTACTGCTCTAGCGTGCTAACCATCTCCATCTGACCGGGGAAGGACCAGAGTGGTTCAGAAATCCCATTGAAGCTCTGAATCACAGACCACTCACGTGACTCGAGGGGGAATGGACTGGTGATGATATTCCAGCCTGGATGAAGATGGATTACTGCGGCAAATGATGTGTCCAGCGGTGCACTCTGCCGCTGGAGTGGAGAAATGGTCAGTGGAACGCGATTGATGACCCAGAAACCTCGTCCCACGGAATCCTTGAACGTTCCGCTACTGTAATACGGTACCTTGTAGTTTTCAGCCTGACCATTGTCCCAGTAGACTTGCCAATCATAGTTTTGCTGCCCAGAGAGTGAGAGTAAATCTTTGATGAGCTCATTGTTCGTGCCGGGCAACCCAAACAGCTTGTAATCTGAAGAACTGTATTCGTCTGCCCGCTGACGTGTCGGAAAATTGAGTGTAAGAGTTGAAGTTGTAAATGTCAGGGGGTAAATAAGTGTTTTAAATGTTCGCAACTTAGAGAAGTCACTCCATCCACCTATGTTCCGAGCACGCACGTGCCAATAGTAAGTCGTATTCTCCTTAAGTGGAAAGACTTCTTTTGTTGTCACCGCTATCATAGAATCATCCACAACAATCGAGGACGCTGTAAAGGAGAAATCTTTTGCAAGCTGCACATGATATGTGTCTGCACGAGCAGATGGATTCCATCGCAATGTGACTCGAGCGGGTTGGTTTGTCGCACCGCTGTCTGGTAAGTCTGGTATTGGTGCAAGCGGTGTATCAATGATTGTCCGGAAATTCCCTGTCACAGAGTACGGTCCTGGTGCATTGATATTTTCCGCTCGTACGCGCCAGTAATATACTGAATCATTAAAAAGGAGCGGTGTGATCGTATCGGTGGTGCTAATGACCACCACTTCCCAAACAAGTCTATTAAAGCTGGAGTCTCTTGCAAGCTGCACACGGTAGGTTTCTGCGCGATCGACCCCTATCCACCTCAAGGTATCGATGATCGGTCGTCTCACTGCCCCGTCAGCAGGCGAAAGGAGCACCGGTGCCTCTGTTGGTGATTTAATGATCGTCGTGAAGTGCCAGGTGTCAGATGTGTCACTGACTCCTCCGACGTTACTTGCCCATAGGCGCCAGTAGTATTGAATGAGATAACTCAGCTTCGTGGAATCGACAGTCCTGGAAGTTCCCGCAAGGGTAGAATCGTCAACCACGAGATCAAGAAATCCAGAATCTCTAGCAACTTGCAGATGATATTGATCGGCTCGAGGACCCATCGGTGTCCACATGAACGTGACCGGGATCCTCTGGTTGATTGTATCGTTCGACGGAGCAAAAGGCTGCGGTTTTCCAGGTCGAGCGATGATCGTGGTGAAGCTTGCTGTTTCCGAGTATGGACCGGGTGCATTGATGTTCTCCGCTCGCACGCGCCAGTAATAAACCGAATCGTATCCCAACGGAGGACTCTGTGCAACTGTATCGATCAAGATCAATTCCTGGAGTCCTGATGTAAAGAGTGTGTCACTGGCAAGCTGCACTCGATAACTGTCGGCATAGCTAACAGCAGTCCAGCGCAGCGTCGCCCTGACAGGTTGGTTCGCCGCACCATCGGCCGGCTCAACGAGCAATGGTGCTGAGGCAGGTGGAGGTTTAATCGTGATGAAACTATCCGTTGTTGAGTATGCGCTTGGTCCGTTCCGATTGTTCGCACGGACGTGCCAGTAATACCTTGTATCGTAGTCCATGACACTTGAATCGACTTGCCTTGATGTAGCAGTGATACTTGAATCATCGAGTGCGATATCGTTAAAGGATGCGTCTCTTGATACCTGAAGCTGGTAATTCTCTGCACGAACTGCGCTTTTCCACTGGAAGCTAACTGGAATACGTATGTTGGTTGTATCGCTTGGCGGATAGAGTAGGTGTGGCACCTCAGGCAGTGCAACGATTGTCCGGAAACTCCACACAGGTGTCGAGTAGCCACTTCTACCACCTATATTCTCCGCTTCGATGTGCCAGTAGTACGTACTGTCATGTGCAAGTGTATCGACCACAACCAAAGTATCAACGACAACTGTATCGAGAACAAGTGGAGGCGTAAAGGATGAACCTGTGGATAACTGAAAATGATATGAGGTTGCAAGCTTCGCTTGGTACCAGCGAAAGGATACAGGGATTCGGATATCGCTCGTGTCTCGTGGGGGGAAGTGCAGAAGCGGTGCCTCAGGCGTGTCGACGATTGTTCTGAAACTCCACGTTGGTGAGTATGGTCCCACTCCTCCGATGTTTTCTCCTCGCACATGCCAGTAATAGAGTGAGTCGTTGTCAAGAAGAGGCGTTACCAACGTTGTATCTTTAATTACCGTATCAAGGAGAAGCGTGTCTAAGCTGAACATAGAATCTTTTGCTAATTGCACATGGAAGGAGTCAACCGCTTGGAACGAGTCGACTTCGCTTACGGAACTCCACCGCAGTGTATCTCGAATCGGTCGGTTAGTGTCTCCTTGTGCAGGTCGAAAGAGTGTGGGAGCAAGCTTGGGCGGTGCAATCCCGATTCCAGTCATAGTCACAATCCCAGGCGAGTTAGGTGCATTGTGGTAGAATCTGACCTCTGCATTCTGTACACCAGCAGACTTCGGTATAAAGTTTATGGAGAAATATTTTGGTGCTCGAGGTGGTATTGATACGGTATCAACATTAATTATGAAGGATGTGTCACTTGATCTGACTGAATCGATAAACAGGATTTCCGCACCGGAGTTGGTCACGAAAACACTATCAACTTTGCTGGATTCTACGCCCACTGGATTATACGAGAGAAATCCGGGTTCAATTGAAAAGACTGCGATCAATTCCTTAAGAGGGCGTTTCCATCCCCGAGTAGAAAATCCTGCAAATAAATTAGAATCGGTGACACCCAGTGTCTGGACCTCTAATTCAGTTAGCCCCGAGTTAACCTGTTTCCAGTGTCTGCCTTTATCTGTAGTGAGGAAAACACCCTGGCCCAGAGTTCCAGCAAAGAGATATCGGCCGCTGACTGCGAACGATGTAATCTCCTCTACCCCTGAAAGACCATTCGAGGCTTTGTTCCATGTCCCCCCACTATCAGTACTGAGCTGCACATTGGCAAAAACCCGCTTGGTGGCGTGGTTAGTATATGCAACAAATAAACAATTATCAACAACTGCCATTAAGCCACCAAAAGAGTACGCTTCAGATTCATGGCTGAGGATCCAATTGGAACCAAAATCAGTCGTTCGAAATAAGACAACCGTAAGGGAGGACGTGAGAAAGAGAGATGCAAAAAGTTGTCTACCGAGGACAGCAAACGCAAAGATATAGCTGCCTGATAGCCCTGCCGTATCCCACGTTAAACCACGGTTTGTGGATCGAAATACTCCATTGTCAGAACCAGCAAATAGCACCGAATCAACTACAGCAAGTGCAGAGATATATCTGTTGGTTATTCCATCATTGGATTTAATCCAAGTTTGACCTTGATCAGTAGATCGAAATACTCCTCCAGGTGTACCAGCAAAAATATCATTACCAAGGATCTCTATGGAAGTAATAGATGAATTTGTCAATCCGTTATTAATTGGTGCCCAACTCTGACCATTGTCGGTGGTAACTAACACCCCATTGCCATTCGTTCCAACAAACAATGTATCATTGTGAAACTTAAATGTACTGATGTCCAAAAACGTTATTCCAGTATTTCTTTTCACCCAATAAGAATCATTGATTGTTGTACTAAATACTCCATCACCATTTGTTCCTGCGAATAAGAATGTATCATTTATAGCAATTGACAGGATATTATTCGGCAAATTGTTCGTAAAACGGATCCAAGTCATTCCAGCATCCGATGTCCGAAAAATCCCCCCACCGAGGCTCCCAGCGAAATAATAAGGATATTTATATACAAGTGATGTGATATCAAGATTCACTAATCCTGAATCTATAGGTGTCCATTCGTAACCAGGATAATCCGGATCATCCGATATAAAAGCGCCGCTATCGGTTCCCGCCAAAATTTCACCCCAATACGCATATGCAAAAGAATTAACGATACGATTTGTTATATTTGTCTGACGCCAATTAAGTCCATAATTTTCTGACCTGTAGATTCCACTACCTTTAGTTCCTGCAAATGTGTAATGTATATTGAAGGAAGCAAAATCTACCGTCGTAAAGCATAGAAC
>JACQVI010000163.1 GCA_016209795.1 Ignavibacteriota bacterium
TTAACAATTTGTCAAGAAAAAAATGCATTTTTCGCTGACGAGATAGAAATTTGTTTAGAGCATGTTTGTCGATAAACATATAACCAAAAAAATTTTCCCATTCTCATCCGACTTGTACGAATGCAAGAGCATCTTTCATCCGCTCTTCAAAATGTTTTCTCAGCTGTTGATGTTCTGGGTAACGAAGGTGTGGGTCATGCTCGATGAGTTGGAAAGCTTCACGTCGCGCAAGTGATAAAATATCGAGGTCTGACACGAGGTTAGCTATCTGAAGTTCTGGTAAACCGCTCTGACGGGTACCAAAAAATTCACCTGGACCCCTCAATTCTAAGTCAATTTCGGCTATTTTAAACCCATCGGCTGTTTCCAGCATTGTCTGAATCCGCCGCACTGCTTTTCTCTGTTCTTCTTGTTCCGCATCAATGAACGGTGTAAAGGTCCTTTTGATAAGCTTAGCCATCCAATTCGGTACAATCAAGATGCAGTATGATTGTTCGTGTCCACGTCCAACCCGTCCACGGAGCTGATGAAGCTGAGCTAACCCAAACCGCTCAGCATGTTCGATGACCATGACGGTGGCGTTCGGGATATCAACGCCTACCTCAATCACCGTTGTTGCGACTAAAATATTGATTTCCCCTTCCGTAAACGCAGTCATGATCTCATCTTTCTCATTTGGGACCATACGTCCATGAATGAGTCCAATGGTGAGATCAGGAAATACCGTTGACTTGAGCATTTCATAGCTTTCTGTTGCAGCCTTGAGGTCCATTTTTTCCGATTCTTCGACCAAGGGATAGACAATATACGCTTGGCGCCCCAACACAATCTGCTGCCGAAGGAACTGGAAAACTGACTCTCGCTGAAATTCAAATTTGAGGGATGTTTGAATCGATTGACGATTCGTTGGTAATTCGTCAATGATCGAAACATCTAAATCACCATAGAGGGTTAAGGATAATGTCCGTGGAATCGGTGTTGCTGTCATGACCAAGACATCTGGATGGGGAGTGTGGTCAATGGATTCGAACGCTTTTTCCTTCAGTGCGATCCTTTGAGCCACGCCAAAACGATGTTGCTCATCAATAACCACAAAACCTAATCTCCCAAATTTCACATGTTCTTGAATAAGAGCATGCGTGCCAACAACTATTTGCGCTGAGCCTCGCCGAACATCCTCCAATATATCTCCTCGAAGTTTTGAGCGCTGACCACCCACTAATAATCGAACGTTAATGGGCAAATTTCCCATGAAATTTGCTAATGTCTTGTAATGCTGTTCTGCTAAAATTTCTGTTGGTGCCATGAAAGCTGCCTGGTAGCCATTATCAACAGCAATGAGCATGGCAATGAGAGAAACAACCGTCTTACCACTACCCACATCACCCTGCAATAATCGATTCATGGGCTTAGATGATCTCATATCAGCTGCAATTTCATTGATGACCCGGATCTGTGCCTTTGTTAATTTGAACGGCAGCGAATCAACAAGCTGACGAGCTAATGTACTTTCAATATGAAAGGCAATACCAGGCATCTCTATCTTGAGCGACTTTCGTCGAAGGGCAAGCAAGAGCTGCATTGAAAACAGTTCATCGAACTTCAATCGACGTCTCGCAGCATCAAGTACAGTTTGAGATTCGGGAAAATGAACGTTGGAAAGAGACTGTTGAAGGGTTAGCAATTGATTCCGCTCTCGAAAATCCTTTGGCAATGGATCGATAACGGAACCAAGAAAATTATCGAGAAGTGACTTCATGATACGGCGAATACCCTTGACGTCAAGGTTAACATCACGTAATTCTTCTGAGGAACCGTACTTTGGAACAATCCCTTTCGTGTGTAAGAATCCTTCAAAGTCTTCCTCTCCTTCTTCCGTGCTTGTAAGTCGATCAATTGATGGATGAACTATCTGAGGACGATTGTGGAAGTCGGTAACCTTTCCGGAGACTGCAAGCATTTCACCTTGTTTAAATGCGTTCTTGAAGTATTGCACGCTTTGGAAAAACACGATTGGTACGGTTCCTGAATCATCTCCAAGAACGACAACAAAACGTTGTCTCGGTGGTCGTCCGAGCAGGTCAAATGTTCTCACTGTTCCGATGACTGTGACCCATTGTCCAGAATTTACTATCAGGCGGAGATTTGATATCTTTTCAACCTTGCTCAAATCCAGGTAGGCATAAGGAAAGTAATAGAGGAGATCGTGTATGGTCTCAATGCCACGCGCTTTCAGTGCTTTCGCTCGCTTTGGACCGATACCCTTCACATACCGAATAGACGTGTTGAGATCTTTGTTGAATTGCATTAGCAGGAAGATAGAAAAGAAGGATGGAAAAGGCAATTACACGCATATCCGACGCTCGTCGAGATTTTGCGCTTCAGATGTTGGGTCTACGTTTCACCTTTTGCATCACGCGTCATCAAATCTGATGTCGCTATAATTGGATCCTTATTTTCATATAAGACTTGATATACTTCGTTCACGATTGGCATCTCAACATGATTGTCCTTTGCAAGATCATGTACTGAGCGCGTGGTCGCAACGCCTTCAGCGACCATGATCATCTCTAATAAGACTTCATTGAGTTTTCTTCCTCTACCGATTTCTTCACCAACATGCCGATTACGGCTATGTCTGCTCATACATGTGGCAATTAAATCACCGATACCCGATAGGCCAGCGAACGTGCGAGGATCTGCACCCATCACCTGCCCTAAGCGAGCAATCTCAGCAGTTGCTCGAGTCATGATGGCTGCCTTAGTATTATCTCCAAAGCCTGCACCATCTGCAATCCCTGCACCAATGGCAATCACGTTCTTGATCGAACCTGCAAGCTCAACGCCACGAACGTCGTTACTGGAATAGACGCGAAAGTACGGTGTCATGAACGTCTGCTGTATGAGCCTTGCGGTTTTGGGGCTCGCCGAAGCGGCGACAACTGCAGTAGGGATTTGTCTGCTCACTTCTTCAGCAAAACTTGGACCTGATAGTGTTACAAGATTATCCCGTTTGACAGAGGGTAGAACATCAAACAATACTTCTGACATTGTCATGAGCGAATCGTTTTCAATGCCCTTTGCAACATTGACTATGACCACATTTCTGAAATCATGATTGCGAACTCGCTTAACAATAGAACGTAGAAACTGTGCAGGGATGGCAGTGACAACCATTTCCTTATCCGAGATTGCAAGATCGAGATTACTTGTAATCTCTATGTCTTCAGGAATCGAGACTCCAGGAAGCAGTTTGACGTTTTCACGCTTCGTGTTCAAATCATAGGTATGTTCTTCACGATGCGACCAAAGAGTTACTTGATGGACATTATAACTCAGAAGAATTGCTAATGTAGTGCCCCAACTTCCTGCGCCTAATACGGCGATGCGCATGGATTACATGTTCCTTTGAGTAGTGATAGGATAATGATGATCAGGAATGGAGGTTACTGCCTGATGGTGTGTTGACCTGTTAATCGATATTCCCTTCCTTCGAGTAAGCGCTTGATGTTTTCACGATGAGTATAGAGTAACAGAAGAGAGATTCCAATACTAAAGAAGATGAGGGTATGATAACCTTGCAATTCGGCATGGAAGATATTATGTCTGAAAAACATCGTAAGAGGGAATGATACCGTAGCACTGATTGATCCGAGCGAAACATATCGAGAGAGAATGAACACTACTGCAAAAATTCCAATGGCAACCAACACTTCAATCGTAGCAAGACCAACCAATACCCCACTTGCCGTAGCAATTCCTTTTCCGCCGCGAAATCCGCTAAATGCAGTCCACACATGTCCTAAGATCGCTGCACAACCTGCAATAATTTGCACGACGGTATAATCTTCAAATGGCGTACGGTTGGTAAAGGGTATTGGCCCCACCATCAATTTTGGAATGAGCATCGTTGCAACGTAACCTTTAAAGATGTCCAAAAGAACAACAAGAACACCTTCCTTCCATCCAACCACACGCAACACATTTGTACCACCTGCATTGCCACTACCGTGATTTCGGATGTCAATCCCCCTGCTCAATTTTGCAACAATAATACTGGTAGGAATTGATCCTACAAAATAGCTCAAAATGACTATGATACTTAATGGAAGCACGCTTACCCTTCTAATATTGCTGACATTGAGTTAAGATATAAGAATATCTGAAAAAAATCAAGATGCTATGAGACCTAAATCCTTTTGGCAATAAGCTCTGCAAGCTCGAGGTCCTCCGGAGTTGTAATTTTGATATTATCGTAACTTCCTGGGACAATTTTGACTTTTTTGCCTAACCGTTCGACGAGGCTTGCATCATCGGTCCCATAAAAATTCTCGGCTTGAGCTTTCTCAAAAGCTTGTCGGAGTAGAGGAAATTGAAAAGCCTGGGGCGTTTGAATAATCCAGAGATGATTTCGTTCTAATGTCGATTGAACGAATAGTTCACCATTAGTCAGCTTTATAGTATCCTTTGGGGAAACCGCAGGAACTGCTGCACCATGCTTCACCGCAGCAGCGATAACAGACTCGATTAAGTCTTGACTAATAAAGGGACGTACTGCGTCGTGGATCATCACAATATCCACAGTATGTTTGGTAATGAGTTGCAAACCATTCCAGACAGAATCCTGTCGTTCCACACCGCCGCGTGTAACCGTTACAACTTTTGAAAGACCATAAGTGCTTACGATCCCCCTCGTGGCATCCATTTCCGACTCACCCGCTATTACTACAACGAGGTCAATCACATCGGAGCGTTGAAAATGTTCCAGGGTACGCAGCAGAATGGATTTTCCATTCAAATCCAAAAACTGCTTTGCAGGAACCCCTCCCATTCTGCTACCAGTTCCCGCGGCTGGTACGATCACCCCGACTGTTTTACCTTGAAACATCGTTGCATCCTCAGATGATTAACATGGCATCACCATAGCTATAGAAGCGCCACTTTTCTTTGATTGCTTTCTTGTACGCTTTCATCATAAAATCCCTGCCAGCGAATGCGCAGACAAGCATCAGCAGAGTAGATTCCGGCATATGGAAATTCGTGATCAAACGGTCAACGATCTTGAAATCGTATGGAGGAAAAATGAACTTATCAGTCCAACCTCTATTGGCTTTAAGATGACCTGTTGTCGTCACGCTTGATTCGACTGCTCTGGTCGTACTTGTACCTACGACGAACACATGATGTCTGCTATCGATAGTATGATTGACGATGTCTACAGCAGACTGAGGTATTTCATAATATTCCGAATCCATTTTATGCTTGGAAAGATCCTCTACTTCGACTGGACGGAACGAACCCAAACCAAGGTGAAGTGTCAGCGGAGCGATTTTTACTCCTTTCTTTTCCAGTACTGTGACCATGCGTTTTGTAAAATGCAATCCTGCTGTAGGAGCAGCGACAGAACCAATGTTTTTAGCAAACACAGTTTGGTACGATTCTTTATCAGCCTCATCAGGCTCTCGTTTAATATAGTATGGTAAGGGAGTTACACCAATGCGTTCAATGATTTTGAAAAGATCATTCCGATAATTAAAGCGTACCGTACGACCTCGTGATGTGGTATTATCAATCACTTCACACCAGATTTTGCCATCATCGAAATAAATCTTGTTTCCAATGCGAACTTTGCGCGCTGGGTCGACAATAACATCCCAAATGCCTTCGTCATGATTCAACTCCCGAAGGAGAAAGACCTCAATTTTTGCATTCGTCTTTTCCTTTCTGCCAAAGAGTCGGGCTGAAAAAACCTTTGTCTCATTGACAATAACACAATCACCCTTGTTGAAATACTCGACGATATCACTAAACCTTCTTTCGGTAATCGATTCATCAGCGCGGTTCAACACCATAAGCCGTGATACATCTCGTGGCTTTGCTGGATACTTTGAGATAAGATTTCTTGGCAAGGGATATTTAAAATCAGAAAGTTTCATTCCTTGATCACCTCAACATGATGAATCAAATTGTTAAACATAAAAAACTCTTAGCGCTTCTTTGCAATTCGTCGTTAGCCTCGCGTTTTTGAACTATTCTTGATATGCATTTGGAGTGAGGCTTGTGCAGCCGATAGCCGCGCAATGGGGATACGGTACGGAGAACAGCTCACATAATCGAGCCCGAGTCGAGCACAAAATGCAATCGATTTAGGATCACCACCATGCTCACCACAGATTCCGATCTTTAACTTCTTCCTTGTTGAGCGTCCCTTTCGAACCGCTACTTCCATCAAAGCACCAACTCCTCGTTGATCAAGCGTTTGAAATGGGTCTTCCTCAAAAATGCCGTGCTCCAAATATTGCGGTAAAAACGTTCCCGAATCGTCTCGTGACAACCCGAGGGTTGTTTGTGTGAGATCGTTTGTCCCAAAAGAGAAAAATTCCGCCACCGCTGCAATTTCATCCGCCGTAACCGCAGCGCGCGGAAGCTCTATCATCGTCCCAACAAGATAGTCGACACGAATACCCTGTTCTGCAAAAGCTTCTTCCGCAACTCGACGAACTATTTGTTCTTCTCCTCTTAGTTCATTCACAAATCCTACAAGCGGAATCATGACTTCGGGATGAACCTTGATTCCTTCCTTAGCAATCCGACATGCCGCCTCAAAAATTGCACGGGCTTGCATTTCTGTAATTTCGGGAAACACGATGCCGAGTCTACAACCACGGTTTCCAAGCATCGGATTAAACTCTTTTAACTGAGCGATGCGGCGAGTGACACGTTCCATCGGAAGACCAATCTTCGCAGCAAGCTGCTGAATGTCATCTTCCGTATGAGGAAGAAACTCATGGAGCGGTGGATCCAATGTCCGAATCGTTACGGGGCGATCTTTCATTACTCGGAAAATTTCTACAAAGTCGTTACGCTGCATGGGCAAGAGTTTCGCCAATGCACGTCGTCTGCCAGTTTCGTCCTCAGCCAGAATCATTTCACGCACTGCATCTATGCGATCACCACCAAAAAACATGTGCTCTGTTCTGCACAGTCCGATTCCTTCGGCTCCGAAAGCTAAGGCAATCTCACTTTGATCGGGTTGATCGGCATTGGTTCGAACTTTCAATGTTCGGAACTGATCCGACCATTTCATCAGCTTTGCAAATGCCTGGTAGATCGGAGATGAATCCTGTGATAATTCCTTTTGTACCAGGACACGAATGACATCTGAAGGTGTTGTCCGAAGCGCCCCTAAAATAACTTCCCCTGTAGTTCCATCGATTGAAAGGTAGTCACCCTGCCTGATTGTGTAACTATTGACACTCATAAGACGATCAAGGTAGTTGATATTTAGTGCTCCACATCCGGCAACGCAAACCTTCCCCATCTGGCGGGCTACTAATGCAGCGTGTGATGTCATCCCGCCACGTGCAGTCAGGATCCCTTCTGAGGCATCCATGCCTTTGATATCTTCAGGTGACGTTTCAACACGGACGAGAATAACTCGCTCACCTCTTCGCTTCCATTCTTCCGCTTCAGAAGCACTAAAAACAACCTTTCCAGTTGCGGCACCTGGTCCAGCGTTTAATCCTTTTGCAACTAAACGCCCATCTTGTATCGCAACTGCCTTTTCTTCTGTATCAAACACCGGACGGAGTAGTTGGTTCAACTGCTCAGGATCAAGGCGCAGAAGTGCTTCCTGCGGTTTGATGAGTCTTTCGGCAACCATATCGGTGGCAATGCGAACAGCAGCAAAGCCAGTGCGTTTCCCTGAGCGCGTTTGCAACATGTATAACTTTCCCTGTTCTATTGTAAATTCAAAATCCTGCATTTCCCTGTAGCGGCTCTCGAGCGTATTCCGCACTTTTAGGAGTTGCTTGTGAATGTTGGGATATCGTTCGGCAAGAAGGTTAATCGATAATGGTGTACGGACACCAGCAACAACATCTTCTCCCTGAGCGTTGATCAAGAATTCTCCATAAAATTCATTTTCACCTGTGGCAGGATTACGCGTGAACGCAACACCCGTACCAGAATTTTCTCCCATGTTTCCAAAAACCATCGCTTGGACATTAACAGCAGTACCCCAATGCTCAGGAATATTATTGAGCCTGCGGTAGGCAATGGCACGTTCATTCATCCATGATTTGAAAACCGCAGTGATGGCAGCCCACAGCTGATCGTGTGGATCTTGGGGAAACTCGACACCAACCTTTTGCCTGATGACTTCTTTGAATGATTGGATCAACTCATACAAATCATCTGCAGTAAGATCTGTATCACTGTCATTTCCGTGCTGACGCTTCTTACGTTGAATAAGCGTTTCAAAGGGATCCAATTCGTTCTCGCTTTCAGGCTTTAAACCAAGGACGACATCACCATACATTTGCACGAGACGACGATATGAGTCGTATCCAAAGCGCTCATTTCGTGTGAGAGCGATGATATCTTTCACTGTCTCATCATTCAACCCAAGATTGAGAATCGTATCCATCATACCAGGCATTGAAGCACGAGCACCTGAGCGCACAGACACTAAGAGCGGATTGCCGGGATCACCAAATTTTTTCTTTGTCTGTTTCTCGACTCGATGTAATGCTTCTAACACTTTTTGCTGGAAGTCTTTCGGGTATCTACCTTTGTGCTGATAGAAATATGTGCACATTTCCGTTGTAATAGTAAAACCTGGTGGTACGGGTAAACCAATATTTGTCATCTCAGCTAAGTTTGCTCCCTTCCCACCAAGAAGAGCTTTCATATCGGCATGTCCTTCTGCCTTTCCACCCCCGAATGTATAAATATATTTTCTGTACATCCTTGTTCCTATGTGTGAATCTTCATTCCTCGCTTGATTGATGATAAGAATTCTTTCAAAATATTCTGTGACAATGGATTTTCAAAATCTCGCATCCTTTCTGGATGCCATTGAATGAAAAGGAAGAAAGGTTTATCCTCCTGCTCTTCAAACTCCGTCGCTTCGATAATACCATCGTTTGAACGAGCTACAACTTTTAATCCATTACCAGGTTTCTGAACTGCCTGATGATGACTGGAATTAACGTTTCCTGCTACCAGCCCTGAGATTCGTGCAAGAGCCGATTCCCGATCAATAATAATGTCATGCCTGCATTCTGTATTGCTCTGACTTTGATGAGAGTGGAAGCCAGCCTCCTCAATATCGGGAATTATCGTACCGCCAAAATGAACATTGACGATCTGTAGACCACGACAAATGCCGAGAATTGGAATATCGGCTTCTAAAGCCTTATTGATTATTTTTCGTTCAAAATCATCCCGTTTTCTGTCAACATCAGTGATTTTTGGATGTGACACTTCTCCACCATAGAGCAATGGATCAATATCATGACCACCAGTGAGTACCAATCCAGTGCATGAGTCCAAGACCACAAGGTTGTCCAATTTATATGAAAGTCTTATCAACTCAAGCTCTGGATCGCCACGCTTAAGCCAGTCGATATAACGCTGAAATTTGTGCTCGGATCCCATCGTATCAGTAACTGCGAGTTTCACAACATCATCCTTTACAA
The DNA here is from genome assembly GCA_016209795.1 of Ignavibacteriota bacterium. Taxonomy (GTDB): domain Bacteria; phylum Bacteroidota; class Ignavibacteria; order UBA10030; family SZUA-254; genus JACQVI01. Next base: position 9,483 of record JACQVI010000163.1, read on the forward strand.
GACTGTCCTAAGAAGCTCATATAATCGGTTCTCTCCTTCAACAACTTCGGTTTCGATTTCTACATAATGAAAAACCTCTGAACCACCCAAAGCCAACTGTGGTGTCGATAGTAAGCGTACAGCATCCTTTTCTGTTGTAACAATCATTTGTGCATGGCTGTTTTCACGGCGCATCATGATGTTCTTCAGATCAGTGTGGACATATGTGTAGTGATCTGGAAAAATCAAAAATTCCTTAATTGTTAATCCAATCTCTTCCAAAGTCTTTCGAAATGATTGTGGATTCCCGATCCCGCAAAATCCTATACATGTTTTACCATAAACTTCAGAAAGTGGAATAAGTGTTCCCGTAGAAATTTGGTATAACCTTTTTGGCATAAATCTTACACTCATGCTGGGTAAGGATGCGTAGTGCTTATCAGTCCTTGATTGAGCATTTGAGTCTGTCATCCAAGAAAGAACTATCAGGTCAGCGCGCCGGAGTGCTGCTAACGGCTCACGACGTAATCCTGCTGGCAACAGCGGGATACTTCGCAACGGTGTTCTGCCATCTATCATAACAATGTCAATGTCTCTTCCAAGCGACCGATGCTGAAAACCATCATCAAGCAAAATAATTTCTGCCTTATGATGTTCAACAGCTATTTTTGCAGCTCGAGAGCGACGTTCATCAACTATGACAATCGCTGTTGGGAATTTCCGAGCAATCTGATATGGCTCATCACCTACCGTCTCAGCAGTGCCAGCGAGTGTTTTGCCATTTGAAACCACAATGGTTCCTCTTGTCGAACGCTTGTATCCACGACTGAGGATAGCTACTTTTTTCTTGCTATCTAAAAGAAACTTGAGAAGATACTCGACAAACGGTGTCTTTCCTGTTCCGCCGGTTGTGAGATTGCCCACTGCAATAACAGGTACGCCGACTCGTTCGATCTGAAAGATGTTTCTATCATAACACCAATTTCGAATCAAGATGATAGCACCATACATCCATGAGAACGGTAGCAACCAAGATCGCATATCATTCAATGCACACTACTCACGCAAAAGAGAGAATTGTTTCAGCAACACGTACCGAAGCGCCACTGCTGCCAAGTTTCTCTCTGATGATCGAAAGGTTATTTGACATTTGCCGACGCAATCCATCATCACACAAAAGCCTCAATGCTTCATCGGCAAGCTGCTGAGGATTTACCCTCCGTTGTAATAACTCAGGTACGAGTTGTTTTCCAGCAACAATGTTAACCAAGCCAATGTGCTTAATGCGTATGAGTGATCGTGCAAGTAAATATGTTAACCACGACGTTTTATATACCACGATCATCGGTGTTTGGTAGTACGCCGTTTCGAGCGTAGCTGTGCCTGATGTTACAAGGGCGATATCAGAATTTTTCATCACGTCATACGTCGAATGTTGAATGAGCTGCACAGAAAAATCATCACGGATAAACGATTTGATGAAATCAAAATCAAAGAGTGAGGATACACCGACAGCAACTTGAGCCCCACGTTGCGCCTGCAATATTCTCGCTGCTCCAAGCATAGCAGGGAAAATCCGTTCTATCTCCTGCTGACGACTGCCAGGGAACAAACCGACGATCGGCTTGTTATCTTCAAAACCATAACGCTTACAAAACGCCTGGCGATCTTGCGGCTCATTGAGCACTTCAAGAAGTGGATGACCAACAAACTCAACATCTATTCCTTGTGTTTTATAGAAATCCACCTCGAACGGAAATACCACCAGCATCTTGTCAACAAGCCCCTTCATCTTTCGGGCTCGTCCAGGATTCCACGCCCACACCTGCGGACTGATATAATACACGATGTTAATTCCTAACGTCCGAGCAACATGAGCAAATCGTAAATTAAAACCTGGATAGTCGACCAACAGCAGCACATCAGGCTTTCGAGCTTTCAAGAGCACTGTTAGCGTTCTCTCTACTGAGTGCAAGAGCGGAAGATGCTGAACAATTTCCCAAAATCCCATCACGGAAAGCTCACGAACGTGATAGATGAGCTCCATTCCAGCCGCTTGCATTTTATCGCCACCGATTCCATAAATATCACAATCTGAGTCGCGGCGTTTTAGTTCTCTGACAACTCCTGCACCGTGTAGATCGCCGGAAGCCTCTCCGGCAATCACCATGATTCGCATGATGCTATCCCCTCATGCTCAAAATAATCACGAGCACCAATGTCAATAATCCAATCGCTTGCAATGTGCGCTTTTCTGATACAAGTCCTCGAGACCAATCAAGTTCTGGCTGAGGATCCATCCCTCCAGAATACTTTTTCAGCCTCGGAAAAAATCGAGGAACTGATTCACAGTATTGAACATACTCAGGTCCGAACGCTCGCAACAAATATTCTTCTTCCAAACTAACGATGAGCGAATATTGAAACATCAAATATATCAACGCCACTACAGGAAGCCATGGAAACAACGCCATCGACATAATGCCGATGCCAAGATACATCAGCATATTCCCAAGGTAGAGTGGATTCCGAACATAAGCAAACGGACCACGCGTAATTAAAAACGTACCACCAACGGGACCCGTTGTGCGTGTTTCACTTCCTGCAAGAGCAACAGCCCAAAGACGGATGAACTCACCAAGAAGCACAACACAAAAACCAATTATCAAATTTAGCAATGTTGGCTGTGCAAAGATGACCATGAGAATCAAAAATGGTACTGGTGTATAGCTCCGATACTGAAAAAGGCGTTGACGAAAATCCATGAAGGAGTTTGTTCATCCGCCCAAGAACACTTCACGCCGTGCTAATTCTGCACGTCGACGTTTAGCTACTCCTGGAATTGTACCGTCTGGGCGCCTCATACTGAGAACTTTTTCAAATCGTTGTACGACATCAGAAAACGTTTGATACTTATAGTATGAGATATTTTCTTTTTGACAGAATTTCAACAAGTCATCTTTCGCAAACACGATGTCGGCGTAGTGCGCTGGACATCGATCTGAATATCCTTCTCCAATGAAAACAATGATATCATCATCACCAGACAGTGTCAGCATGATATTACGTTTACAACATGCACAGCGGTCACATATCTCATCCCTATACGGAAATGACGGTTTAAGCCGCACCTTAGATGAGCCATTCACAGGAAGTAGCTCGAGTGTATTGGCATAGAATTGAGTGTCGACTATTCCATGCTTATCTAAGATTTGCTTGATATAATAATCCATCCCATCGCTGACGATTGTGAATTCGAGATTCTGTCTGTGACAAAAACTGACAAAATCAACAAACGATTGATCGATTTCTTGTTGATTGAGAAACGCATCTAAAACATCTCTTTCAACAACGCCACAAGCGTCACACTCTCGTTGGAAACACTCAACAGCAGAGATAGCACCATCACGATACAGCTGGATAATATCCCTGCACTGCACTCCACCAAATGCCTCAAAGAGAGCATCACCAACATCTTGGCGAGTGATGGTGCCGTCAAAATCGATAAAAATCTTGAACATCTAAGTAGTACTCAGTTTGTAACTGTCGCAGAATGCACTCGTGCCTCCTGATTGAATCGCACAGTGACAATCTTCGAGACGCCCTCTTCTTCCATCGTGACCCCATAGAGTGCTTGCGCAGCTTCCATGGTGCGTTTATTATGAGTGACAACAATAAATTGGGTATTGTCTGAAAACTTCTTGAGGATTCGTGTATAGCGATCAATATTAGAATCATCAAGAGGTGCATCGACTTCGTCGAGAATGCAGAACGGGCTCGGTTTAACGAGATAGATAGCAAAAAGCAGTGCTATAGCAGTAAGAGTCTTTTCGCCGCCTGAAAGTAAATCAATTGACGTTGGCCGTTTCCCACGGGGCTTTGCGATAATTTCAATATTAGCCTCTAAGGGGTCCATGTCCTCTTGCAGCCTCAGATCGCACTCGTCGCCCTCCTGGAATAACTCTTTAAATGTTGCAATAAAATTCACTCGAATCTTTGAAAATGTATCTAAGAATTTCCTTTGCGCTGTCGTATTGATTTCCTCGATTGTGCTTATCAGAGTTCGTTCAGCCTCAAGTAAATCATCCCGCTGCTGAGTTAAGAAAGCAAGACGCTCACTCTCAGTCTTGAACTCATCAAAGGCAGCGAAATTGATTGCACCGAGGACGCGAATTTTTTCCTTAAGAATCCTTACCTCCTCTCTCAGTTGAGCAAAATCAACCCATTCATCTTCTGGATATGTTTTCAATTGCAGAGTAAGCTCAAACTCTTCCTGCGCACGAAGTTTTAGATGTTCGATAGTTGCTCTCAGTTCAGAAATTTTCATTTCAACTTCGTGCACATGTCCCACTGATTCGTCATGCAATCTACGCTCGTCTTTCATCTTTAGCTCGATCTGGTGAAGCTCATTTCGTCTCGAAGAATACGTTGCTTCAATAGTACGTTTCCGAGCTTCCATCGAATCGAATTCACTCCGAAGTTGTGTAAGTTCCTGACTATGCACTTCTAGATCAGCAGTGAGCCGCGTAATCTCATCGTTTGCACTGATAATCTCTTCATCACGCCGCTGTAACGTCAGCTTGATGTCTTCCAAACGTGCTTTGGCTCGTTCAATGTCTCGCTCGATGGAGCGGACATCACTTTGCAATGTAACCACTTTAATCTCAAGTTCGTTGGTTGCTTTCGATTGTTCATTCCATTGTGCTTCCAAGACTTCCTGGTTGCGCAGTAACGTTTGTAGGGAAGTTTCTTTTTCCGTTTTTATCTGCTCCAGGCTTACTAGCTCAGCGTCAGCAGTAGCAAGTTGTCGCTGAAACTCATGTATTTCCAATTCAAGCGTTTCAATTTCAGCTCTATTACGCTCAATACCATCGTTCGCTCGTTTCTTTTCGAATTCGAGTTGAGCAATACGCATCTCGATTGCTGTCATTTCCTTTTCGACACTCTTGACAGCCTCAAGATACGGCTTCAAGTTGAATGTGTCTAAGCTTTGAGTTTTCCTTGCAATTTGAGTTGAGGTTTCCTTAAGTTGATCCTGGAGAATTGTGAGATCATGTTCCAACTCGGTAATTTGCGCTCGTTTGCCTATCATTCCGACTTGATCAAGTCGCGCACTTCCGCCGCAGAGAACACCAGTACTCGTGATGATTTGACCATCGAGAGTGATGCAGCGAACCCCGGTCATTTTCGAAAACACATCAGTCGCTACACCAATAGTATCAACAATGACGACATCATCAAGCAAGAAATTGATCAGTGCACGATACCGTTTGTCAACTTGAATAACATCGGTTGCCCACACCAATGGAATCCCAATCTTCTTCTTCCGTCGAATGTTAGGAATCCACTGCAGACAGATGAAGGTTGCTCTTCCTTTATTTTCCTGTTTCAATTCTTCCAATGCTGCATATCCATCTTCAACCCGTTCAACAATGATTGAGTCGGCTGCATCACCGAGCGCAACGTCAATTGCAGCTCGATACCTGTCTGACGTTTGAACAATATCAGCGACAGTTGTGAGTTTTTTCTTTTTCCAACTTTCATGCATGAGAAGATACTTAGCTCCCTCTGAAAATCCCTCATTCGTTTCTATCATCCGACGGAGAAAATCAATTCTGGATGTCCTCCGCTCAATGTCATGCTGATATTCAAGGGATTTTTTTTGCATCAGCTCAATGTCTTCCTTCAATTGTTTCTTAATCTTCTCCTGTTCATAGAGTTTTACCTCAGCTTCTGCAAATTTACCTCTGAGTTCTTTATCCTCAGCAGTTAGCTTTGCGATAGTTTCATCATTGTGTTTGATGTCTTCCTGATAAAGTACATTTTCTTCCAGGGAACGATCAACGCGACCTTTGCAGTTCTCGATGCGAGCTTTGATCTGTTCCTGGATGCCGCGCTTTTGAACTAATTCGTGAGTAAGACTAAGAATAGTATCTTTATGCTCTTGAATCTCGGATCGCTTTCCTTCAATGTGTTTACTAAGAGTTCTCAATTCCTCTTTGGCTTGTCTGAATCCAAGTTCTGAAGAAAGAAGTTCTTGGTGAAGGTTTTGGTTCCGTGTCAGGAGTGAAGATGCTTCCTTCTGTATCGTGTCCTGCTGGTAGTTAAGATCGGTTTTCTCTTTTTCATACCGTTCAATATTGAGCGTGAGAGAGTTCAACCGTTCTTTTGCAACAAGGATCTTTTCTTCAACACGATGGATGGCTTCAAACTGAGTTGTTACATCTTGCTGTGCCCGCTTGAGTTGTTGCTCAATGTCATTTAAACCCACCCTCAGCTGATCGATCTGTGTTTCTTCAACTCGCAGTGTTTCGTCGATTTTCAATTTCTCAGTTTGAGCGAGGTGAAATTTTCCTTCGAGCGGCTTGAGTTTATTATGATGATATGCATACTCCCGCTCCAAGAGATCGATTTCGAGCGATTTCAATCTGGTAGAAATCTCGTTATACTGTTCTGCTTTCTTTGCCTGACGTTCGAGTGAGTTGACCGTTTTTTGGACTTCCTTGACAATGTCATTCACACGAGCCAAATCCTGCTGGACATTCTCAAGCTTCCGATAAGCAGCTTTACGACGGAATTTGTACTTCGTAACACCTGCAGCCTCTTCAAATAGCCTCCTTCGCTCCTCTGCCTTATCGCTCAAAATTGTCTCTACCATCTTCAGCTCGATGACGGAATAGGCATCCGGTCCCATCCCAGTATCCATGAAAAGATCAAGGATGTCCTTGAGACGACATGGGACTTTATTGATGAGGTATTCACTATCACCCGAGCGAAACACACGCCGTGTGATTGTCACCTCAGAGTACTCCGTTGGAAGAATGTTTTTTGTGTTTTCGATGATAAGCGAAACCTCAGCTAAACCAAGTGGCTTACGGTTTTTCGTGCCATTGAAAATAACATCTTCCATCCTATCACTGCGAAGTGTGCTATAACGCTGTTCGCCAAGTGCCCAACGAATAGCATCAACAATGTTCGTCTTACCGCAACCATTAGGACCGACGATTGCTGTGACGCCAGCATCAAACTTTACATTGACACGCTGCGCAAACGACTTAAAACCTATGATTTCTATCTCAGAAAGATACATCGTGACATCTCAGAATGAACTTCTCACCGTTCGTACCATATACTTCACGTATGTGGTTGTCGATCGTGTCATATCAAGGTACCCATAAATCGCCATGCTGCATACAGTAATCACAATCAGCCCGACCATATAGACTTTCAACGGAAAAACATCATAAATAATCGAAATGCCTTTCATCAAACGAAACAACGCCCACAGGCTTATGACTGCTATGAATACAAATATGGGAAGGATGTAGAATTCCACTTCCATAAGTCGATACAAAATCATCGCCACCGGAATCATCACGATACACGGGAGCATAGACCACATTGTTATCGAGAACGCATGATAAAAGTATGCTCGTGTTTTGAGCATAAGAGCAAATAATCGAACAACAATGCTAAGTACCAACAAGAAGACAAAAATCAGCGCCGAAATAACAAGAATAAAATCCACTGGATTCCACACAAGGTAGATATAGGATTCCTTTAAGCCGTCGGACATCAACTGGCTGAGCATGTTATCAAGAAGCAGATTATCGCGATAGTGGGTAAAAATACTCGAAAGAATAGTTGCCCATGTAACAGATACAACTACTGCAAGAAAAAAAGAATGAGAATATGTGAGTATCCGCTGATCGCGAACATCAGCAAAAAAATTGTACGTGCGGAAGAGCGAGCGATTCACACAGTCACGAAAGCGCCGATTGCCATTGTAGAGAAACGCGAAGGAAATAAGAATAACCAGCCCAGAAAGTACATAGATAATTGGTGCACCGGAAGAATAATTACCAACAGGAAATGCCTGCACCTTTTCTCCATTAAACACCATTCGAACAACATCAAATGCAATACGCTTCTCGCGTTCGTATGTCACCAGTCCCATTGCTTGAAGATAAGGATCCTTAGCATGTGTGGTCAAAGCAGGACGATCTGTTCGCCAGTCATTAAATGAACATATCACCCCACCCGTTACTTTTGTTTCTTTTATTACATCAAAAGATTGCATCATATAGCGTGCTTGTGATTCAAGGGAGAGTGGATCACTATAGCCATTATGATTGCCAGGCTCAACTTCTTTACCATAGCGGGTAATAACGATGGACTTTTCTGGAAACTGTTTTTTCCACTGCTTCAATCCATCTCGAAACTCTTTCACCTCTCCCTGATAATTATTCACCGCGATCATATCAACATACTCGAAGCATGGATCGGCTGCAGACCTTGTGGCATAATAGACAGATCGCGGATCAATAGACTTGATAATATTTCTCATGCTATTGACGTATTCACATGCATGAGATGAATTTGTTTCGAACTCGTTTCCAATCCCCCATGCTAGAATTGAGACATGGTGTTTATCACGTTCAACCATTTCTTTCAGATAGGTTGTTGCAAGATCTCGATAATGATCTGTTGTAAGAATTTCTGCAGGAACTTGAACAAGCGGAATTTCTTCCATGACAAGCAACCCGTATCGATCACACAAATTCAGCATGTACGGGTGTGGTGGATAAGGAAAGCGAATAAGATTTGCGCCAAGTGTCTTAATCAGTGCGAGATCTCGCTCAAGTGCTTCGTACGTCATTGCAGATGCAAACCTCGGATGATCCTCATGCCACAAGACGCCTTTAAGAAGTATTGGATTATTGTTAACGTATAGAGTAGCATTCTGCCAATGGATATTGCTAACACCATGATCAAGCACATACTCATCGAGAAGCACAGTCTCTTTGTCAACTAATCGAACAATCTGACAGCTAACAATATACAAGTCGGGTGTTTCTGGCGACCAGAGTTTTGGTGTATTAACAACAACCTCTGCGTTGACTCGTACTGATTTTCGCAGTTGTGGAATGAAGGATGTGACCCGACTACGTCCAACTAATTCACCGCTCAGTTTATTATATACAACCACTTGGAATCCATGTTGGCTGCCAGATTCTGTCTGTGCCCGAGAACTATACTCCATAATCTCGCCATGAACAGAAATTTTTGCAGACTTGGCATTATTGAAAAGATTTGATTTTACATCAACAGAATTGATGAATAAGTGTGGAGTCGCTAAAAGATAAATATCACGAAAGATCCCACCATACGTCCGCCAACCTCCTACCTGCTGACGCAGCGGCAGGGTTGTCTTTGGCGTTAATTCGTTATCGACCACAACTTTGATTACATTCTCAGATCCAACTTGGAGAGTACCCTGTTGGATCGGCAGGACAAATGACGAGTATCCACCAACATGCCTGCCAATGAAATTGCCGTTAATCCAAATTTCACACTGATAGTTGATCCCATAGGCAACTAAAGTAAACACATAGCGGTCAAGCATCTCAGGCTTTACCTGAAAGGTACGCTGGAAGGTTACCCTTCCCGTGAAATCATACGCGCTGGGAATAGAGATGGAATTCCATTCGTTTCCATCAATGCTATAAGACCACTTCCCTGCGAGATCGAGTTTCATACGAGTTGGGCTATCAGCAAACATCCCAACATCTACTCCTGTACGTGTGGGTTGTCCATTTTCAAAGAATGTCAAAGCTTTTGGGGGATTTTGTGATACTCCAATGGAGGGAAGCAGAGACAAAAAAAGCGCAATGTCAATAACAGAGCGCAATTTAGCTATATATTTTTTCGTCCTGATGTCTATGAGTCTATGACTCATGAATTTGCATTTTTTCTTAATAAATATAATAAAAAAAGAGGCTGAAAGCAATGAGGAATGTGAGGAATTTAACCTTTTACGTATTCTATGGTGTGGATTAAGCGAAGTTGGGACTACTTCGCCTCCACCGCAGCCTGAATAATTCTCGTGAAGGAATCCGACGATAAACTTGCACCTCCAACAAGAGCGCCATCAATCTCAGGCTGCGAGAGCAAAGCGTAAGCGTTTTGAGGATTAACACTTCCCCCATATTGAATGATTAATTTTTCCGCCACTCGCCAAGAATAGTGCTGTCCGACCAATTTACGAATAAGTCTATGCACTTGATTTGCTTGGTCTGGTGTAGCGTTCCTACCAGTGCCAATAGCCCACACTGGCTCGTAGGCTATGATAATCTTTTCAACGTCCGACGAAGAAAGCTCGTGTAAAACATCCTTGATTTGAGTAGTTATGATACGGTCAGTAATGCCAGCCTCACGCTCCTCCAGCGTTTCTCCGATACAAACAATCGGTGTCAGCCCCGACTTTAACGCCTTCTTCACTTTAGCATTAACAATCTCATCGGTTTCTTTGAAATGCTGCCTGCGCTCTGAGTGACCAAGGATAACATATTCGCACCCGATGCTGGAAAGCATTGTTGCTGAGACCTCACCAGTGTAGGCTCCATCGTCATGTTGTGACATGTTCTGCGCACCTAACTTCAGAGCCGAATCTTTGATCAGGGATTTCGCTACTACGAGAGATGGAAACGGGGGACAGAGTGTAATATCCACTTGATTCTTGAAATCCTTCAGACGCTCTTTTAGCTCGTTGATGAGGGTTGCAGTCTCATGGATATCCTTGTTCATTTTCCAATTTCCTGCAATGAGAAGTCTACGCATGACTTAGGCTCGATTTGAGATTGGGGATTTTGGGTTTAAGTTAGTAAAATTAACCTTTTGATACTTGGATATGTGCAAATTTCTTTTTGAGAATATCATTGACTATTCGAGGGTTCGCTTTCCCCTTCGTTGCTTTCATCACCTCACCGACAAAATATCCAAAAACCTTCTCATTGCCAGCAAGATATTTTTCAACTTGTGCTGTGTTTCTGTCGAGCACCTCTGTAACTACCTTTTCAATCACACGTTGATCAGAGAGCTGCATAAGACCCTTCTTCTCAATAATTACCCTTGGATCATCACTTGATTTCAACATCTCCTCGAAGACCTCCTTGGCGATCTTGCCGCTGATAGTGCCATCGTTAATTAAGCTAATCATTGTTGCAAGACGAGTAGGAGAGATTGGAAAATGTTTAATATCTATCTTTTGCTCGCTAACAACCCGCAACACGTCAGTCATAACCCAGTTACTCACTAGTTTAATCTGTTCTTTGTTCTTTGTATGTAGTTCTTTTAGCACCAACTCAAAGTAATCCGCGTAGCTTTTTTCAGTCGTAAGGATATCCGCATCGTATTGTGGCAATGCGTATTCAGCGATAAACCGATCATAGCGAGTTGTAGGATGCTCTGGAAGTGTTGCACGGACTCTATCGATCCAAGGCTCATCAACCACCACTGGTACAAGATCAGGTTCTGGGAAGTAGCGATAGTCATGTGCTTCCTCTTTACTGCGCATTGGATAAGCAATGTTTTGATTTGCATCCCACAGTAACGTCTCTTGCACCACTTCCTCGGCTTCCTCAAGCAATTGGATTTGCCGATTGATTTCAAACTCTAACGCACGCTCTACGTATCGAAATGAGTTCATATTCTTCACCTCAGTCTTTGTCCCAAATTTTTTCTCCCCTTTTCTTCGAACGGAAACGTTCGCATCGCAGCGTAAGCTTCCTTCTTCCATATTACCATCACAAATGCCAAGATACGTTACTATCTGCCGAATCTTGTAGAGGTACAAGTATGCCTCTCTTGGTGAGCTGATATCTGGTTCACTCACAATTTCAATCAATGGGACGCCACAACGATTGATATCAACCAACGTGTCGACATCAAGATCGTGGATGGATTTACCTGCATCCTCCTCCATGTGTATCCGTGTAAGACCTATTTTCTTTCTTGTGTGATCATCAAGATCAATCTCCACATATCCACCTGAGCAGATCGGCTCTTCGTATTGAGAAATCTGATAACCTTTCGGAAGGTCGGGATAGAAATAATTTTTCCGAGCAAAAATGGACCGCTGAGCAATGTTGCACTTCATTGCAAGTCCCACGCGAATCACGAACTCCACAACGTTCTTGTTCAGGACGGGCAACACGCCGGGCATGCCGAGACAGACTGGGCACACATTTGTGTTGGGTTCATTCCCAAACTTGGTAGTACAACTGCAGAACGCTTTTGATTCTGTCAGCAGTTGCGCATGAACTTCAAGCCCAATTACCGGTTCATATGGGTCGTTCAATTTCACTTTGCCTGTTTCAGGAACAATCGTCGAATAATTTCAATCTGTCGAAGATGATTGATATCGTGTCCTGCTTCCAACTGCACCATCCGCTCTACGGTTTCTTTACCACGCTCTTCGTGCATGCCGTAATGTTTCCATTCTTTCTTCGAGAGAGAACTCAAGAGCGTGATATGGTCACGTCGCATCTTGATGAGGAGCTCTAATTTCTTCTCACAATCTGCAGAATTATACCGTAAGCTTGACGCCCATTTGTTTTCATCGAATGCCTGCAACGGGGCACCCGGTTGTGCGATTGCCATGCGATAACGGAAGCCAAGAACCACTTCGGTGTCGTACAAATGCGAAACGATCTGCGCAATTGACCATCTGCCTTTTGCTGGCGGCGTGCGAAGTTGACGCTCACTCAATCCCTTGAGCAAATGTTTTAATTGTGAGGGCGTTTGGCGATAAATGTTGAACGCATCCTTGCCGACGATATATGATAGAATACGCTTGATGTAGGGGTCTTTGATTCCAGCGACGCTTCTTACCGTTCCGATTTTTGTTCTTTTCATTTTTAATTTTTAATTGCTTGTGTCACTTTCTCTGTAGCATCCTGCAAACTTGTTACAACAGAAAAATTCAATCCTGAGTTCGCTAATATCTCTCGCGCTTCTTTTGCATTGGTTCCCTCGAGACGAACAACGACCGGTACGGTCACCCGTACTTTCTTCACTGCCTCGACAACGCCGTTCGCAACCCGGTCGCAGCGAACAATACCGCCAAAGATATTGATGAGAATCGCTTTAACTTTCGAATCGGAAAGGATGATTTTGAAACCATTAGAAACTGTTTCCACACTCGCACCGCCACCAACATCCAAAAAGTTTGCTGGCTCGCCGCCAGCGAGTTTGATAATGTCCATTGTTGCCATAGCAAGTCCCGCACCGTTCACCATGCATCCAACATTGCCATCGAGTTTGATGTAACTCAAATTATACTTTGATGCTTCAATCTCCAGTGGCTCTTCTTCGTCAAGGTCACGCATAGCCAAGATGTCGGGATGGCGAAAAAGTGCGTTGTCATCGAAGTTCATCTTTGCATCAAGCGCAAGGACTTGTCCGTCAGCTGTTACAACCAAAGGATTGATTTCCGCAAGTGATGCATCTGTCTCCTCGTACGTTTTGTACAAAGCCATGAGGAATTTGACACCATTCTTGAACGCATCACCACTCATACAAAGGCCAAAAGCCAACTTACGAGCCTGAAATTCACGGAAGCCAATCATCGGGTTCACATACTCTTTCAGAATCTTTTCTGGCGTCGCAGCAGCAACCTTTTCGATCTCTACACCGCCTTCCGTTGATGCCATGACGACATTCTGAGAGCGAGACCGATCGAGCGTAATGCCGATGTAAAGCTCTCGAGCGATGGAGATGCCTTGCTCAATGAGTACTCGTTTCACAATTTTACCATCAGGTCCTGTTTGATGAGTGACGAGTTTCATTCCAAGCATCTGTGAAGCGATTTGACGAACTTCATCGAAGTTTTTGGCAATTTTCACACCGCCGCCTTTTCCGCGCCCGCCTGCATGAATCTGAGCTTTGACAACCCAGGTGCTTCCACCGATACCCTCAGCAGTCTTTACTGCTTCATCATCCGAGAAGGCAACTCCGCCATTAGGAACAGCAACACCAAATTGTTTTAAGATTTTTTTTGCTTGATACTCATGGATTTTCATAAAGGCTCTGTAATCTAATTGATTGGTTTCGGCTTTCTGGTTCGAGAGTACAAACCATTTGATAGACTCTGCGAGACTACCCTCTCTCGCTCTCCAGAATTCTTTTCATTTCCGATCTCAATTGAGGAAGTTCCTCGCTAAGAATTTGCCAAACGATTGCCGTGCTGATCGCGAAGTACTCATGGGCAATTCTATTTCTCAATCCCACGATGCCAACCCAATCCACACTGGAATACTTTTTCTTGATTTCTTCGGGCATGTACTTTGATGCCTCTCCTACAATCTCAAAATTCCGAACGACAGCGTCGATTGTTTTCCTGTCACGTTGAAAATCTTCATACCTCATTCCTTCCACATACGCTGCAACACGCTCGAGAGCCTCAAGAATATCTTCCGCATAAACTTTCCAATCTCGTTTAGACATACATCAGGTCTTCTTTGATATACTTCCATCGATTGGGTTTGATGCTGTCTTCCGTCAGCAGATCCACTTTGATTCCCAATAACCCCTCCAAGTAATCAGCAAGATGAATGAACTTAAATCCAACAGGTTCATGAAACTTCACAAGAATATCTACATCGCTGCCTTCTGTCTGTTCGCCTCTCACATACGAGCCAAAGACGGCAATGGACTCGACTTTGAATTTTTCTTCCAACTCAGCCTTGTGCTGTTGAAGAATTGTTTTAATATGTTTTAGACTTTTCATTGGGATCATCTGATTTTCGTTGCAATCGACTTCGCCTGCAAGAACAGCAGCAAATAATCCTGTCCTCCTGCTTTCGAATCCGTTCCGCTCATGTTGAACCCGCCGAACGGATGCGCACCGACCATCGCTCCTGTGCATTTGCGGTTGAGATACAAGTTGCCACAGAAGAATTCCCCTTTTGCTTTCTCGAGCTTTTTCTTGTTCTTGGTGTAGACAGCTCCCGTCAAACCAAACTCCGTATCGTTCGCGATCTCCAGAGCATGATCGAAATCCTTTGCTTTGATAACGGCAAGAACAGGTCCAAAAATCTCTTCCTGTGCAATTGTGGCTTTCGGATCAACGTCTGCTATCACAGTCGGCTTCAGGAAATAGCCGTTACCATTGAGAGAATCTCCGCCAGTAACCAATCGACCGCCTTCACTGATTCCTTTTTCAATGTATCGCTGTATACTTTCCATCGATCTCCTGTTGATAACGGGACCCATGTAATTACTCATCACATGCGAAGGACCGACTGTGATGGTCTCGACCCTTTTCTTTAATAGGTCAATGAACTTGTCATAAATTTTCTCATCAACGACGACACGAGAGCATGCAGAACACTTCTGTCCCTGAAAACCAAACGCCGATACGGCAACTCCAGCAACAGCTTCATCCACATTGGTTTCGTGATCAACGATGATTGCATCCTTCCCACCCATCTCAGCGATGACACGCTTAAGCCAAAGCTGACCGGGGTTAACTTTTGCTGCCTCCTGGTAGATATGAATTCCGACCTCCTTCGAGCCGGTAAACGCAATGAATCGAGTCTTCGGATGTCTGACCAATGTATCGCCAACAGCACCCCCCGGACCTGCAACAAAATTAACGACACCGGGCGGCAACCCGGCTTGCTCCATCACCTCCATAAACTTGTAGCCAATGAGTGGAGAATCGCTCGATGGCTTGAGAACAACGGCATTGCCTGTGACAACTGCCGCTACTGTCATTCCAGTGAGAATGGCAAGCGGGAAATTCCATGGCGGAATGATTACGCCGACACCAAGCGGGATGTACACAAGCTCGTCTTTTTCACCGGGCATCTGAGTTGCAGGCTTTGCTTTTGCAT
Organism: Ignavibacteriota bacterium; assembly: GCA_016209795.1. GTDB lineage: Bacteria > Bacteroidota > Ignavibacteria > UBA10030 > SZUA-254 > JACQVI01. The sequence continues at coordinate 25,139 of JACQVI010000163.1, forward strand.
AGCGCAGCATTTCACGTCCGTAGAATTCGCAGAAGTCAATCGCTTCGGCGACATCTGCGTCCGCCTCGGGCCAGGTTTTGCCAACTTCAAACATCTCAACAGCGTTGAGTTCGAATCGTCGTTTCCGCATAACCTTTGCTGCTTTGAACAGCACGCTTGCTCGCTTCTCGGGAGAGACTCTGCTCCACGATTCCAATGCTTTCCACGCAGCTTCAAGTCCACGGATGGCATCCTCCGCAGTCCCCTGCTGGAAAACACCCACGACTTGATCTGGATTTGAAGGGCTGAGCGAGTTGAACTTTCCTGGACTGATTATCCTTTCACCACCGATAATGTTTGGATACTCTTTGCTAAGATCGCTTTCTACTTTTGCAATTGCTTGCTCTTGCTTTCTCCGATTGGCAGCTTTCGACCAATCGGTGTATGGCTCGTTTTTGAACTTGGGGATGTTCATAGGTTTTTGTTTCATGTTTTAGGTTTCACGTTTCATGTTTTGTGTTAAAAATTTTTTGAACCCTTTAGTTATACGCAAAGGTTATCTGTTTCAATAGTTCCATTCCAATGTACTGTCTTTTCCGTTTGGGTCGTTTATTCCTATCTCTCTTCTGCTAACCTCAATATTGTAAACGTTGAAAAATTCGTAGTTAATCCAATGCTCTCATCACCTCATCATGTACGGCAGGTCGAATTTGCATAATTTTTGGATTATTCCGTGTTGGGTGAACACGGTTCGTCAATAATATAACAAAAATTTTCTTTTCAGGGTCAGTCCAGATCGAAGTGCCAGTAAAACCTGTGTGTCCAAAAGATGTTTCACTAAACAATGAACCGGCCGAACTGTATCCGTTCACCGTTTTGATATCCCATCCTAAAGCACGGGTACTTTTTTTGCTTTGTTTTGTTGTGAAGAGTGTTATTGTTTCAGGTTTAAGATATTGTTTACCACCGTAACGCCCGCCGCTCATCAGCATCTGCATGAAGATTGCAAGATCTGACGCTGTTGAGAATAATCCGGCATGCCCGGAAATACCACCAAGCATCCACGCATTTTCATCATGAACTACGCCTCGAACCATACTTTTACGAAGCAATGTATCCAACTCAGTTGGTGCTATTTGTGCCCACAGTGATTCAGGCGGATTAAACATTGTTTGCATCATCCCGAGTGGTTTAAAAAATACTGAGTCGATATAAGTATCAAGCGATGTTCCGGTAATACGCTGAACAATGTTACCAAGCACGATAAATCCAAAATCACTGTATACCGTCGAATCGCCAGACTGATATGTCAACTCCGTATTGTACACTGAATCTAACGCTTCCTGTGACGATGTACACGTGAGATATAAACGTTTAAACGCAGGCAATCCTGCATTGTGGAGCAACAAATTTCGAAGTGTTATATTGCTTTTCCCTCGGTTACCAAACTCAGGAATATATTTTACCACAAGATCATCAAGACCCAATTTGCCCTCATCATAAAGTTTCATCACTGCAGATGTGGTCGCCACTACTTTCGTCAAAGAAGCTACATCGTAAATGGAATTTTTTGTCGATAAAGAACTGGTTGAACCATATTCGAGCATTCCATACGCCCGTTCAGTCACAATAGCCCCGTCTTTCACGATAACTAACTGTGCACCTGGGAACGCAGAGTCTTTGATTGCACTTTTGATAATGGAATCGACTGCAGCGAGGCGGTCACCATCGAAGCCAACGCTTTCTGGCAGATCGCGCCGAAGAACAAACTGGGGAGAAACAATACCACTTCCGTATGGAAACATTGCTGGGATAGTTACAGGGAGCCGACCTTTGAGAGGAATTTCACCAAAAAGAGCTTCTACGGTTGCCTCCGTCACCGCTTCTGCATCGGAGTAAGAACAGAGATACGCTTGTGCATCCGCAAACGATCGCACCACATACGGACTCCCCATTGCAGCAATGATCGACGGCTTGTTCCGTTTTATGAGACGGTTAACAGCATCGATCAAAGGCTGAGCCAACCCTATTTTTCCGGATCCTGAACGCGTCTTTGAAAAAATTGGAAGAAGGATGATGTCAGAATTATCCGCAAGCTTAACGATTGAATCAATCACCATCAAATTTGAGGACGGATTAAGTTGAACTGTAACGATAGCGTTCGTTCGTCGTCTCAACTGTGCCGTAAAATAATCACCAACACGCTCATTTGAGTAGGATGTCGTAGGACGATGGATTTCCGTTCTATAATCCTCTACATCGCTAACAATGACATTAAGAATTTTTTTTCTGCCGAATCGTTCTAAAGGAACAACATTGTCATTCTTCAAGAGCGTTATAGAAGAGCGTGCTATATCCTTCGCAAGTTGAAGATGAGAGGGAGTTGCAACGACATTGGAGATATTCTCAACATCAACTATCTTTTTTTCATCAAGACCGACCCACTGCTTCAGTGTCAAAATTTTCCGCACCGAGTGGTTGATGCGCGCTTCTGAAATTCGTCCTCTCTGTACGGCTGTCATCAATGCATGAGCAGCAGCATCCTCATCGGGCAAGATGAGCAACACGTCGGCACCTGCGTCAATGGCTTTGATGGCAATAGAATCTGATCCAAATTGGTTAACAACGGTACCCATATCCAAAGCGTCGGTAACCGTCAACCCATCGAATCCCAGCCTTTTCTGCAGCAATTCGTACTGAATCTCTGGCGTCAGAGTTGCTGGCAATCCCTTCTTTCCTGAAACCTGTGGAATATCGAGGTGTGCCACCATGATAGAAAGAACTCCATCTCTCACCAATCGTCGAAAAGGAAAAAGCTCAACACTATCCAATCTCTCTTGTGTGACGTTTAACGTTGGCAATCCGATGTGTGAATCGATCCGGGTATCACCGTGCCCGGGAAAATGTTTTGCCGTTGCAATAACTCCGCCCGCTTGCAATCCGTGCGTAAGAGCAGATGCCATATCGGCAACGAGTTTGGGATGTTCTCCAAACGATCGGGTATTGATCACCGGATTATCAGGATTCACATTCACATCGGCAACCGGCGCGAAGATCTGATGAATACCAATGGCGCGGGATTCTTTAGCAATCGCTTTTGCCATCAAAAACGCCAGGAGTGTATCTCGAGTCGCTCCAAGTGCCATCGCTTCGGGAAAGCGTGTGGCGCGACGAATACGCATCGCTGATCCCCATTCGAAATCGGCGGCGATGAGCAATGGGACTTTTGCCAACTGCTGCAATTGATTGATCATAACCGCTGTTGTATGAACATCACCCTGGAAGAATACCAACCCTCCCACTTTACGCTCGCTCACCAGATGAACAAGTCGCTGAAACTGATCGCTTTCGCTACTAACATAATAGCCGTTTGCTCGTGACATCATCAGCTGTCCGATTTTTTCTTCCAATGTCATCTCATTCAATCGATCCTCAATCCAATCGGTAGGGGTCTGCATAATTTCCTGAACGTCAGTTGAATCAACAGGTACAGGAGATTCCTCAGCAGTCATAACCTCCTTTGTAGGAGCACAGCCGTTGAAAAAGATGAGAATACTACCTATGGCAAGAAGGCAGAGAAAAACTTTTATCTTATCGGAACACATTCAATCCAAGAATCGCAGCGCCGTATGCGGCAGGAAACTTTGGTTTCTGAACAACAACATGTGGTAATGAACGTACAATTTTTTCTTTAACCATTTTTGAATATTCGTTCTCCGATTCAAGCAGCCCACCCATGAGACACAAAGGCAACTTCGATTTAGGTCGAGCTTTCATCGTCAGAACGCGCACCAACTCAGCCAACTCATTGGCATTTTTCACAAGGATAGCATGAGCAACATGGTCACGCGCAGCTACTGCTTCAAGCACGTTCGGAACGAAGGCAGCAATATCAGCACGGTCTTGATAGACTTTCGTGATCAGATCTTCCACATTCGTGATATTGAAATGCTCGAGTGCTTTCTTTGTGAGCACCGTCTTATCACCACGACCATCATGCTGTTTGAGTGCAGCATTGAGAGCATCTCGTGCTATCGCAAATCCGCTTCCCTCATCTCCAAGGGTATTTCCCCACCCTCCTGCACGAAGGAATTTCCCATCCTCAGTTCGGTACAGCGCAATCGAACCTGTTCCTGCGATAAGAACAATCCCTGCTCTCCCAGGGTGAGCGGCTTCAAGGGCGATGCGCGCATCAGTCTCAGCAACGATATGGGCAAGTGGGAACTTTTTCTTAACACTCAGCGCAGAAAGTGTATTGATTAACTCTGTTCTATCGAGCATTCGCCCTGAACCGGCAAGTCCAAGCACGATGCTTTCAAGTGCATCCGACGAACATTCTGCCTTCTTACAACACCCTGAAATCAGCTCAAACAATGTACGTGCCGCAGCCTGGATTCCCACAAGTTGCAGATTGGTTGGACCATCGATTGATTCGGCAATAATAGTTCCATCCAAATCTACTAAAATAACATGGGTCTTGGTACCCCCACCGTCAACCCCAACAACGTATCGCTTATGCTCGACCACCTCACTTCTTAAAGAAAATCACAATGACTATTAAATTGACAACAAAGTATCAAAAAATGGAGAGAGAAGCAAGGCGTCAGTCGGTACAATCACAGAAGAGTTGCAGCGAACGAGACACAACTTGTGAAGGGTTATGAATGATACACATTGCCTTGAGCCGCACGAAGTGTATTGCGTAAAAGGATCGCAATCGTCATCGGTCCAACACCTCCCGGCACAGGCGTAATAGCGCTTGCTACCTGAGATGCCGATGGGAAATGAACATCGCCCACAAGTCGGTAACCATTTTTAGCAGATGGATCATCGACTCGATTAATTCCAACATCAATCACAACAGCACCAGGCTTGATCATGTCACCCGTTATACATTCGGCTTTTCCTATTGCTGCGATGAGAATGTCTGCTTGCCGAGTAAACAGTGTGATATCTTTAGCAGCTGTATGTGCAATCGTAACAACAGCATTAGCACCTTTTTGTTTTTGGAGAAGGATATTCAAGAGAGGTTTGCCAACAATATCGCTGCGGCCGACAATAACAACATGCTTTCCTGCCGGATCATTGCCACTCCGAAGCAAAAGCTCCTGTACACCGACAGGCGTGCAAGGCTTCAAGCAATCCTGTCCAGTAACGAGCCGACCAACATTGATGGGATGAAATCCATCCACATCCTTTCGATAGTCGATTGCATTGAGAATGTGTTCTTCGTTGATATGCTTCGACAAGGGAAGTTGGACAAGAATCCCGTGGATTTTTGGATCTCGATTAAACTTATCGATAAGGTTGAGCAGATGTTGTTCCGAAGTCTCGGCAGGAAGCTTTTCCGTCACAGAATAAAATCCCATCTCGTCACAGCCTTTTCCTTTCATCTTTACATAAGCTTGCGAAGCGGGATTATCACCGACGAGAATGAATGCCAGGCCAGGAGTTATGCCTCGCTCAGCTTTGAGACGATCAGTTTCCTGCTTGACTTCTCGCTTGATGTCTCCCGCTATTTTTTTACCGTCGATGATCGTTGCAGGCATGGGTGCTTGCTGGTTTGAGCTTACAGTTTGGAGTTTTGTGTCTTGCTTCCACCTCAACCCCTTCTATACCTCCCCTTCTCTCCGCCACTGGCGGATGGAGAAGGGGGGACGGGTGGGGATGAGGTTTTCGTCCACGTCACTGGATCCATCTTAAAACGTTGGATACACAAAACTCTCAAACTTCAACGCCTTCCCTGTTTCAACATCGGCTTGTAGATAGACACCGCATAGCCGTACATCAAGGGATGCCATCTCATACTTGTAGGGAGTTTGATGGATGAAGCGACGAATAGCAATCTCCTTCTTCAAGCCAATCACAGAGTCATAAGGTCCTGTCATTCCAACATCGGTGATGTAGGCAGTTCCTTTGGGCATTATTCTCGCATCAGCTGTTGGGATGTGTGTATGTGTGCCAACAATTGCCGTCACCCGACCATCCAAATGCCATGCAAGCGCCATCTTTTCTGCTGTGGCTTCAGCATGCATGTCAATGAAGACGACTTTGGTTTGCTCATGAATTCTTCCAACTGCCCAATCTGCTTTCTTAAATGGACAATCAATTGGTTGCATGTAGATCCTTCCCTGCAAATTAAGAACCCCCACTTTACCCTTTTCACCTAAGTCATACACCACAAACCCGTTACCAGCATTTTCAGAAGGATAATTCAGTGGGCGGAGGACGTTTTTGTTCTTTTCAAGAAGTTTTCGTGAATGCCAGTTGTCCCACAGGTGATTCCCACTCGTGATGACATGCACCCCCAAGCCAAATACTTTGTTTGCCGTTGGCTCGTCAATGCCTTTCCCCTCGACAAGATTCTCACCGTTGACGATACAAAAATCAACATTATACTTCTGAAAATAACTCTTGATCAACGTTTCGGTAAGATCGAGTCCAGGTTTACCAACGATATCACCAATAAAAAGGATATTCAGAACCTTTTGCGACATGGATTATTTAAAAAGATGGAGTTTTTGAACTGCTGAATATACTAAAATTTGTCTTAACAAAAAATTTTTCAATCTCTATGCTTATTTTCATTCAAAAAAA
>JACQVI010000164.1 GCA_016209795.1 Ignavibacteriota bacterium
CCAAGGCAGGCGCGCTAGCCGGACTGCGCCACATCCCGAATTACCTCTTTTAATATATAAAACTTTTGCCTCATTTACTACGGAAATTCATTTGAGGTAATTTTGTAGTTTACTTCTTAAAAAATAATTTGTATTTTATATATAGGGTGAGAGTGACTACACTCACAGAAATTGCAATCACCCTAAGACCTTAATCTTCTTTATTCCACAAGGCGAACTCGCTTATATTTTATCTCTAAGGGGTACAATGATGTTAAGTTTGGATCATAACCACTTTGATATCGAATCAATTGTACGACATTCTTGGCAGAAGTTCCGTACGCGAAAGGTATCACTTAAGAGTATCTGGGTTATCGTTGGGTTTATTTTCTGGGTTGGGTTCTTTATTGGTGCCATCATTATGCAGGCGATGATTAAGTAAGCGGTGACGAATCCACTCTTTAGAAAACTGACACAATTTTGTCCCGCGCTTTATCCTTCCTTGCTTTTTTCTATTTTTTTGCTGTCATTGAGATGGTATGATGATCTTGAGTTGTAAGGAGTTCCTTATCGCAGAATGACCTTTCTCAACCCATTAGTTTTATTCGGTTTGATTGCAGCAGCGATCCCTGTAATTCTTCATTTGCTTAATCTCCGTAAACTTCGAACAATTGAATTTAGTACGTTAACGTTCCTGAAGGAGCTTCAACAAACAAAAATCCGTCGGCTGAAACTTCGTCAACTTCTTCTCCTCTTCATACGCACGCTCCTCATCGTCTCAATTATTTTTGCTTTTGCACGACCAGCATTGCGCGGAACTATCTTGGGAAGTATCGGTACCCATGCGCATTCCTCAGTCGTTATCGTTCTCGACGATTCATTCAGCATGATGTCTTCCGATGAACAGGGTGAGTTGTTTAAGCAGGCGAAAGAATCAGCCGAAAAACTTATCGACTTGTTGAAGGAAGGCGATGAGGTATTTCTCATCAGATTATCCGATCTACCAAAAGCTACCATCGAGCCAGCGACACACGACTTCAACTCACTTCGAACCATTGTTAACGAGTCCCAACTCTCTGCCATACGTAAACCATTGGAACAAGCACTAAGACTTTCAGCACGCTTGTTACAACAATCCCAGAACGCCAATAAGGAAGTCTACATCATAAGCGACTTGCAGAATACATTGTTTCTTGACAAAGAGTATCAGAGTGATGAAAGATCATATTCGTTATTTGATCAGCGAATCAAAATGTTCCTTATCGATGTTGCAAAGGGAAATACAGCGAATGTTGCAATAGATTCGGTTGAAGTCACTACAAAAATCATTGAAAAGGATAAACCCTTCGCAATATTCACATCAGTAAGAAATTTTAGCAGTACCAGCCATCAGAACTATGTGGTTAGCGCTTTCTTGGATGACATTCGAGTAGCACAGAACAACATTTCTCTTGAACCCTGGGGATCGGCTTCGGTTCAGTTTACAGTTACACCAAAGAGGAATGGATACATCAAAGGGTACATTGAAGTGGAACACGATGCTATCGAGCCAGATGACAGAAGGTATTTCACGCTGCATATTCCCGAACGTATCAACATCGCGTTGGTTACAGGCTCTGACGAAGACGTTCAGTTTGTCAAGCTCGCACTCCAAGCAGGAACGCAAGGAGGAAACCAATCATTGTTTACTGTCCAGCAAACATCTCCATTAAAGTTTTCTCTTCTGGACTTAAATCAGTACGATGTGCTTGTCTTTGCTAACGTCAAATCGTTTTCCGTAAATGACCTTAACCGAATTGAAAGTTTTGTGAAAAATGGTGGGGGTCTTATACTGTTTCCCGGATCGGACATCGACCGTGAATACTATAATTCAACCTTGCTTTCGACCTTACATATACCTCCAATTGAGAATATTATTGGATCGTTGAATCAACACTTAGGTTTGTCAATTCAAGAGATCGATCTTGATCATCCGCTCTTCGCTACTGTCTTTGAGAAAGAGCAACAGGGTCGAAGAGAAGAACATCGCACTATCGAATCGCCAACAATCACTCGCATGCTAAAACGACAAGCTGGAAAGCAAGCCCATACTATCATCTTGCTTAGTGACGGGACTCCATTTCTCACGGAACACACCTTGGGTGATGGAAAAATCCTTTTCTTTTCTGTTGCACCGATTCTTTCGTGGTCTGATTTTCCTCTCAAGGCTCTCTTCGCGCCGCTCATGTATCGCTCTTCGATCTATACAGCCACGCATGGTGAATTCGACGTATCTTTCACTGCCGGCGACGAACCCATTATCCAATTACCCGAAAGAGATCGGGCAAGCATAGCGAAACAGTATAAGGTCATAGCGCCGGATGATGTTGAAGAACTTATTCAACCGGCACAAATTTCCCCACAACGTGGATTGAAAACAAGTCAGTCACTTGCTTTGAAACGTCTGACTATGTCCGGTTTTTACGAAGTGCGCTCCGACCAGACTTCGCTTGCATTTCTTGCTGTCAATGTTGATAAGCAAGAGTCGGATACAAGAAAGGTTGAGCAGGAAACGCTTGAACAATTTTGGAAGCGATTGAATATTTCTCCATCATCGATCCAGGTCGTTGAACCTGATGACCGCATGCATTCGAGAATTTTAGAATCGAGGTTTGGCATAGAGCTTTGGAAATATTTCATAGGAGTAGCGTTACTCTTAGCTTTGCTTGAGATGGCAATAGCACGAGACAGCAGAAAAGCCATGGCAGAATTCGCAACGTAGGTGGACGATGAAAATTTTCGAGACAAGCCGTCGGGAATCGGCAATCGTAGTGGGAGCCGTAACGGATCGCAGACAGCGAGATGCGGTAAACGAACATCTCGAAGAGCTTATCTTACTTGCCGATACAGCCGGTGCTGACGTTCGCCATACAATACTACACAGGCGTAGCCGTATTGATCCTGCAACGTTTATTGGTGTCGGCAAAGCGACAGAGATTGGCAAGCTCGTAGAAGAGGAAGGTATCGATCTGATTATTTTCGACGACGATCTTTCTCCAGTTCAAGTTCGCAATCTTGAGAAGGTGATCAAATGTAAAATCCTTGATCGGAGCACTCTGATTCTCGATATTTTTGCTTCGCGAGCAAAGACAAAAGAAGCGATGACGCAGGTCGAGCTTGCGCAGCTTCAATATCTCCTTCCTCGACTCACACGGCAATGGACTCACCTTTCAAAACAATACGGCGGTGTCGGCACGAAAGGTCCTGGGGAACAACAAATCGAAACAGACCGCCGTGTGATCCGTGCACGCATCAGCCATCTGAAAGAAAAACTGAAAAGCATCAGTAAAGAGCGGGAAGTTCAGCGCAAGGGAAGAAAAGAACTGGCACGCGCAGCAATGGTCGGCTATACCAACGCGGGAAAATCTACACTTCTCAGATTATTCTCTGGAGCCGACGTTTTGATTGAAGATCGTCTGTTTGCAACTCTCGATACGACAGTCCGCAAGATCAAACTTGCACAGTCCAGGATCATTCTTCTTTCCGATACAGTTGGATTCATTCGGAAATTACCATCTCACCTCATAGCTTCGTTTCGGAGTACGTTGGCAGAAATGGTAGAAGCCGATATTCTTCTTCATGTTATAGATATCAGTCATGCAAAATTTGAAGAGCAGATTGCGGTGGCTCATGCGACACTCGATGATTTGAATATCTCCGGCAAGCCAACGCTCTTCGTCTTTAACAAAATCGATAAACTACAAGATCGATCCGTTGTTACCGAGGTATCTCGACGATACACCCCATCAGTATTCATTTCAGCCGCACGAGGGATAAATATTTCAAGTCTTACAACGAAGCTCCTTGAGCTGCTCGATCAAGACACGTCAGAACAAACAATCACCGTGAAGCAATCCGAGTACCGAACCATAGCCAGACTTCATGAATTTGCAGATATCCTTGAAAAGCAGTACGAAGACAACTCCGTAAAGGTGCGCTTTCGCGTCAGCAGGAAAAATTTGGAACGAGTCAAGAAGCTGCTCGGGAAAAAGCTTAGTGCAACAGAAATTAGTAGTTAGTATGTAGAATGCATATAAAATAGTGCACTCGTGAAGTGTTGACTTATGAATGAGGGTCAGAAATATGGAGGTTTTAGAGACTTAAAAGTTTACCAGCTTTCATTTCAGCTCGCCCTTGAAATTTTTGATTTGACTAAGTCTTTTCCCAAAGAGGAAAAATACTCCCTCGTAGATCAAATAAGAAGATCTTCTCGGTCCGTTTCATCGAATATCTCTGAAGCAAGGTATAAACGTAAATATCCAAAAGCTTTTGTCAGTAAACTTATTGACGTTGCTGGTGAAGCTGGAGAGACAGAAGTCTGGATAGAGTTTTCATTCAATCATGGATATATCGACAAAGACAAACGAGAATATTTGCTTGCTAAATATACCGAAGTAGGAAAAATGCTTAACAGTATGATCAATCATCCAGAAAAATTCTGCCACTAATTTCTACTTACTTCCTACTACCTACTAACGAACATGCTTAACATTGCAATAGAGGCTGCACAACAAGCTGGAACATTCCTCAAACAAAACCTCGGAAGAGTGCGAGAGATTCAAGTCAAACAGGGGCAGGAAAAAAATCTCGTCACGGAAATTGATAGACTGTCAGAGAGGATCATTATCGACATGATAAGAAGACATTATCCAAGTCATGACATTCTCGCTGAAGAAAGCGGTAGTAAAAGAAACACAAGCGCAGAGTACCGCTGGATCATTGATCCGCTCGATGGGACAACCAACTATACTCATGGGTTCCCGGTCTTCTGTGTCTCGATTGCGGTTGAGTGGAAAGACGAATTACTCCTCGGCGTCATTTACGATCCAAACTATGAGGAACTGTTTACGGCGGAAAAGGGGAGAGGTGCGTTCTTGAATGGAAAAAGGATTAAGGTTTCTCAGATCGATTCGCTTAATCAAAGTTTGCTCGTGACGGGTTTTCCCTATAACATCGCTGAAAATCCCGATCATGCTATCGAGCACTTTGTGAATTTCCTGATAAAGGCACAAGCAGTGCGCAGAATGGGTTCTGCGGCAATCGACTTAGCGTATGTCGCCGCTGGACGCTACGAAGGATTTTGGGAGGTTGCCCTCAACCCCTGGGATATGGCTGCCGGTGCGTTGATGATTACTGAAGCTGGAGGAAAAATTACCGACTTCGCTGGTAGCCCCTTTAGCATTTATAAAAAAGAGGTGCTGGCAAGCAACGGGTTGGTGCACGGTGAGATGCGTGAGGTGCTCACCAAAGCTTTACGTTAATAGTGTAGTACTATGGGGTGGGAGGCTTGTGAGATCAATTATTTGCTCATTGGGTTGTTTTCTCCAGGGTTTCTTCTTCAACCATTCATAAAGCTCATTCAACAACATGGCAACTAACAGGATTGCAACAAGCAGTCCGTATATCTCCAAAAGGTCTGCAGCGTTTGTGGGATGAAATGCTGTGAGGAGAACCATAGTGTTCCTTTATGAAATCTCTCTACTAAAGGTAACATACACAGACGACAGAGTCAAATCATCGTTTCGAAAGAAAGGGGGCGTTGCTTCCGACAAAAACCGATCTCCGAAGACGGTGACTATAGATTTGAGTTGTGGGTTGACTCGCATTTCTTCATAGAGACCTCACCCCCGCCTGCCCAAAGTCCGCCGTGGCGGACGGCGGGCAGGCTACCCCTCTCCTAAAAGGAGAGGGAATTGGTTTGCTGAGGGTGGGAGGGTCTGATTTCAAGTGTTATGCCCTAAGATCGTAGAATGATAAATACTTAATCGACAACCGATTTGACAACCTTAACGACAACCATGCCCGTAATCCATTGTAAGACAACGAGATAATCATAACGTTAATCATAACGTTAATCATAACGCTATTTTCAGCTCGTAAGACAGATTTCTGCCCCTGCCTTTAGTCTGGATAACACCCATGTTCACAAGCTTCAAAAGCTCCTTGTGAGCGTTCGGAGCAGTAATCTTGAACATCGCTCTCACATCTTTGTTCGATATTTCCCCCCTTTCGGTTGATGAATTCTATTATGTTCATCTGCCTTTCCGTTAATGCAATTTGTCCTCTCTCTTTTGCTCGCAGCCGCTCGTGCGTTGTCCATGTCTTCTAAGCACTTGAGAAAGATGAGGTAGGACATTTGCTCGATGGCGGTCAGGGGATTAGCGATGCCGCCGGACCAGAAGCGGTCCCAGAGGGCGTTGACTTTGGATTTTAGATTTGGATCAGTGAGCATTCATATTCATGATGATTATTTAAACGTTTCCCCCTCGCTTCACTCACCACCTTCCGCATCCGTAACGCAAGAACAAATGCAAAGCGAGCTAATACAAGAATTCACTTACGTCGTCAAATTCTAGATCCCCTTGTTCCCATCGCTTCTTTCTTTCAGTTGAACACGACAAGACTTCCTTGGTTTGGATCAAGTTCAATCTTAATGTAGTTATCAATCTCTTGCTGCAGCTCCTCAAGATGAGAGATGACACCGACAACTCTGTTTTCAAGACGCAACGACTTCAGAGCTTCAAATACCATTTGCAGAGAGTCTTTGTCCAGCGTACCGAAACCCTCGTCCAAGAAGAAAAAGTTCTCTTCGGTCTTGGCAAATTGTTGAAGATTGTCAGCTAGAGATAGAGCAAGAGAGAGAGAGGCCTGAAATGTTTGACCACCTGAAAGCGTTTTTACGCTCCGCAATTTTCCATCGTTCAAAAAATCTCTTACTTCAAAAGCGTTATCATCTCGAAGCTCAAGCTTCAATTTCTGTCTGGTCAATTGTATGAAGCGCTGATTAGCTATTCCGCATAGATTCTCTAAATAGATCCGGGAGGCATAATTCACAAACCCCCCTCCGCGAAATAGCCTCTTTAACAGAGTGACATTTTCTGCCTTTCTTTCTAGCTTTATCCTTTGATCTTCCAGTGTTAATTTCTTCGCCAGACTAGCATTCATTTCTCTAATACTGTTTTCGAGTCGTCCGATATCTTGGCTTAGTTGTTTCGAATCTTCTTTGAGTTGATCGATGTTGTTCTGCAATTCCAAATGCTTGGCCTCATTATATGAAACACCTTTAGATTCTTGTTCAAGTTTAATAAGATGATCTTTCGCTGATGATAGTCTCTCATTGAACGCCCGAATTACGTCTTTTTCTTTTCTCACGTCTAGTTTTTTCGCTAATAGGGTTTCCACAAACGAAAGCTTTTCAAAGCCGGTATTCTGTAGACGTTTATTCAACTCTTCTTCGATCGATTGTAATCTTGTGGTATAAGATTGAAGATTGTCTTCTTCAACTTTTATTTGACCGCTTAACGTGCTTTGATGATCCTTCTTCTTTCGTATTGATTCATCAAGCGCCTTATATCGAACCTCAATGTCTCTAAAATCTTCTTTTAGTCTTTGAATCTCTTTTGTGATCGTCTTTTGATTCCAGTTATCGAACGACTCTTGTTTGATGTGCTTGATTTGAGCAATCAACGTCTTTCGAGTTCCACTGAGCTCAGACAACTCGGTTTTGAGATCTTGCGTTTGTTCCCTTTTTTGATCGATTGACTCTTTCGTATTATTTATGTTCTCCTGCAATTTTTCTTTTTCGCTATCAAGGTTTTCTATTTCGTCATTTAACCTATCGGCGCGTTCCAATTCCCCATCAATGATCTTGATGTCTTTGCGGGAGAAGTCTTTCCAAGAATACTTCCCCTCGTGTTCTGAAAAAGCCGCTTTCTTTGCCTTTAGTTCCTCGTTTGCTTTCTCTACAGATTTCGCAGCACTTTCTATTTGACTTTTCAACCCAACAAATTGCTGGATAATGTCCTGAAGCCCTTCTGCATCTTTATCGAGGTTCCTTTTGTCACGTCCAAATCCCTCTACTTTTGTCTTTACACCCCTTCCAACATATTTATTTGGGTGCTCTTTCGATCCACACAATATGCAGGGTTCTCCATCTCGAAGCTCCTGGGCAAAAGTTTCCAGGACTTCAGTCCTAGTAAGAGAATCGATTTCAGACTGGATATTCGATATCTCAGATCGGCATTTTTTCGTTACCTTCCTTAAGATGTCAATAACTTCATCAAGGGAGCGCTTTCTTTCAGCTGGAGTCGTGTACTTTGTTACAATAGAATTTGAAAGGAGTTCTTTCTTTTCTTCTTCCAGTGACTTGAGTTCACTGGTGTTATCATTGATCGTGTTTTGCATTCTTTCGATATCATCTGACAAAGAAATGTATCTGTCATTCCAACGTTTGATTTCAAGCAGCTTTTTCTCATCTGGCATTTCCTTTTTTGCCTTTTTGAGATTCGCATCTGCCTGTTTGAGATCGTTTTGATACTTCGCTATCTTAGCGGAGAGAACATCGATCTCCTTTTCCACTTTAGTTCGGTGGCTCTCCAAAGTCTGGGTTTTGCTATCTATCTGCAGAACGCTGGAGAGCGACTCTAGTTCTTTACATTTACTATCGATCTCGTGTCGCTTCTCATAATCACTTCTTACCTGGATGAAATCCGTCTCATCCTTTCTAAGCTCTTTTGTGATTAAATCGATCGCTTTTATGTTATGTTTGATTTTCTCGCTGCTGTTTGCAATCAGAAGCTGGACATCTTTTCGTTGTGCTAAAAGATCTGGAAAGTTTTTTTGACAGGCTTCATATTGTTCTACTAGCAGCTCGCGCTCCTTGTAATTGTGTGCCAATCCATCTAGTTCAACCACTGTTTTTCTTGCAGCGTTTACTTTTTCTAGAAGAACTTTAGCATCCAACATTCCTTTTTCCGTTTTTTCAAGGTGCTTAATATTCTTTTCAAGATGTGCTCTCTTCTCCTTCAGCTCATCACGCTGTTTGCTTTCCTGATCAATCGCGTCTTGATTTACATCTCCGATTTGGAGGAGTTGTCCCTTAACGCCCTCCAATGCAGAGACAGTTTTTCTCTCCACGATCTCGGTATTGGCAGATAGATCGTACCGGTTGAGATTAAAGATCTCTTTCATCATTCGGGTTCTGTCAGCTTCCCCAAGTTGAAGAAACTCTTGGAACTTGCCTTGGGGAATGATGATCGTCCGCCGGAAATTCTCATAACTGAGTCCAATGATTTCTTCAGCATTACTGTTTTCGATAGGAATCCATTCAGTGCCTTCTAATTTGTACGCCTGGCGATCGAGTGCCCGTACAATATTAAAATCCTTCTTGTCCCGATTTCCCTTCACCGTAAAGCGATATGTATCTGAATTCTTTCGACCTGCTTTGAATGTGAAATCGAGCATCAATTCATTCGATTTCAAGTTCATCATATTATAGTTACGTCCATCTCTTGAGTTCAATCGCTCAGTTTCTCCGAATAAGGCATACGTGACAGCTTCAAGAATCGTTGACTTCCCACTACCCACAGGACCGAATATCCCAAATAAATGGTTCTTAGTAAGGGAGGCAAAATCAATAGTCTGTTGGTTTCTATATGAATAGATTCCCTTGAGTGTCAATTGTAGCGGTATCATTCTTCCTCCGCCCTCATGATCTCGTTTAACAAGGTCATTATTTCTTCATTGGGATCTTGACCTGTCTCATGCTTGAAATAATCTCGGAATAATTCTTCCACAGATTTATTAAGGCTCTCGGGAGACAAAAAAGGCTGCTTACCTTGGTCTGCCGTCGTAATCAGTGGAATAATATCCACAATTCCATCGTGTGCAGAATAAAGCCCCTTCCGTTCTTCTGCGGTTAAATACGTTTGACTTTGAATCGTCAACTCAACGAGTGTATTCGGATTTGCTTCAAGCCATCGGACAGCATCGATGACTGAGCTAAATGTCTTGCGATGGACTCTTTTTCCGGTGACGAGATCTACCTTTCTGCAATTAGCCGGTTCACCAGGGTTCACATCTATTATGCTTATTGACTTTGCTTGCTCAGTATCGTTAACACTGTAGGAAAGAGGACTACCGCTGTAAACAACAGGGGTCGTATCTTTTTGCATTGGGATTCGTCGATGGAGGTGACCAAGGGCAACATACTGAAAGTTCACCGGAAGGTTTTCCGGAAAGACGGCTTGAGCTCCACCAACATCAAGGATCGGCTTTTCATCGTCTGGTTCTTTTAGTTTTTCACCTGTCTGGGGAGTAATGAAAACATGTGCGATGAGAATGTTCACTCCCTTGTCGTCGCAATATTTGTCACAGATAAACTTCCATCTTTCTTCGAGGATGTTGCGAAGCTGCTCTTCCGGATTCTCAATTCCCAAGTAGGTTCTGAGTCGCCTCTCGTTTGCATAAGGGGTGGCTACTACTCTCAGAGGAACATCCTGCCCTGGAATGTGTATCTCCACAAATCCGTCGTCAGATTTTGTAACGCTTAATCCCGAAGGCAGGCTAAAAGTCTGGACTTTAGTATTCGGGTAGCCAAGAAAGAGAATTCCACATTCTCTCGCCAAAGGATCAGGAGATTCGATTCGTTCTGGTGAGTCGTGGTTTCCAGCAATAGCAACAACGACTCGATTGCCATCTTTGGCAAGGCGTTTCACACTGCGATAAAACAGTTCTACCGATTCAACAGGGGGATTGAATGTATCAAAGAGATCACCGGCAATCAAAACCGCATCCACATTTTCTCTGTCCGCTATTTCGCATATTTCATCTAAGACTTGGATTTGCTCTGAGTGTCGTGAAATGGTTCCAAGCGATTTGCCGAGATGCCAATCAGCAGTATGCAATAATTTCATAACGGCTCTTCCGGGTAATTATTCAACTTTGGGATTTCACTCTCAAATTGCGCACGGAGCTTTTCCTCGATCTCATGCGTGAAAGCTTCAGTGAGTTGGATCTTATGACGGCATTTTGGACAGGTGATGTATTTATCAGGCATAGTAGTGTTCCTCAAATCTTTCGCTTAACAAGACATGATTTTTCCCATTTGATTGCAACTGCTTTTTCTAGAATTGAATTAATTGAGGTTGGTACAAACGGAGGTTTTTGGGAGGTTAGTTGCCTTGCTATATAACGAGCAGCAAGAGGCTTCCCAGAGTCGTGTGCCAAACTAAGTACTGCTCGTGCTTTGGAGGTCAACTTATCGATTTCGGGAATTTCATTTGCAAGGTCGATTTCCCACTTGTGGGGGAAATAAGCTAATTTATCTGAGACAAAAACTTTTTCTTGCGGATCAGTTTTTTCTCCAACCATTGCTAGTAGTTCCTTTGACTTTTTAATTATTTCTTTATCAGTGTTTGAGGAATCATAGTCAAATAGAATGTAGCAAGGAATTCCCAGTTCATTAAAAACTCGGTAGAGTCGATCCATCTGTCCCTTGCCTCCACAATCAACAACGCTTATGTTTAAATTGTCCAATGGATAACCGAGTGCGTCTGCATAAATTGGTAAACTATACTGTTCTGTTGGACCTTCCACAAGAATTACACTCTTAGCAAAAAATCCCTCACTGCGAGTTGGATGATATGCATGCGAATATAGTTCTCGCATGGAGATATCGGTAATTTGTCCTTTGAGTTTTTGATGCCGTTCCTCGATGTCTTCGATCATCTTCGCCATTGACAATTGCCAAACGTTACTTTCAACTGTTTTATGGTTACTGCCACTTTTCTGAAGTATCTCGACCCTGACAATCTCATGGAAATACGCGACGTCAAGAAGAAGGAATGAATGGGTCGAAAAGATAACCTTGTCTTGAGCAGAAGCTATTTTTTGAAACACACGACGAATTGTTCGTTGTGCTTGGGGATGCATATAAATTTCAGGTTCTTCAATAGAAAAAATTGTCGATTTCTTCTTCTCAGTTCCTTTACCAGAAACTAATTCTGAATAGCAGTGAAGAATGGAAAAAATAACCGCCCGTTGCAATCCGTGTCCTTTGTTTTCAATGACGTTCCGAAAACCATCATCTGCCAGTAATCTTGGCGTAGTCAAGAGAGTTTCAAGAGAAGGTGATTCAAATTCTATTTCAAGTTCAGCAGGCATATAATCTCTGAGAATTTCGTTCAGTCTTTTCTCCGTGTCGACTATACCTTGAAAGCGTTCTTTACCGCCTACTCGGTTTAATTTGTTCTGTACATTTATTAAATATTCGTTCAGATCATCTTTTTGTTCTTCTGGTATGCCTTTGATCACGGCGTAAAGTAATTTTCCAAAGGGGTTACTCTTAGTGACTTTAGCTTCATCTGAAACTTCTCTTACGGCTGGGATGAATATGAAATTAGGTAACGTTCCTTTAAGAACCCCAGGATAACCTTTCGGGTTAGGAATCCATTTATCCTTGAAATCAGTTTTGACTAAATGTTGTCGGATAAATTGTTTAGCTTTTTCTTGCCATTCTCCGACACTCGGCTTATTGCCTCCGACAAATTCTACAAAGCTAACATTATTAACTCTCAGATTATCTTTTTCTTTCCACCATTCATTTATATTCTTCCCATTGATCTCACCCTCCTGAAGCCAAGGCTGAATAGGAATAGGTTTGCAGTAATGTTGGCTAATCTCAAGATTGTTTTCCTCTTCCTCAGATGTAGGTGTTTCTTGCCCTTCTTCGGATCTAATTTTAGCAGATCTCGCCATCAAGAAAGTTCCATCGGGTCGAAGGTACCCCTTCAATATTTCGTTGTCTTCGGTAGTCAATTTATCGAACAAGGCTTCTATCCAAATCTCAAGAGAGGTATCTCCATTCCAGAAAGATTCTTCATCTAACTTTGTTGTGGAAGGATTAAACAGAAAATCCAATGCTCTAATAATGTTGGACTTTCCAGAATTGTTGGCCCCGACGAATGCATTCAGTGCACCAAATTCAATCTTAACATCTTTACAGGAACGATAGTTCTTTATATGTACCCGACTAAGGTTCATTTAATTTTCTTCCCTCTTTACTCCATCTCCAAGTGCATAGACGAATCATCTCATCTCCTCCAGACTCGCCTTTATCTCCTTCAATTCCTCTTTGCTTAGCCCCCACAACTCTGCGGCAAGCTCGTCTATCTGATCTTCGAGGTCGCTCACAGTGATACCGATAGCCACTTTCTCATGGCATTGCTTCGAGAGGCGGATAAGGTCTTGATGGAGTTCGTTGTCCGGGTCGTACTTAGGTATCTTAATGTTCTTGAGTATGTGTGGTGAAGGATGCAAAACGACATAGCCAGTGACGATGAACTGTGACGGACTTGAGTTCAGCATGGCACAGACGTAATTTGCATCGTCTTCATTCTCTAAAGAAATTGCGATAACAGTATGATCAGGTATAACAACCTTTTTTCCAAGATGATCGCTCTCTTGGGAAGAAACGACGGCCGCTTCGACATTATTGTTCACTTCGCTCCATACCACTTTGAAGGGGTTGAAGGTTTTTTCACTGACATTGTAGATAGAATAGAAAGGCTCTCCATCAAGGTATTTCTTGTAGCCACTTCTGTTGAGTAGTCTGTCCTTGAACCGATTGAAGTACGCGAGGGTCTTAGGAACGTGTTTTTCCATCCACTTCAGTTCGTATCCAGTCCTCTCCTTTGGATTCTGGGAAACGATGATGAATGAATTAGGTGTGCTCTTCCAACGTTTTACGTCTCGTCCTCGCAGAAGTGGATAAACCAAGGTTGGTTCGATTTCTTCTTCTACAGCCTCTATCTTGATTTTTCCTTCATCATGAAGGTTACAGAACTTGATTAGCCCGCTCTTTGAAGGACCTACAGTGCCCCAGTACACTCCATTTAACCATGTAGTACTCCCCGCTGAAGCAGAATATGCGGCTTGGCCTATTCCTTTCTGAATTGCACGTAGAGCCTTTGCCCTTGCTGAGATCCACGGTGAAGTTTCGCTTTCTCCGACAGGTTGTGCCTTGAGGTTCGATCGGATTGTCGCTTCCACAGTTTCTTCAAACGTATTGTCCAGTTCAATTTTCCCCTTCGTATTTTTCCTCCAGAGGGTGTAGGAAAGCGGATACTTTGTCTTTTCACCTTTTGTGCAAAGAACAACAGCCGTCCGATTGGTTGCTCCTTCAAATGGTTGCAGTTCCACCATATCATCAAGCTGGTCAATTCGAAAATGCTGCCCGTTTTCTCCAAGGCGAAATCTTCTGAATCCATCTCCAGCGCCTTGAGTTTTGAAAAGCGTCTGGGTTATGACGAAGCAGAGTTTGTGCTTATCTCTCAAGTATTTGTCGATGGCAACGTACATCATGAGCATTGAGATGTCTTTCTTTCCTCCGCCAAGACGTGCTTCATGACCACTAAGCGAAAACAAGCCATACTCCATCCACAATTTTTTTGTTTCATCACGATAATCTTGCGGCAGCGATTCCCAATTTACCCACGGCGGATTGCCAACAACAAAATCAAACTTACCGACGAAATAGGGGGCAAAAGCATTTTTAATAATTCTACTCCAAATCCCATTAATTCCCTGCCTCTCTAAATCAACTAAGCTGTCATAAGCATCAGCAAGGTAAAGACTTGCTTCTTGCATTTCTTGTTCAGAAAGTTCCAATTCTTTTTGAACCTCTTTTTGAAACGCATCGGAAGACAGATTGTTCTTGACTCCTTTTTCCAAGAGATTAGCCAACTGTTGTATCCTCTGCTTGCTGACTATTGTATGAGAAAAAAGAAAATTACCAACGGCTGTTTTAACTTCATACGGTTGTTTCTTCTCAAACAGTGTCATCTCATCCGCAATTCGTGCTTGCGGTGGGTTGATACTATCACAAAGATATACGGGGATAATTATATCCTGTTTCTTGTACTTTAACAGATCAGAGACAGCTAGTAGATAATTCGTCCGTGCTGAGATTACAGCAAGCGGGTTGAGGTCAAAGCCCACAATGTTTCTGGTCATGAGGTCTAGTGTTTTTGCTGATTCAATTCCTTTCAATGTTGCATTTTCTTTTGCTCGTTTAATCGCCAAGATAAGAAACGTTCCGGAGCCGCAACCCGGGTCAAGCAGTCGCTTCTTTAAAAGGTCTTTTTCTTTGACTCCATAACCTACCTGATTAAGACACCGCTCAGCAAGCCAATCAGGCGTATAATACTCACCGAGATCGTGACGTATTTGTTTAGGGACTAGAAATTGATAAATCTTCTTTAGGATATCTCGCGTCTCATCGGGGAATAACTCCATCGTTTGTGGATCGTAACCATTCAGTCGTTTAATCATTTCCCGAACTGCCTCTTCAATGGAAGTATTCCAATCATTCAAGTACCAAGAAAGAAGGTCGCCTTCAAGAAAGTTACTGATTCCTAAGTCGCGGAAGATGCCGCCATCTTCAACTTGCTTGAGTTTTCCTTTCAAAGAAAGAGAATCGAGCTTCTCCCAATCCGTTAGTGGTGGTCCTACCATTGCCCCCATCGTGTAATATCCTACAACCTGAAACGCAAGCAATTTCATGAACAAACTATAGTAGGTATCAAGGGCAAAGAAAAATGCCAAGTAGCTGAAGTTCTTTTGTTCATCCTTTGTAAAACCATACGTCTTAAACAGTGTTTCAGTATCAAACTTTTTGTTTTCAATCGCACCATGAACATCAGAAAACTGGACTGCCCACTGTTTGAAGAACACGTTCACTTTAAGATCAACATTTGTCGTCAAGGCAAAATAAAATGCTTTGATAGCTTTTGTTGCCACGCTCCCCGAACTCTCAGCAACAGCAAAATCGCGGATGAGATATTCAGGCAGGAGAGGATTACCACCCGTAAGTTTGGTGAGATTCTGGAAGAAGTACTCAATACTTTCAGGAGTAACTGGTACTGGCTCTTGATATATCCAACGTCTTGCCTTCCTAATAAACAGAAACATCCATCCATCAAACGCGACACCGAGAAGACGTTCTTTCTTCCATCCCTCCTTTTGTGCGTAATCTTCAATGTAGCCTTGCACTCTGCTAATGACATCTCTATTCTTTGCGTTGTTTGGCTTAATAACACCGGGCTTTTTGTATTCGAGAATAAGTCTATTGTAGACGGAATCCGGTCTCCCATTGGCAAGTACCAACTCATCTCGCTGCTCAAAATTCAGATCAAGTTGGTTGGATACAAGGTAGTCTCTAAAAATAGGCGCGACTAGTTCACGGAGTTTGGCTTCTGGATTCTTTGGAGTTTTTGAAGCAACCTCCGCTGCCCTACTTATTTGATGTGCTATCTTCTTGTATTCCGTTTCCATCAATAAATCCAAATATCCTATAATACTTTGAGAAGTCTATCTAAAATGAGATTCTGAACACCATGAACAAGTCGTGATCTCTCGTTGGGCACCCTTGCCAAGGTCGATCATTTTGTTGACGTCAACAAAATGGTCGTCGATGGATTGTCCCGCATTCTTACAGGCGATTTTCGCCTTATCCATCACGAGAGTAAAATTACGCCACTCCTTGTACCCTAACAATTCTTGTAACTCTCTTGCAAGCCAAAACTCTACGTCATCGGCTTTATGTGAGGCTGATTCAAAGCTATTCGTCAGCGCTTTTATAAGCTCTGCTTTCATTGGATATTCTCCTTCATAGTGTTCTACCGTTTTGTTGGTGCTAACAAACCGATTATCCCTTAACTCTCAATCGATAAAATATAACAAAATCTGACAGACAATCAACCGCAAGCAAGTGCAATTGAGACGACCTGATTTTACAAAAGATATGTTGGTCGAGCGCCTGTCAGCCTTGCAAGAATTCGTGCAGGCTTACGAGCAGCTTCTCAGCGGTAAACGGTTTTTGCAGAAATCTGACAGTCTTGGATTCTGTTATTTCCGTTATTTTCTGATTCTCTACCAAACCGCTAACGGCAAGAATCTTGATATCGGGATTGATCTTCTGGAGCGCACGTATCGTTGCAGGTCCATCCATGTAGGGCATCATCATATCCGTGATGACAATATCGACCTCAGCCTTGTGCTCAACATACGAGGCGACAGCCTCCGTTCCGTCGCTTGCTGTTATCACTCGATATCCATAATTTTCTAACGTTGTTTTGGTAATTTCTTGTATGGCGATTTCATCATCCGCCACAAGGACTACCTCACCATGACCCATCGGCAATTCTCGAGGTTCCTCTTTCACCGCTTGTCTTTCTGCCTCATCCGATGCAGGTAGGTAGATCTTGAACTTGGTCCCTTTTCCCACTTCGCTATAGACATTGATAAATCCACCATGACTTTTCACGATGGCATGCGCTGTGGATAGTCCCAATCCGGTGCCTTTGCCAACCTCCTTTGTTGTGAAAAACGGCTCGAAGATTTTGTCGAGGATATCAGGCGGCATCCCGGTACCGTTGTCCATTACTGTGATCACAACGTACGATCCAGCTTTTGCGTCGATATTCATCCGTGCATAATTTTCATCAAGCTCAATATTCTCTGCCGAAATCTTCAGATTGCCACCCTGGGGCATTGCATCTCGTGCATTCACACAGAGATTGAGTAACACCTGATGGAGCTGCGTCGCATCGCCGGAAACAGTCCACAGGTTTTTTGCAACGTCTGTCTGGAAGTGTATCGACTTTGGAAAGATCTCATCGGCGATTTTTCTCATTTCCTCAATAAGATGTTTCGGTTGAAGGATCATCCGCTCACCTGCAACCCCTCTTGCAAAGGTCAGTATCTGTCTCACCATGCTCGCCCCACGATTAACGCTTGTTTCGAGAGCATCGAGGAGCGGCTTGTTTTGATTATCCGAAAATCTCCGTTTAAGGAGTTCAAGCGACATAAGAATCGGTGCCAACACGTTATTCAAATCATGAGCGACCCCGCCGGCGAGTGTGCCGATGCTTTCCATCCTTTGAGCGCGCATGATCTGTTCTTCAAGTTTTTTCCTCTCAGTCACATCACGGGAAACAACGATCACTCTCGCAACTTTTCCATTTTTATCTTTGATCACGCTGCCTTGGGATTCGATAAAACGAACGCTGCCGTCCTTTGTCACAAAGCGAAATTCAGCACGCTGTCCTATCCCTGTCCTGACAGTTTCAAAAAAGATGCTTTTGATTTTTTCCCGGTCTTCGGGATGAATTTCTCGGAACGAGTCCGTCCCGCGCAGTAATGCTGGGTCAGCCAGAATATTTTTGTAAGAAGGGCTGTTGTAGAGCCGTATTCCTTCGAGATCCAAAACCGCAATAAGATCATAAACGTTTTCAGCGATTAACCGAAACTGCTCTTCGCTTTGGAGAAGTTTCTCCTCTGCCTGCCTGCGTCGTTTCCTTTCCTCCGTCTCTTTCAGCGCGCGCCTGACTGCAGGTACAAGTCTTTCAAGCCGATGTTTCAAAACATAATCAGTTGCACCTCTTTTCATGCTTTCGATGGCAGCTTCTTCACCGAGCGTGCCCGAAACAAAAATGTACGGTATCTCGGGCGCTCTTTCTCGAGCAAGTGCTAAGGCAAAATCGCCACTAAACGATGGAAGCGTATAGTCGGAAATGATCAGATCAAACGTCCCTTGTTCGAGCGCTTTGATAAATTCACTGCGAGTATCAACACAGACAAGTTCACAGTCGACGCCCTCACGGTGAAGCAATTCCTTCACCAGCTCCGAGTCGTTTTCGTTGTCTTCAAGATGGAGAATTCGTATTGTTGAATTCATACAATCTCTTCCAATCGGAGTGACAATTAGTTCATTTTTTGAACGCTTCCCGGGGGAGGCTCATTGATCAAAGCCCAAAAGACACCCAACTGCTTCACGGCATCAATAAATTGCTGAAAATCCACTGGCTTCACGACGTAAGCATTAACACCGAGCTTGTAGCTTTCTACTAAATCCTTTTCTTCACGAGATGAAGTCAGCATCACAACTGGGATGGATTTGAACTCAGGATCGGATTTCAATTTGCGCAAAACTTCCAAGCCGTCCAATTTTGGCATTTTCAAATCGAGAAGGATAACGGCTGGATTTCCGTTCCTTCGCATTGCATAGCGTCCCCTCCGATACAGATAGTCCAGTGCTTCTGCACCATCGTGTGTAACGACAACCTCATTTGCAAGATGATGTTCTTCAAGCGCAGCGAGCGTTAATTCTATGTCATTTGGATTGTCTTCAGCCAATAAAATTCTTTTTAATTCTGTCATGGTTTTCCTTTATAG
>JACQVI010000166.1 GCA_016209795.1 Ignavibacteriota bacterium
GATTGGTTCCGCATCAGTGATATTCAAATATTTGCACTTTTATTTAAGATTCAAAAGTGTTTTATGAAAAGAATCTTGATCTGTTTCCTGTTCTTTCTTACTCATCTCTTTTCTACTGGCATTCGAGGACAAGACGATAGAGATAGCTTAAGGAATCTTCTAACTGACTTAAAGAGTCTAGACTACCACAAGGCGTGGGATGCAGCTGGACGCCTCTCAGAATTCCATCAATACAAAACAAAGGTAGTTCCAGCCCTGATTGAGGCGCTTAACTACCAATGGGACGATTGTTCTGGGGATATAAGAGATGCTATTGCGCGTACACTGGGAGAGTTAAAAGCTACGGAAGCTGTATTCCCATTACTTGACCTGTTAAAAAGCGGGAAACCCATCGCCCACGAATGTGCTGAGTGTGGGTGTTGCTTTATCGCCATAACCCCTAAAGATGTTATCTCCAATTCAGTAGACGACCTCTTTTGCGATTATAGTGTTTTATGGGCTATAAATCAGTTGGCCGATTTTTCCCATTCGAAAGCAATGGCAGACATCGTCTCAAGAGGAGAATGGAAACCTGAACTTCTTATCACCATTGGCAAGGTAGGTCTGCCGCGGTACGCTCATTTCATCTCACGTTATAAGGACGACGAAGGTCAGGACGTAAGATCTGCAGTCGCCGTTGCTTTAGGACTTATCGACAATGACAGCATCACTATCCCTGTCTTGATACAAATTCTAACTAGAGGGTCTGAAGATTTTTTTGTCAAAAGGGATGCTTCGAATTCTTTGATAACAATTGGGAGAAAAAAGAACACCCGAGAATTTCTTGACCGTTTAGTTAGCCTCTTGACGGAAAACGATAAGATGAGCGTTCTATTGACCGCCAGAGCTTTAGCTGTCCTTGGTGAGGAGAAGGGCTTGTTAAAGTTATACGAATTGGTAACCGACCAAGACGCCCGAATCCGTGAAAAAGCAGTCATGTATCTGGGAGAAGTATCAGATACAAGTTCGAAGGATATTCTTATCAAGAGATTAAGAGACGAAAATCTCGCTGTACGCACATGTGCCATCTATTCGTTGGGACGTATTGGTGATCTATCGATGATTCCAATTCTCACAAAGGCGTTTGAAGAGTCAAACGCCTATGAAAAGGAGTTGGAGAAAAGGATCGATCGTGCTGACAGAGAAAAGTATGGTATCGGGGTTTTTGACTTGAGGGAAACCTTCAAAGAAGCCCTTGACACAATAAAAGGAATCAAAAATGAGTGAGATTTGATTCTTACGAAACGTTTACATCAATGGGAGGAAGCAGTTCAAAACGCCTCGCTCAGACTCACCACCCATCGGAACTTCAGTTTGTTCTCATCGGGCACGGGCATGCTCACGTAGATGGGGAAATCAACTCGGAGTGTCTGGAGTCCGATTGAGGAAAAGAGATTGGACTGAGCAAACGGACCGAAGAGCGTCGCGAGCGATTTGAGTCGGAAGCCAAAGCCAAAGTCCAACTCAAAACGCTGATCCCAGAGTTTTTGTGAATTACTGGCAATCCTTCCAGCATCGAGAAACAGCGTACTCTTGAACATATTCATGATACGGCTTAATATGGGAACATTCACATTGAAAAAGGGAATGAGCGTCTGGAAGCGCGCCTCGGCGTTAAACGCATCAATCTTATCACCTGCAGGCGCAAACCTATAGTATCCCCGCATGTTTCCTCCGCCGCGATAGAGCGCATGATCACGCACGGTGCTGGGAAGCGGACCTTTGCTGCGGAAGAATGGTGCGTTAAACTGCTCAATCGGTGAACCGTTTGTAAAGTAATATTTCGTCTGGTTTGGGATGTCGCCGTAGCCAACACCGTTATACAGACGAAGTGCCAGCGTCCATCCCAATGGCATCGTGAGATTTGTTCTCACCTCGAATGTCCGTTTTGCAAAGTCCCAATCGCTCTGCCCAAATAGCGATGTTGACGATTCAAGCGTTGCCCAAGCATTCACATTCCAGAACTTTCCACGGTTCTGATATTCGTACCCCACGAGGATACGGTGGAGAATTCCTTCTTCCCAGGTCAAAGGATAGAGCAAGTATTCCGAATTATCGGCTTGTGAGTAGGCGTATGTGAGCCTTACAGTGTGATATGGAGGATATGAATATCGCCTCCGCAAGCCTTTTTCACTTGAGAGTGTCACGCCTTTACGTCCCTCGATGCGATACCACCGAATGCTGGCGGAGCTGAGTGGCGTAAGTTTGTAAAAGTTATGAGCCAGAGACAAATCATAATTAAATGTCCTATCGTGGAAGTTGTACCAGTTCCAGACTGTCGTAGCGTAAAGATCGTTCAAGTAACTGCCTTGGAACTTGTACCCGGCTTTCCATCCTCCTTCATCCGTGTACCAGAACGAAGCACGCCATTTGATTTGGAATGCATCAATTGGCGTAACACTGAAAAGGGTGTTATCAAACTCCCATTTCATCTTTGGTAGCATGGATGAAGTGTTATTAAGACGATTCATGTCGAGGATTCTGCCATCGGGATTGATCTCTGCACACAGTGGCTCTGCCGGCAGATCGACCGTTACCTCATTTTTCGCTTCCGTATTCATCCACCTGTCAACTGGTATCCAGATCGTTGTATCTCGATTATCAGCAAGCTTGATCCGAACATCGAGCGGCATGATTGCTTGTCCATTTCGACAAATGGTAAACTCAGTCTTATAGATTGGTTGGTTATTCTTTTTCTCTACTTTGTAGTCAAACCTTCCAATTCCATAATCGCACTTGTAGGTTCTATGAAACCACTGATCAAAAAACCAGTGCAGGTCCCGTCCGCTCACTTCCATTGCAACAGCATAGAAATCTTCTGGATATGGATGTTTGAATTTCCAGCGATTGTAATACTCCTTCATCACCGCTTCAAACAAAGAGTCTCCAAGCACATACTGAAGCATGAACATGACAGCGGCGGTCTTTCCATAGATGGAGCCTCCAAAGAGGCCTCCTTCCGTAAATCGATAGATGTGTGTTGCGATTGGTTCTTCATAACCAGTCTTGGCTAAGAATATCGATCCACGTTGAATGCCTTCTCTCTCATTGTCATTTGGGAAGCAAAGCAGATTCTGATACCATTCCGTCCACTCGAACTCATTGTTGTATCGTCCATAGTAATCTTCTACAGCAAGAGCAGTAATGAACGTTGTAAATCCTTCATCCATGAATCCATAATGGGTTTCATTGCTTCCTATCATCATCGGATACCAGTTATGGCCAACTTCATGTGTGACAACGCCAAACAACGAATGATTATTCTTATCACCGATATGACCAATAAATGTGATGCCGGGGTACTCCATGCCACCTCCCTCCGGTCCTTCAACGATGAAGCAGTTCGGATATACGTATTGACCGAAATGTCTGCTGAAAAAATCTATTGCATGACGTCCATACTGAGCAGCTTCTTTCCAGAATTCAGCTTTGTCTTCGAAATATAGTGCATGAATTGTTACACTTGGCTCCCCCAGTCCCGGAGACCAATGTGTAACATCCCAGATGTAATGCTCATTCGCGGACCAGGCAAAATCTCGGACATTTTCTGCATGGAATTTCCATGTGACCATCACTGTATCTTCGCCTTTCCAGTCCTTTTTGGAGTAATCTACAACGCGCACCGTTTCGATGTTCCCTTCTGATGCTTTCAATTGCTGGCGGATACTATCGGAATAGACCTCTTCTGGATTAAGCAAAACGCCCGAGTAGCCAAGGGTAAAACTTTTCGGAAGAGTTATACTAACATCAAACGTTCCATATTCATTGTAGAATTCTGCGGGACCGAGATATTGACTTTTATCCCAGCCATGCTTATCGTATGTTGCGATCTGAGGATACCACTGTGCGATGTTGTAGTCGCGCCCTTGATGTCCTGTCCGATTACCTCCTTCGGGCACTCGCTCTTCAAACTCAAATACGAACGTCGCGCTTCCACGTGGTGTTAAAGGCGTTGGCAATTTCACTTCCATGATTGTATTATCAATCAAATACTGTGGAATGAGTTCCTGACCATCTTCGATAACAGCGACCTTGCTGACCCAGATTCCACCAGTTGTATCGTGATAGTAATACTTATTGCGCTCCGAGAGTTGTTGACCATAACTACCGGATGTAAACAAATTCCAATAGAGTCTGAAGTATGCAACATCCAAAACATGTGGTGAGTTATTTTTGTAAACAAGGGTTTCCTTACCTTTGATCCTGTGCTCTTTGGGATCGAGCGAAGCATCGATTGTATAATGAACATCCTGCTGCCAGTAGGATTGAGCTGAGACAAGTGAGGAGATAAGACAGAGAAGTGCTGCTATGCGCATTGTATTACCTTGAGATATTCAGTAATGTGAAATTAAATAGTGTGAAAATAGGAAAAAGGAAGATGGTATGCAATAGCCTATTCAAGTTTGTGCATGAAAATGCTCGAGCATCTCAAACTTTTCTTCGTCATGCACAGTTTCGAAAAATTCACGATGGAGCTTTCCGACAGCGTCAAGCACAACAGCATCATCGAGGACAATCGCCACACTCGATTTTGAAGCACCGAAGGAGACCGCAGAGACGTTAAACTCAGAAAGCGAACGAAATATCCTTTCCATAAGTTGTGATGTTTCGCGCAAGTTTGTACCAACAACACAAACTATGCCTTTATGTTCGAGAACCTGAACTAAACCAATCTCACCAAGCTCATGAACAATAGCGGAAATGTTATTCTTCCCATCGAGAGCAATCGCAATGCTGTATTCTGATGTTGCTGTCATAGTGGCAACGACATCATGTCGAGTGAGGATCGTGTAGATGTGTTCCCAAAAGATCGATTGGCTATACCGCTTTTTGGGTGTGATAGTCAGAACAATCATGCCCCGTTTATATGCCACCGACTTGATCACCTTTTCCTCTGAATGTGTATCTGCGGTTACGAGGGTACCACTCAGTTCTGGTCGGCGTGAATTGTAGATGTGAATAGGAATCTTTTTTTCCAATGCAGGCAGCATCGTATTAGGATGCAAGACCTTTGCACCAAAATAGGAAAGATCGAAGGCTTCTTCAAATGTGAGAGATTTGATTTTCTTCGGAGAGATAACAACTTGAGGATCTGCCGTTAGAACTCCATCAACATCAGTCCAAATTTGGATATCCTCTGCATTCAATGCAGTACCAACAATGGACGCGGAGTAATCCGAGCTTTCTCTGCCCATCGTTGTGCGAATACCAGAACGGGTGATACCAATAAACCCTTGCGTAACCGGTGTTTTACCCTGTTCGATCAACGGTGGGACAATCGACGTCAACCGTTCTTCGACAATTTCCATCAACGGCATCGCACGGTTAAAGTTTTCGTCCGTTACCATGAAGTCTTTCGTATCGATCCATATCGCTGCGATGCCCTGTTCCTCTAATGCTGCTGCAACCATGCGCGATGAAAGAAGCTCGCCATAACAACAAAAAGCATCAAGCGTGCGAGGCGTCAATTCTCTGAGAATACTTACGCCAGTAATGAGCTGTTCCAATTCGTGAAGTGCAGTAACTATTGTCTTGCGCAGTTCGATGTGTCGTTCTCTGTCCCTGATGATCTCATCGACAATTGCATAATGCCGATCAAAGAGTTTCAGCAATGTGTCACGTGCTTCTCCAGCCTTTCCTTCTGCAGCAAGTTTGCCTGCCTGTTCAAGCATGTTTGTTGCTTGCGCAATGGCTGAGATAACGACAATTGGCTTTTGAGCGAGCTTAGAACTCACAATCTGAACAACGTTCTGGATGGCATTTGCATCTTGCGTTGAGGTACCTCCAAATTTCATGATAATCATAGTTGTCTTTGATCCCCTTCTACATGAATTGTATGACTTAAAACAAATCAGCCTCTCAATAAGATTATCGAGAGGCAAATTCTAAGAAATTTTTTGCATTCTTACAAATAACCTGACTCTATTGTTTCTGGTCAGACTTATCATGAAGAAATCTGCCCGTCCGACGCTTCCTGATGAGAAAAACAAGATAAAGCGCAATAACCAGCAGAATACCGCCTCCTATCAACACATTGACCCCAAGGAAATCAATCTGTTCCATTATGCAAAAAACTTTATACAAATGGTGTTAGAGAACTGCAAGAAAAATCACAACGCCCGGTACATATCGTGATCTTATGAATTGATGAAACGTCCGTGTTTGGCAGAATAGAATGACTCAAAAAAATCTTTATATGATTGATGAACTGTGTAACGACGGTTCCGTTGATTTGACGATGGGCGGTACGGTCTTTTCGTGACCTCTCGTTGATACTTCCTCAATTCAAGCAATAATCGAGCATTTTCAAGAGCAACCATGACGGCATCAGCGAACGACTTGACAATAAGAGCTTCTTCCTCGATAAATTCCGGGTCTCGATTCCGTGAAACGACCAACACACCAAAAATGGATTCTCTCCCTTTCAATGGAACGGCAATGAAATGTTCTTTCTCCGGTCTCATCCCCTCAGGATATCTTGATCGAGGATCCAATTGAGCATTGTTCGCCAAAATCAACTCTCCACTCACTGCTGCAGTACCGATAATACCCTCACCGAGAGGAAGGGGGAACTGTGCAAGTTTCCGAGAAAATGGAGTTTGCTTGGAAAGCGTATGAGGAAGAAATGCCTGCTGTTCTGAATCATACACATACACTCCAGCAAGATCGTGCTCAACGAGCTTCTTGATACCAGTTGTGATGGCTTTGAAGATTGTTGATACATTCGAATGATTCAGCACAAACCAATTGATTTCCTTGAGCGTATTGAGTTGTACGGCTTTTCGTTTCACGTCGAGTTGGAGACGCTCAAACCTTTTCTGTGCTCTCTGAAGGTCGTTAACAAGTTGCACACCGGTGACATCTCGCACTGTAAGAACGAATTGGGAAATGGAGTTTCTGCTTTTATTCAAGAGTGAGGCAGCAAGACTTACACTAATCGCCGAGTTATCACGGCGTCGCCATGTAAGTGTGTAATTCTTGAGTTTTCCTTCCTTACGGAGGATCTTGAATCCTTGTTGGAGTTTCCTGAGATCAACGGAATCCATCCATGGATATGGCGGCTTCACCCCGACAATCTCATCCTTGCTATAGCCAAGCATGCGACAGTGTGCATCATTGCACATGACAACTGTTCCTTCCTTATCACAAACACAGACAGCGTCTTCCATCGATTCGATGATCGACCGAAGCTGGTTTTCAGATTCCCAGAAGCGCTGTTCCAAAAGACGCTGCAGCGTACGATCTCGCGCGATTACAAGGGTTCCGGCAGGTTTGCCCGATTTGTCGTAGTACATATACAGTGTGGCATCAGTCCAGAATGTGCTTCCATCTTTCTTCTGAACTTCCATCTCACCACTCCACTGCCCCGTTTCATGAAGAGCTTTGTACATTTTAGCGGTGTACTTTGCTTCATTCTCCTTGCGATAGAGAATTGGAACTCGCTTCCCGACGATTTCTTTAGGTTTGTACCCTGTTTTCTCGCAAGCAGCTCGATTGGCAAAAATAATCTCCCTCCTCCTATTTGCGATGACGACAAGATCGCTCACAGAGTTAGCAAAATGTATAAGAAACTCTTTCTGATCGAGAAAAGGGAACTGCTGAGAAACATTCATGAAGTATACCGCCTCACAAGGTCTGTTAAGTTACATAGTAATTGAAAGATGTCTTTCCGTTTCAACGTCTGTTGAAAAAATATCGGTACACAAACAACAGAGAACTCGATCAGAAGAGTTGATCCTCTTCGTTACTTTTTCTTACATTCTTTTGACGTAGTGCCCGCGAGTGACTCTTTTTTGTGCGTGATTTGAGTGCTGGCTGGTGCTTTTTCATAGTTCACCGGGATCCAACTCTTCCATTGCTCTGGTACATCGGCCTCAGCAAAGATTGCTTCAACGGGGCATTCCGGAACACAGGCACCACAATCGATGCACTCATCGGGATGGATGTAAAGCATGTGCTCATCTTCGTAGAAACAGTCCACTGGACAGACTTCAACGCAGTCAGTGTATTTACAATCGTAACATGGCTCGCAGACAATATACGTCATGGGTATTCCTCATTAAAATTTCTTCATAACGGTTGATTGATTACAATTAGGATTTAGTACAACAAATACGCAGGTGAATATACAAACATTTTACTTCTGATTCAATTCGTCCAGAAAAGCAACTGCCCGGCGAAGGTGTGGAATAACGATTGACCCGCCGACCGTGAGCGCAACGCTAAAAATTTCGAACAGTTCATCCTCGGTTACTCCCTTTTCCTTACACTGCATAATATGGTAGGATACACAATCATCACAACGTAATACCATAGAAGCAACAAGTCCAAGCATCTCTTTTGTCTTCTCATCGAGGCTGCCTGGTTCATAAGTGAGTGTATCAACGCCAAAGAACCGCTTGATGGCACGGTTATCGACGCTGAGGATACGCTCGTTCATCTTTTTGCGGAACGACTGGAATTCTTCTACTCTATTGCCCATGTATTCTCTATAGTTTTTCTCGATGAAGATTTACTTTTGATTACTTGCTGAAAGGTAAGTGGTGAGTGGTGA
>JACQVI010000167.1 GCA_016209795.1 Ignavibacteriota bacterium
GAATTATGATTAAGAAATTTTTTATAACTGTTTTGCTCTTGAGTCCATTGATGGCATTTAGTCAGGTTGACTCGATCGTCATCCCTGAATCAGAGATGCTGGATTTGCAATTTCTCACTGTTGAAGCGTTGCTGAACAATCCGGACATCCAGGCATTTCTGTACCAAATGGACGTTATGGAAGCCAAAGTTTCTCAGGCACGTGCACTAGATGATCCTGAGCTGAGATATATGCGAATGGAAATGCCCGGATTCCTCTGGAGACAAGCGAAGTATTCCAACTTTGAATTGATGCAGATGCTTCGCTTTCCCACAAAGCTTGCAACTCAAGGAAAGTTAGCTGAAATCCGAGCAGAGCATGCCCATCATGACCATTTGGAAAAAATTAATGAGGTTCTCGCTCGACTAAAGTCAGCCTACTACGAACTCTGGATTGTTCAGCAGAACATCGTGCTCAATCAAGAGAATGCACGCCTGATCAAACAGTTTGTAGAGATCGCACGGACGAAGTATGCTGTGGGTGAAACGTCGCAGCAGGATGTACTCAAAGCGCAAGTCGAACTAGCAATGATTCATAATGAATTGATAACGTTGCGCCAGCAAGAACTGAGTGCGAAGGCAATGCTGATGGCAATACTTAATCGAGCACCAAATGACACACTTGGCTTGGCGATTATTCCAGAAGAGGTAATTTCGCCAGCACCGCTTGATTCATTGCTTCACTTTGCTCTTCTGAACAGGTCGATGCTCAAGCACGATTCACTGAGCATTGATGAAAGTAGAACCGAGCTATCACTTGCAAAACAAGAATATATTCCCGATTTCAAGTTCGGATTAGAGTATGTCACCGGACCAGTAGACGGTTTCAGGGGATGGACAATCACCGCTGGGATCACACTACCCTTTGCACCATGGACGTTAGGAAAGGCAAGCGCCCGAGTAGGAGAGGCGAATGCTACGATCAAGCGATCAGAAGCACAGTACAATGCTTCAAAAAATATGGTGCTTTCGAACGTAAAAGACTTTTACTACAAAATAGAAGCAGGCAAACGTCAGCTTGATACGTACCGAACATCCATTTTACCACAGGCTCGTCAGTCGCTGAATGCAAGCCAAGCAGCGTATCAAACCGGGAAGACAGATTTTCTGATGCTGATCGATTCGTATCGAACGCTTGTCGATCTGACAAAAGAATATTTCATGCTTCGAATGACATACGAGCAAACAACAGCGGAACTCGAACGTGAGGTTGGCGCACACAATATTTTCTACACTAAGTAAGAAAAGGAGATTTCTATGAACAAGAAACTGATTATCATTCTAAGCTCAATTGTCATCCTTGGAATCGGTGGAGTTGTCCTCTATCCAAAACTATTTCCAACGAAACAAGAACGGAAAGTACTCTACTGGACAGATCCAATGATACCGGGATACAAAAGTCCAACGCCAGGAAAATCACCGATGGGTATGGAGATGATCCCCGTCTATGAAGATGATACTCTTGCTCAAAGGATTGAGCAACACGAAGAGCCTACTGCTGGTGATGAGATTGATTATTACACGTGCACAATGCATCCCTCAGTCAAAGAGAGAAATCCTGGACGGTGCCCCATTTGCAATATGGATTTGACTCCCGTAATGAAAAAAGCAAAAGCGGCAAAGGAAAAAGTTGATTTAACTTTTTCTGTAAGCCCAACTAAGCAACAACTGATTGGCGTCAAATTTGCTGAAGTTAAGAAGCTGCCGCTGGACAAAGTTATTCGTGCCGTGGGGCGTGTTGACTATGACGAACGTAAGGTTGCTGTCGTTAACTTGCGGATCAGCGGATGGATCCAAGATTTATTCGCAGATTACACGGGGAAGTTTGTACAGAAGGGACAACCCCTGTTCAAGATCTATAGCCCCGAGCTTGTTTCTGCTCAACAAGAATACTTGCTTGCGCTTCAAACTCAGCAAGAAACCACATGGACAGTCGAAACTACACAAGAAGGAAAAACTCTTCTTGAAACAGTACGAGAACGCTTACGGCTCTTTGGCATCACTGACGAGCAAATCAGTGCAATTGAAAAAAGACGCAAACCAGAAACTTATTTAACAATCTACTCCCCCCTTTCGGGAAACATAGTCGAGAAGATGGTTCTCGAAGGCATGCGTGTTGAGCCGGGCATGACGCTCTACAAAATAGCTGACCTCTCGACCATCTGGGTTTATGCTGACGTCTATGAGTATGAACTTCCGTATGTCAAGACAGGGCAGGAAGCGGTCGTTACACTTTCCTCATATCCAAATGAGATATTCAAAGGACGCATCATGTACATATATCCGTTCCTGACGGTGAATACACGAACAGTCAAGGTACGAATAGAAATTCCCAATCCTCATGGAAAGCTGAAGCCTGAGATGTATGGCAATGTTGAGCTTCACATCAGGATGGGAAACCGACTCGTAGTGCCCCAAAGTGCAGTGCTCAACACGGGAGAACGACAGATAGTCTTTATTGATAAAGGAGATGGGTTGTTTGAAGTCCGATTTGTGAAGTTGGGCACTCGCTCGGAAGACATGTATGAAGTCATCGATGGATTAGAAACTGGAGAACGGGTTGTCTCCTCAGCAAACTTCCTGATTGATGCGGAGAGCAAAGTGCAGGGTGTGCTGCAACGATTGGAAGCTCCAGAGAGTACAACAAGCAAACAAATGCCGCGCATGGAACACAAACATTAGGAAGGAGCATATGCCATGATCGAAAAAATTATAGAATACTGCGCTCGAAATAAATTCGTCGTCTTTGCTATCCTTGCCTTCATAGTCGCATGGGCGTTCTGGGCACTTGATAACACGCCACTGGATGCTATTCCAGATCTTTCTGATGTGCAGGTGATTATTTGGACAGAGTGGATGGGGAGAAGTCCTGACATTGTTGAAGATCAAATCACCTACCCCATCATCACTCGTCTCGTGGCAGCGCCACGAGTACGCGCTGTCCGTGGTATTTCTATGTTCGGGATGTCATTTGTTTACGTGATCTTCGAAGACGGGACAGATATTTATTGGGCACGCAGTCGTGTTCTGGAATATCTCAACGCTATAACAGGAAAACTTCCACCCGGTGTTCGTCCAATTCTCGGTCCTGATGCTACAAGCATTGGATGGGTGTTTGAGTATGCTCTGGTCGATGAGTCCGGCGGACACTCGCTTGCCGACCTGCGAGCATTTCAGGATTGGACGCTGAAGTATTATCTCGAAGCGATCCCCGGTGTTGCAGAGGTTGCAAGTGTTGGCGGCTTCGTGAAGCAGTACCAAGTCAACGTTGATCCCAATGCGCTGCTCGCTTATAACGTTCCACTTATGGACGTCATCAATGCAATTCGAAAAAGCAACAACGACGCAGGTGGAAGAGTAGTTGAATTTTCATCGACGGAATATTTCGTTCGTGGACGAGGATACATTAAATCACTCAAAGACGTTGAAAACGTTCCAATTGGTACTGATGGCAATGGCACACCGATTCTTGTGAAAAATATAGGAACAGTTCAATTCGGACCCGATATTCGCCGTGGGCTTGCAGAATTGGATGGAAAAGGCGAGGCAGTCGGCGGAATTGTCATCATGCGCTATGGTGAAAACGCACTCGATGTCATCAATCGCATAAAGCAAAAGATTGAAGACATCAAACCTTCCTTGCCTGAAGGAGTACAAATTGTCACAACCTACGATCGGGCAGATCTCATTCAACGAGCAATTGCAGTTCTCAGAGAAGCCTTAACTGAGGAGATGATTGTCGTTGCTCTTGTCATCATCTTATTTCTTTTTCATCTCCGCAGTGCATTGGTTCCAATTGTCATTCTTCCCATCGCTGTGCTCATTTCGTTTATTCCGATGTATTACATGGGCATTACTTCGAACATCATGTCGTTAGGAGGTATTGCAATCGCTATCGGTGCTATGGTTGATGCTTCAATCGTGCTCGTTGAAAATGCACACAAGAAATTAGAAGGAATGCAAACTGGACTCCTCGCCTACGATCGAGATAAAACCGTCATTGAAGCGTTGAAGGAAGTAGGACGACC
>JACQVI010000005.1 GCA_016209795.1 Ignavibacteriota bacterium
CGAGGTGGTGATCAGCTCGAAGCCGTGCTTCGTTGCTTCACTTCGCAATCCTTCTTCTAAATCTTTATAGAAAACATGTGCTCGGGTGAGGAGGGAGACACCGATGGTTTTGCTCAATCGATGTTCTTCCTTCTTGGAACATGCCGATATGAGGGTACAAAAAAACACTAAGTATACAAGCGATTTATATTTCACAGTTTCTTGCCTTAGTTTTGTTAGAAGGAAATTGCAGCCCTATCTTACGAAGAAAAGAGGGGAATGTCAATTGGTGGAGAGCAGACAAATATAAACTGGATTACTACTCTTGTGTGTTAGTGGTTTCTGTTGGAAATGGCTAACCTTTGGTGCCATATTGTTGCTATGGTGTTATTCCTAATCTTTTGAGTATCCATGTTGGAGCCTTTAATATCCATGCTATTAATCCAAAGATTATCACAATTGCTGTCCATACAAGCTTCTTCAATATCTCCCGTCTCACTTCAACTCTCATTTGTTTATTTGCTTCTAAGATCTGCTGTTCAAATTTCAAGTTGGCTTGTTCTACCGTAGATTCTAATTGGATGGTATATCTGGACAGT
Source organism: Ignavibacteriota bacterium (assembly GCA_016209795.1). Taxonomy (GTDB): domain Bacteria; phylum Bacteroidota; class Ignavibacteria; order UBA10030; family SZUA-254; genus JACQVI01. The sequence continues at coordinate 579 of JACQVI010000005.1, forward strand.
GCATCTGCGAAGTCTGATTGGATCGGTGGTAGGATGGAGTTAATATGCTGTTGATGACCTAGGGAAGCTGCAAGTCGTGATATAGTTTCTCTTTCACGTGCCAACTGAGTGAGAAAAAGTCGCTGGAGTTCTTGTTTCAGCAGGTCCATACTGGAGGACGTGATACGTTCACTATTAGGAATGATAATCTTTTCTAAACAGGAAATAAACTCATCTCCTATACTCTTGATGTATTGACGAGTGATGGAATCACGGAGAACATAGGGATTGGCTGATGTTTGATATTCGGGGCTCCGTACAAGTTGACTAATGGCTAAAGCACGTTCACTATCTTTTTCTTTAACCCGAAGGTAAAGTTCTCTCTTGAAAGCTTTGAAGGCACTTTCGAAATGTTGATCATTTGAGGTGGAGACAAGGGTAACCCGAATCCATCTCTTCAATCTATGAAACCATAAAAATTTCTTTAAACTCATCGGGTTTCTTGTCGCTAATTATACGGAAAGCGACACAAAGTAGCAAATAGAGAAATGAAGTTGTATAAAATCCTAGGGTTTGTGAGGATACGAAAGTGCTACTGTCGCACTTTTAGGCGGAAGGAGACACTAACGTCGCGTTGAGCTGCGCTAGGCGCGAATACGACAGGAAGGGTGAGTTGTTTCACCGCGTTGGCCTCGAACGCATAGTTAAACATCAGCTTTTCTCTTGTGCCACGACTCAAGAACATAAAGTGCGACCGTGTGTGCAGCATGTATAGCTAGTCTAGCGTGGCGCGGTTCAAGTTTATATGTCATTCGTCCTGAACCATGGGCGCTACTCGCATGTGTGCGCAGCGCGCCAATGCCGTGGACTACAGAAAACATGCCAGTAAGAATCCGTTGGAGGTCCTGATTTTCAACCCTGCTCGGATCCAAACCGAGGTGTATTCGAACAATGTTCCAAACACTTGGGAGATCCTGTTTTGCGGGCATCTCGAGGCTTTCGTCTTGTATATACACTTTACATACCGATTCAAGAATGTTTGAGGCGGCGGACACTGCTTCTCGCGGATCGGTTCCGACGTTAGCTATGGCTCTCTCAAACTCGCAATCTATAGCTCCAAGGTCTCTGTCACGTATAAACTCTGCGAGAGTGCGTGTTGGGGTTCCGAGCGAACTTACAATACTTCCACCACGTAGATACTGAAGATCGCACTCGGCAAGAACACGCTTAATGCGAGCTCGAGACTCAATGAGTGGCTGGTTCCAGATAGGATCAAGAGGACCATCCATATATGGCTCAAGGATTCGCCCTAACACTTTGAGTGGGTCTGCAGACTTGTCATTGTTCATTCGTCTAAGCCACTCAATGGCTTTGTCACGTTTAGTGCCTTCTGGTGGATCACCAGAAGCGCCAGCATAGGTAAATAGGCTATTAAGAGTCGCATGCGTCTCATAGAATGCCACTATCTCTCCGCATACTGCAATAACTGAAGCTGGGATTTCGCGTCGCATTTTGAAAAAGTCAAATATTTAACATGGTAATCGTTGCAGTTGCAGTTTTAGACGGGAGGGGGTACTAAAGAGCCACTTAGACCAAAGGGTTTGGTCTCATAAGAACACCCGAGCGTATGAATCAAAGTATTTTTGAATCCTTCATTCCTACATCCTGGACATTGCCAATAAAGTTCGATCCGACCCTCGTTTAACATTGCCATTTGCTGTGCCTTGTTCGAGATGTAGACCACTCCACTCCCCGGCTCCCGGCGAATGTGAACATCACCATCATCTACAAATCCTTCAGGTAACCCTCGCTTCCTCCAAGCTTGCTCTACCTTGATCGCTTGGCGTTGTTGCGCGAGGGTAAATTTAGAGCGATCTCTGTCGGGATCAACTATATCAAGTAACGCCATGATAGCACTGCTCTAAACTGAACAAAGATAGCAATGATGACAAGTGGTTTGTTGTTACTCTTTAAGAAAAATACTGAGTACATTCAGTTGTACCTCATTCTGGATGTGTGGGGTAATGTTTGCAATAGAAAGCTAGGAAATCTTTGGCCCTTGCGCTGAGCCTGTCTCCAAAGATCTCCACCCGATCTTTACCTGCAACCGGGATTAAATGTGGCCATAACATTTCCAAACCTCGTCGTGATAGCAGTCTACTTCGTCGCCACAGGAAAAAACGTGTAGACCAAACAATTGACACTCGTTCAATCCAGCCACATAGCTCCATCATACCACGTGAACTAAGCACTGCTGGGTGAGACTCAAGATGAGTGCTTGGTAACAAATGTGGGTAAGAGGGCGGCCGATCTTCTCTAACCTCATCTCTTACAATCCAGGTTCTTGTGCTATCTATGAACCTATAGTATTGATTTGGCGGTGCATTCCACTCCAATTGGTCCACAACAGCTCTTACATCCACCCTATGAAGCCATAAACCGCCACCCTGTATTTCAGATAGGTATCTATTTTGAGAAAGTTTCGACTTGTGATAATCTTGGCCTTCTACTATCCAAGCTTCTTTAAGAGCATAGATACTCATTATTTCAGATAGAAGTTGCCTTTCTTCATCAGCTTGCCTATCAAACCACCAGGTAAGCATCACGGCAAGTCCACCAATCAATCCGCCACTGACTGCTCCAAGTAATAGGACAAGTGAGGATCGTATTATATCTCCAAGTATATCAAGCAGCATCGGAACACAAATTAAAAAAATAATGTGTCTTTCCCAAGTGTCACACATCTGCAATCGTAGTAGCTTCTTACGACAGAAAAGAATGCAGAATACAACAAAACAACTATGGAAAGGGGGAAATCACCTCAAAAGTAGCATCCTCCTAACCTCACTATGGGTCTCCGTATTGTTCGCAACGGTCAGTCTATAAAAATAGACTCCACTCGACTGCCCGCTCGCATCCCACTCAACCGAATAACTCCCAGCAGCGAGCTTCTCATTCACCAACGTGGCTACCTCTTGCCCTAACACGTTATACACTTTCAACGATACTCTACTATTAACCATTAACGAATAACGAATAACGGTTACAGGGTTAAACGGATTAGGATAATTCTGAAAAAGCGTTGTAGTCAAAGGTACAGTAGGAGAGGTTATCTCGGCAGACATCGGCGATCCAATCATAGGAACCTCAATGTAAGAAGGATAAGATGCGCCGAAATACATCGTTGCACTTGCCTCAGCGAACAGGGGAACAACAAATGGATACTCGCCGTACATGATTCTGTTTGTCTTGTCAATGTTCGTCACCTCAATCCGGATATGACTGCCACGTGTGAACTTATGCGCATGGGGAATGCCGTCAACTTCAACAACACTATCTAAACCTGGTTTCCAGTGTCGTGCCGTGAAGTTGATACGGTTGATGAAATACTTGTTTCCAAGTGAGTCCTCTTCATAGATTTGTACATGGAGAGGAAACTCCTCATAGTCTGAGCGAACATACAATTTCATCTTTGGAACACCCACCCAGAAGATGTCGTCGGGCAGTGGCTGTGAAGTGAAAACGAATGCGGCTTTTGGAAGTGCAGCATCGAACCGAGAGCCGAGGAAACTATCGCTGTACCCTCTATCGAACGTGTAGGTGCTGTCACGATACTCGTTGTGAAGAACGAGTGAATCATCAAAGACTTCATGCTGAACCCTGGACTGCAACATTCCAGTGCAGGCTTGGTTCAGCATCCATTCTGAGCTACCACGATTAGACCCTGAAACAAGTTCAGGGTGACGATTTGCTGCTTTTGATAGTGTTGCTGGACTGTAGGAAAGGGATGAATCCGGGCCTAAATACAATCGAACGAGTTGAACGCCGTCGGGGAGCCAGGAATAGACCTCGGTATGATTCCATGTAAAATATCCAGAAGTGTCCTGCGGCAGGCTGCTGTACGCATACGAGATTGGAGGATCATCTAAAATTCCTGCCTGCTCACCTAAGAGAAAGTAACGGAACCATCGTACCCCAATGCTGTTCTGGTACGATCGCTCGCCCGCAGAGAAGTCGGAAAAGTGACCTCGAGTGCCAAGATAAAGCTTCTTGAGCGCTCGATGACGCAGGAACGATTCGATCCCATCCTGAGCAGTGAAATAATGATCCTGCCACTTGATGGATCGAAAGACTGGTGTAGGAGAAGAGTTGAGCTGGGCAGTATCGACATCACGGTCACGGGCAAATCGAGCTTTCAGAGAATCGTAGGCATCAATACGTGTAAGCTCCCACAGGCTATCACGGATTTCCGCGTAGGTAACGTGTCTCGACTTGAGCAGAAAGAGAAATGTGCGGCGGATGCAGCCGTTCATGAACATATCCGTTGCCCAGTGTGGGACAATCACATCGGACAAGATTGCGGTCACCGGCAACCGATCAGCCGCTGCCCACAGACCATGCAATCCTCCCTGTGATCCGCCGTTAACACCAACTCTGGTTGTATCAATATTTGGTAACGATCGTAGATAACCTATCACCTGTGCAAGGTCTTGTCGTTCTCTCATCGACATGATGGTCGAAAGCCCCGATGAGTTCCCATGTCCACGCACAGAGTAGCACATCGCAATGTGACCGTTCACGGCATATTCTTCACAAACTGAGACTGAGGAATCTTTGTTTGAACCAAAGCCATGGACAAAGAGAATTCCCGGAAAACGAGAGGTTGGAGAAGATGGACGAGGAACGAAATACGTCGCTTCCAGACTGTCGCCATCGTCCATAGGAATGAAGACGTCATAGCGGGTTTGCGCAGGAAGCGCAGCTATGAAAAAGAACATGAGAAGAAAAGAGAAAGCTATTCTCATATACAAGCCTAAATGTTCTCTCGTTTACACATACTCACCTCTCCCTACGAGGCTGATTAAAAAGTAGGGAGTCATTCCGGAAGCTCTAATTGGGGATCTAACAAATGCTGAAAACCGATAAGTGGACACCCGATTGTCCCGCCAAACATAGGCGGGACGGGTGTGAAATTTTTTCTTTTGGGACAGCTTCGAACTTTCAATCTAGATCCCTTTCTATCCATAGTCAAAACATACGTTACCATCATCGCCTACTTGATAAGAATTGCTTTCCGGGTAGCTACGACATCTCCAGCAGAGAGTCTATAAAAATACACACCGCTTGCAATTTCGCTTGCATTCCAGTCAACTTCGTAGGTGCCGGGCTGTTTTGTTTCGTTCACTAAGGTTGCCACCTCTCGTCCAAGCACGTCGTACACATTTAATGTCACCAATCCAAAATCTAAAATCGAAAATCTAAAATGTGTTACCGGATTGAACGGGTTGGGATAATTTTGAAAAAGTTGAAATTCAGTTGGCAGGTGAGCTAGGATCGGCTCAACACCTGTGACAGTTCCAGGCGTTGACGTAGTGAGAATTGTTCCTCCATTCCCAACTGCATAACCATGAGAGCTATCGGTAAAGGCAATTGCATAGAGATCGTGCGAATCGGCGGTGTACTGCGCATACCAGTTCGAGCCATTGTCGGTTGTATAATAAATGCGTCCACCGTCGCCAGAAACATACAGCGTTGTAGAATTAATGACAACAATTCCGTGTACGGTAATGGGCGACGGAACATCTATCCTGTTCCATGAGGCACCTTCATCCGGACTATAGAGCACTATTCCATTATCTCCGGCTGCCCATATGTTACTCCCGAATGTTTGGGCTGTGTTGATTTTGTTTGCCGTACCGGTGCTTCCTGTTTGATACGTTGAGAACAAATCGGTCTTGAGGTAATAGCCGCTGTCCATAAACACAATAACACCTCCGTATCTAACATTTAATGCAGCCACGTGTTGAATCGTTCTCTCTACATCGATGCTGAGACTGAGTGGCCATGACACACCGCTATCGGATGTAACTTTGAGAAGCCGGGGCTGGCCATAGACACAGCCCCGTTGTGCCGTCAAAAAGACAACACCCAGCAAGTTATTCGTCGTTCCAAGATCAATCTTTGCCCACGTCATTCCTGTATCAGGACTCCGATACAGCGAGCCAAACTCACCAACTGCAAACATCTTATCAAGTCTTGGAATGGCAAGCTCATGAAACGGTAGATGAATACCGATTTGATGCTCAGTCCACGTTGCACCTGCATCCGTGGTTCGCAAGAGCGTCCCATGCTCACCAAGGATGAAACCGTTCATAGCGTCAACAAACTTCACATCATACCATCGCTGCCAGAATGTATTTGTCTGGCGAAACCATGTTTGAGTGTAGGTTTCTGGCATCAGAAGAGCAAAATGTCTTGTTGGTCCACAATGATCTTGAGTAATGGAATCAATCGTAACGATATTAGCAAAAGGATTGATGGAACCCGGAAGCACATTCCAGGTACTTCCATCGTAATAATAACTCCGGAGTAAACGCTCGTCCTGAACACCAGCACCAACTTCCCGCTCTGTAAGCTTTCGATCGTGATACATCCACTGGAGCTTTGCAGTAAAGGTAGCATTGCTTGGGTACGGTGTAATGCGAACCCATCGTTTTATGAATCTTTCACTTGCAGGATCATTCACAAACGGCGGATCAAAACCTGGATAGACTTGGATTTGAATGCTATCGAGTCCCTGAACATCATAAAACCACATTGTAGCAATCTGTCGACCATCGAATGCAACGAAATGGTGCGGCACATTGAGTTGAATGATTTGCAGCGTGACATCGTTGTATAGACCTGTTGGTTGATTGATGAACGTTTTGATGAGATAGTTTCTCCGTGCCGTCACATAGTACTTCAACGCATCAACATGGTCAAGAAAATCTTTGAACGTTCCCCATTTCTGAGGATCGAGTGCTACATCGCTCTGAATCAACGCTGCAAGGCTATCGATCCGAGAGTGCATGCGCTCTTCGATGAACACCGTTTGAAGCAGCGTATCTACTTTCTGACGCAATCTCTCCCTCAGGCTCGGTGTATTCCACAAACGATCTTTCAACACATTCGATGGACCTGAAAGCGGAGGGAACGTATATGCAAAACCATCGCTCAGTAACGATGCAGGATATGGGATTGAATTATCACCATTCCGACCAAACGAGAGATCGTAGTCCCATGGGATAACAACCCATTGCTGTGTTGAACGCGACGTATCCCGATACAGAAGATAATTCTTGTTATACGAATCGCCCATCATCATGAGGATATTTCCCGCCAACCAGTGATAGACACTGTTCATGTCGAACAGACTATCGACGACACGTGCAAAAGTTGCATCCGGTGCGTAGTTGATCGCTTCGATCAGCGAGCGAAGATCACTATAATCGAGTGAGCTGCCAATCTCCTTTGAATAGTAGAGCCTCAGAAGACTGTCGGGCTGGACAGTCAAATCTCCCATAGTATAAAAATCATCGGCTTCATACATCGGAGCAACAATGCGTCCGCGCTTTTGGAGAAAGTATCGATCAACCTTATCGACGAAAAGATACAAACCTTTCCAATCGTTATTGATCGTGAATCGAGCATGGTGAGCAACCGGTGCAAGCGCACCCATATCCGCAAAGAGATCCCATGCAAGCTTTTCTCGCAGGAATGACTTATCGGTGTACATCGAGTTGAAGTTGATTTGACGCATACCCTGGAACAGATTTGTATTGTTAAACCTTATGCGATAGGATTTCTTAGAATAGTAACGAGTTGATCTCCCTTTGAATCGAATCTGCGCATCGTTCCAGGATGAGCTCTGATATGTGAAGACTGCAGGCAGCAATGAGTCGCTGAAAATATCACGTGTATTCAGAAGCTCATAGTCCGATGGCGTCATAGTGACGTTGTACTGTGGAATTTGTGCAGTGCACACTTTACACAAGACCAGAGTCAACAGTAAGATACAGTAAGTTTTCATCATCTATTTCCCGCTCCCGGCGTCGGTGCTGGAAAAAAACTCCATTGTGATTCACCGTCTGGAAATCTACCGTAGGATGTGTCTGAACGTTGCTGCCGAAATGTAAGAGAATCAATCACTGAAAATTCACCATCTTGCTGAACAAAAATCCCAATTTGCTCTCCTTCCTTATCCAGTCTGAATGTTGCGTGCAGTTTCCCTTGCGGTTGATTATCCGTCCATACAAGCAGGTATCCTCTTGGGGCAATTGTCGTGTCGGGCATTCTCCAGCGATTAGGGTAGTTTAATGAATCTGTAAGGTAGATGTTTTGCAACAGAACACTTGAGTCAGACGTGTTGTACAGCTCAATCCAATCATCATATTCACCTGCTTCGTCAATGTTCGTTTGTGTATTGGATGCCAAGAATTCATTAATGACGATGGAAAGTTTTGAGGTCCCAAAACTCGATGGCTGCAATGGTTCATCGCACGAAATGCAACTCAGCATCAAAACAATAAGAAAGACAAGAAATGTCCATTGCATATCATAGCGCATTGATCAAAACTTCGCTTGCACTTGTGTGAAAAGTCTCAAGTATGAATTGCCATCTTGAGGTCGAATACCTTCGACATTTAACCTTAGACGAACATTGTCGTCGATAATATAACCAACTTCTGTGGTGACGCTTTGCCGATATGTCGATCTATGAATATCGCGGAGAAGATTTTCGTAGCGAACTCCAAGCTCCAGTCGAGACGCGTTGTAATACACTTGTCCATATCCTCCAAGCATGCGATCATTCAACGTTCTGTTTCCATAAAGAACTTCAGCTTCAACAATACAATTGCGATGCTCATAAGAGAGATCTATACCATGAGCAGTGAGAACTTTTGCTGTTACAGAGTCGGTCTTTTGTGAAGAATTGACCCCAACACTTAACACCTTTGAAACATCTATGATAATACGCTCGGCATACTGCTTTGCGTTGTTGAACTCCGGTGAGCCTTGCATTCCATTAAATATTCCCGCATGATAGCTAATATCGATCTCCTTGCCACGAACGAGTTTTCCAGCAGCAGAAATTCCAATATCGCGTCCCACCCACTGCCGCTCGTCAAATTCATCATTGACATTCGTACGCTCAATGAACAAAATCTTTGTTCCAGAAGTAAGCTGCTCGCGGTTGAACGGCATCTTCTGCTGACCAAGTGTAAACTTAAGAGCCTTCGATACGTTGTATTCAACAAAGAGATCTTTTGCCGTAATTTTAGACCTCCCAAAATCAATTTCCAGCATAGCTGATACCTTTTGTGTAATGGTAGGTTCAACTTTAAAGCGAGCTCGGCGAAGAAGAAATTCATTGTTAGGCACCTTGCCACTTTTTCCATCGATGATCCAGTGGAATTGTACAACGCCATGAATCTCAATCCGTGGTTTTCTCAGCGGTGTCGTATCCGGTAAAACTTGAGCGACGAGAGAACGTGAAGTCAAAACAACAAGTAACGAAAGAATCATACTGCATACACTCCACCATTTCATTCTTCACCTAATCTTTTCCATGAAAAACTTACCGTGCCTAAATCAAGAAGTCTTTGTGAAGTTTCTTCCTGTTGATCTTTCACCATATCCGATGTTTCGAACGTCAGATCGGTTTGGGGCGTATCAGCGGCACGATACTTTGTCGAAGTGGCTATATACTCTATGTTCTGCTCACGAAAAAGATTCTCAAGCTTTTCACGTATAGCGTTTTCCTTATCTGTAGCAACTGTACATTTCAACTGCATTGCATACTGTGGACCAAAAAGCATTCGAACCATTTTCTGCGGTAAGAGGATCCTCAGGTTCAAGATAAAAACGACAGTCAGCGTTGCTACCACAGCGAGTGCATATAAGCCTGTACCACACGCAAGACCAACACCCAACGCTACGATGAGGCTGCTTGCCTCTCGTGCACTTACAAGCCGATAACGGTACCGAACGATGCCTGCGGCGCCCAGTATCCCAAAAGCCCTCGCCAGTTCACTCCCGATGATGATCATCATTAACGCTGCAGAAACGCTGAGGATCATGTGTGCTTGCAACACGCTGAATTGATACCGAGAGAGTTTTCCACGATATGCAATAATTCCTCCAAGGAGAGTCGCCAGAATAAATGCCCACAGAATTTCTGCAACACTTCCTCTGCCATTGACAGGGTGTGGCTGTTCTATTTGCTCTACAATCTTGTTAAGATTCTCAAAAGATCGTGAGAGAGGAGAAACGATTCCAAGTTTATCGATAAAAACAAGCAGAATAAGAAGGAACGCTAGTATGCTAACGCCTATGCGGAACGCACCGCGTTGTTGTAAGTTCATCAGATGTTGTCCTGAAGGGCATGTTCAACCTGCAATTTTCGTAACTTCCGCGCACGCTTTTCAAGTCCATTACGCACAACGTTAAGAGGTTTCTGATACACTGTTTCAAACATGTCAGCTTGACGCAGGACTGCAACTCGTTCAGGTAAAGCTTTTGAAACAGCATGAAGATCGATAATCACAACGCCATTCTCTTCGTAGCATCTTACATCTTGCACGACCTGTTTTCCGGATTCATCGAGAGCATCTGCGATCCGCAGCAGACATGCCAATCGCCTAACAATCGTTTGGTTGACATCGCTGAGGCGTGTTAGGCGTTCAAGTTTCATTTTCGAGTACCCCTTATTGTGTAAGTACGCAATATTTGCAATGATTTTTTTCTCAGCATCTGTTAGAGTCTTGAAATGATGCTGCATGGTCGCCTCATACGTAAATTCTTCGTGTCTCTTGCCTGACAGTGAATGACCGATATCATGCAGCAGTGCAGCGTACTGCAGCATCATGCGTTCGTGCTGACCATACAGATGAAGATGCGCGGTTTGGTCAAAGAGAGAAACAGCCATCCGAGCGACATACCGTGCATGCTCGTACTCTTGTCCATAGCGAGAAAATAGATCCAAGACCTCTCTCAGTGATTCATCAGCAGCATGGTGGGTAACACCGGTGAGTATCCTTTTCTCAACAATTCGCATAATATCGACATGTACATCGTTCACCGAATTACCCTGCATAACATTATACCACCCTTGATCATCGGCGAGAGACCGATAAAGCCTGATCATTCTTCCATCGAAGCTCTTTTGCCTTACCTTTGAAGGCTCCAGGAAAATAGTTACATCAGGTTTGATATTAAATGATTTGAAAATGTGATGGAACCATTCTGGCTGCAGTTTACTTTCAGTATATTGTGAACAGAGGTTCATGAGATAGCCATCCATCACGACTATGCCGCTTGCCTTGAGTACTGGAAGAACAACTTGTTCATAGTACAAAGCAATTTCACTCGCGGTTAGGAGAATTCTTGTTGAGGGCGAGAGAAATGCTTTGCGTTGTACTCGACGACTCACTTCCGTCCCTACCCATGATTTTCCTGTCAACGCAATACGCACATCATGTCGGCGAACTGTGAGTTCATCGTGCAGTAAATTTGCTTGCAGTGCAGTTGCTACGGTATCAATCCCTTCCATGACAATGAGCTTTCCTGGAAATTGATGTGGAGAAAGAATCCTATAAAAATCGGACAAGATACGTTCATCCATTGGCGCTGATTCAGAAAGAGGTTGACTGGGCGGAAGAAATGCATTATTAGATGAGTACTGACTATCATTCCTTTCACTCCATATACTCAGATGTTGATCAACAGCTAAAGTAATATACGCATGGACATCTTCAATCGATTGTGTAGTACCAATCTCAGTCAACCCATAGCGGGTGGAGATTTTGTCATATTCTGCTGCCACACGTGCTTGAAATTGGAAAAAGGCATCTTTGGGGTCATTATCTCCCATGATGTCCATCCCAGCCTCATAATAATTAGGGTACGAACCACCATTTTTACCCATGATCCTGTGGAGCGATTCTTCGACCGAAGCTTTACAATAGAATGCAAGATCCGGTTTCGGGGCAAGAGCATAGATATTTTCAACCCATTGACGATCAACATTGCGCGCAATGTCACGCGCCAAGCCTGTGTATACATATCGATCAGCTATAACGATATATCCTTCATGGAGAGACGGCAAAATGATCTTTTCAAGCCGATACATAAAATCAGTAGCATGAAGTGTGCTATAAAGATATGGAGTGAGAAGCTGTGCTTTTTTCGCGCGTTTAATAGCTTTGGAGACTAATCGAGAGGAATTCCAAGTGGTAACAATGACTGGAAATCCCTTCTGCTGAAGATACTTGCTCAATAACTCTATCTGGGTGGTCTTCCCAGCGC
>JACQVI010000165.1 GCA_016209795.1 Ignavibacteriota bacterium
AGTATAGACATCTTTGGCAGGATCTACAAGGAGATTACCTTAAACTATGTAGATGAAGTAGATCCTGAAAAATTTATGGAGGCTGGTATTGATGGCTTACTAGGGACACTCGATCCATACACGTCGTTTATCGATGAAAAAGAAGGCGATGAGGTTGAGCTCCTCACGACAGGCAAGTATGGTGGCGTTGGGATAACGATTGGTCTTCGTGATGGATATATTACCGTTATCACACTCATGGAAGGATACTCCGCCCAGCGTCAGGGACTCCAGCCCGGGGATCGTATCATCAAGGTAGATGGAAAATCTATTATTGGCTATCAGCCGGAAGATGTTCGTTCGATGACGCGTGGTGAGCCGGGCACGGCCGTTCACCTTACCATTGAACGCGAAGGTGAAGAGAAACCGTTAGAGTTTGTCCTTGTGAGAGAAGAAATCCAGCTTAAGAATATTACCTACTCAGACTTTGTGGAAAAAGGTATTGCGTACATCCGACTTGAACGGTTCGCCCGTGGTGCTGGTGATGAATTGCGGCTTTCAATCAAGGACTTGAGACTAAAAGATACCACACGAGCTGTGATTTTAGATATCCGTGATAACCCCGGTGGGCTGCTTGATGTCGCAGTTGATGTTGCGGCGAAATTTCTTCCTAATGGCAGTTTGATTGTGAGCACACGAGGTAGAAAACCTGAATCAGAGAAAAAATTCTACGCTTCAGAAGAACCGATGCTGCCTGATGTGCCACTGGTTGTTCTCGTCAATCGTAACAGTGCGAGTGCGAGCGAAATTGTTGCCGGTGCAGTCCAGGATTTAGATCGTGGGATTATCTTAGGCACACGCACGTTTGGCAAAGGGTTAGTACAAACCGTTGTCCCGCTTGTTTATAACACTCAGTTGAAAATAACAACCGCAAAGTACTATACCCCAAGTGGTCGCTCCATTCAGGAAATCGATTACATGCATAAAACAAAGGATGGTGTTTTTACCACAACGCCGGATAGCCTCAAGAAAAAATTTAGGACCTCAAAAGGCAGAATCGAATATGAGCTTGGAGGCATTCACCCTGATACTGTAGTATCAGAACCAGAACATAGCGTATTGTATAACGAGCTTTTCCGAAAGTCGATGTTCTTTAAATTTGTTACACGCTACGTCTCACAACACAGGGAACTTCCATCACCGTTTACTCCTGATGATACTCTCTTGCATTCCTTTAAGCAATTTCTCTCAGATCAACAATTTACTTACCAGGAGGAGGGTGAGAAGAAAATAGATGAGCTGCGGGAATTGGCAAAGAAGTCCAACTACGATGATACAATTCTCGAAGAAATTGACCAACTCAAAAAGAAATTCGGTGATGAGAAAATCAATAGCATAGAGCGAAACCAGAAGGAGATCCTCACAGTGTTAAAAACAGAAATTATGAGTCGTTACAAAGGTGAGCGAGGCCGCATTGAAACTTCGCTGGTGGATGACCCACAGATCAATGCAGCAAAGGGACTCCTTGCCAACCCCGTTGAGTATACACGGCGGTTGAGTTATAGGGAAGGAGATGAGTGATAGGAGTAAGGTGTTGCGTGTGAGTTTCTACAGTCAGCTCTGACCTGTTACCTGAGACCTCTCTTGGGACTGGTAGCCTATTTCCATTAACTTTCCTTGAATTAGCATCAGCATGCGGTTGAAATCACCGCGCTCGTGGACGAAGTCCACCTCATCGGAAGGAACGATAAGAAGCGGTCCAAGAGTATATCTGCTCATCCAATCGCTGTAGTGTGTGCTTAACTGTTCGAGGTACGCTCGTGGGATGCTCTGTTCATAGTCGCGACCTCGCTTGGCGATTTGCTCCAAGAGTGTTTCGATTCGTGCGTCAAGGTAAATAAGCAGGTCAGGTGGTTGGAGGTACTGCATCATCACTCTGTAGAGTTCGAGATAATTCGTGTAATCCCGCTTATCCATCTTTCCAATAAGGTGCAAATTCTTCGCAAAGATCTCAGCATCTTCATAGATCGAGCGATCCTGAATAACACTCTCGCTTCCTTCTACAATTCGCTTGTGATCAGTAAATCGCTTTGAGAGAAAGTAGACTTGCAGCGTAAACGCCCAGCGATTCATATCCTTGTAAAAATCAGCCAAGTAGGGGTTGTCATCTACCGATTCGTAAAACGCCTTCCAGCCATAATGCCGACTGAGTAGCTGTGTCAACGATGACTTGCCCGATCCAATGTTCCCTGCAACGGCAACAAAGATTTTGGATTTCATATTACAAAGATGTTGAAATGTGAAACTTTGACAAATATAGATGAATAGCAATTCAATCGCAAGATGCACTAGATGAAAACCATCAGTTAACGGTTTATTTTATAAGTTGAAGACGATTCGAAAAGATACTAGTCTTGATAGATTTCAGAGCTTAGGGGGTGTCATGTCAGAAAGCCAACTCAGATATATCTTCTGCCATGGAATTCCCAATATCTTTCCTAGCTGAGGAGAAGTGCAATAGCAATGAAGACTCGTCGTGCTTAAGGGATTGCTAGGGGTTGCTGAAGTGCTCCTCTACAATTCCCCTCAAGCCATAATAGACTTTGAGAATTACCTTTGTTGCCTCATAAACAGCATCCAACAGCATATATTTAGTAAAGTCCTCCGAAAGTGACTCTCTTAGTTTCTGTAATTCCAATTGTTTGTCCTCGTCAGCGTGGAAGTAATAGGCATTAAACCATAAATCGAGTAGCACCGATGATGTAATTGGCTTGCCGTTCAATTTTATTTTTATTGTATTTTTGAATAACGAATATTGCCATTGGTTTCGAAAGCCATTTAGAGCCTGTTGCACTTCTGACTGAGGTGCATGTTTTCCAATAAGTTTCAATATTTTAGGGAAGTACGTTGGCTCCCTTTGTAGGTAGAAAAAGCGGAACGCCATGAGAAATTCAGCGATCTGCTCCTTCGGTGGTAGGGTAGCCTCAAAACGGAGCCCCTCATCTTGCTCGTACCGAATTTTGCCATCAATTGATGACGCCCCAGTTGATACAAGCGTTGTAGTTGTTAGAAAACGCGCTTTATTATAAAAGGCATGTAATATCTTCCACTCTTCTTCACTTAGAGCTTCGGAAATATGTACCTGAATGTGTTTGACCATGAATCATTCAACATTGTAATGACTTACAATATACCTTTATCACAAGAAAACGTCAAGTCTTCGAGATTCTTGGCAAAGAATAGTCAATGAAAATCTCGCTTGAATCTCACGTGAGCCTTTTGTATCTTGTGGCAATTTCTTATGACCTTCTTAATATTCACATAGGACCGCTTATGGATGATGGGTCAAAGGGAATCAGTATATTTGATAATCTTATCGAGAAGTTGAACGCACTTTCCGATGATCTAGCCAAAAGACTAAAAACTTATGTTGATGCTCAACTCGCACTTGGAAGAACAAGAGAAGACATTTTGTTAGAATTAGAGGAGTCACGGAAAAGTGGAAAAGGGATTTTTGAGGGTTTATTTGATCAACAAGAGTTGGATAAGCTTATAAGGGAATCTATTCAACCTTATAGAATAACAAAAGCAGAGATAGCTAAGAGAATTCAGGATCAGTATCGGACTCAATTATTGAGAAATGTAAACCATTTTAGTCATCAGGCAAATGCCAAAAACGTTGAAAACGATTTTCAATCAGCATTGGAAATGGATATCAGAGCAATTCAGCTCACTACACATGCTATTTCTGCTCATAATCAAATTCAAACTATTTCTGAGCTTTGCAAGTCTGTTGATAGAATAAATAGGGTAACTAGAAAACTAAGAGATGCTAAATTAGGATTATCTTGCCTTGCATGGTACCGGAGTTCGCAGTTTTGGGATATAGGACTTCAGCGAAGCCCTAAGTTTCATGTAAAGCTACAAGAGAAATTACCACCTGACCAGGACGCGAACGTGGCGGATGCATTTTTAAGCATTTTGACTTCTAACAAGTCTTGGCTTGAGTGCCAGCTTGCCGGAATTGAAAAAGAATCTTTCTTTGAAGAAAAATATAAATCAGGGATTTTCCGCCTAGGTACTGACTGTCGAACCAATAAATGTGATGTATGTATGCGCTTTGACGGGGTTGATATTGATGAGTATCCAATTGATGAGATAATTCAGCCTATCCCGCCTGTTCTTGAATGTATCTTGAGAGATGAAGAAGATGAAACTCGTTGTGACTGCCGAAAAGAAAGTAGGACCATTCGGATTGATCTTCGTGAACAATTGAAGCTCTTAGAACTTGAAGAATCAGGCTTGCTAAAATGCAAGCACGAGGAAGGAAGGGAGTATGTTTGTAAGCACTGTGGTCTTCTGATGAAATGAATCGTTTATATCTTACCAGTTAAATGACGTTCTTGTTCTTAAGGAGTTGTATCGCAGAATCAGAATACCCAAGCCATTTCAATACATCAACTGTATGCTGACCAAGGAGAGGTGGAGGTGAAAACTGATTGGGTGATGTTTGAGAAAGTTTGATCGGATTTCTGACCATTTTCAACGTTCCGATGGAAGGATGTCGCATTGAAGTAATCATCGAGCGTTCCTTTAGCAGCTTAAGCTCCAATATCTCAGATAACGGGTTAATGTTTCCGGCGGGAACATCAAAACGGGAGAGAATTCGTATCCATTCTGCACTTCGTTTTTTCTTCATTATCGGGATAAGGATTTTTTCTAAAGCCTCTCGGTTCTCAACGCGTCTTGCATTTGTGGCAAATCGTTTGTCATGCTGTACCTCTTCTCTCTGAATTGCTTTACAGAAATTTTCCCACGCTCCCTCACTTCCCACGGCAATATTAATGTAGCCATCTTTGGTACCGTATGTCTCATACGGCGTAATTGTGGGGTGGCGATTGCCCTTGCGGATTACTTTGGTGTTGCTCGAGAGAGCAATTTGCGACTGATATGCAAAAAGTGAGAGCAATCCATCTAACAAGCTGATATCAATGAACTGTCCCTTTCCACTTTTTTCTCGTTGCAGGAGAGCAAGGAGGATTCCCTCGAATGCAAGATTCCCGGCATTGACATCGGCAAGCGAGATGCCGACTTTCGTTGGTGGACCATCGGGAAATCCCGTCATATCCATGAGTCCCGATTCACCTTGTACTATCAGATCATAGCTCGGCTTATGGCTTCGGCTGCTGGTTTGACCGTATCCTGAGATAGAGCAGTAAATGATTCGAGGATTAATTTTTTTCACGTTGTCAAATCCCAAGCCAAGCTTCTCCATCACTCCAGCGCGGAAGTTTTCCACCAGCACATCACATCGCGTGATGAGCTTGGTAAGGATTTTCTTTCCCTCATCAGACTTCAAATCAAGTGTAAGACTTTTTTTGTTACGGTTGACGCTGAGGAAGTACGCGCTTTCCCCTTTGATGAATGGTGGTCCCCATGTGCGGGTATCATCACCTTTCGCCGGCTGCTCGATTTTGATGACTTCCGCACCCATGTCGCCTAATTTCATTGTGCAGAAGGGACCGGAGAGGATGCGAGTGAGGTCGAGAACGCGGATATGGGAGAGGGGAAGTTGAGGTTTGGGGTTTGCGGTTCGAGGTTTGAGTATTGTTGTTTCAGGTTTCATGTTTCATTGTGAGAACATATTTACGTTAATCCCAATTTTCTCAATCTGGATTTAATTGCTCCCCTCCCTCTCTGAAGATGATGCGTGAGCTCGTTTACTGTCTTCCCGGAAAGAAACTGGGCTTTGAGGTTTTGATCTTCCTCAGCGCTCCAATTCTCGTACGCACGAGGAAGGTTTTTTCTAACTTCATCAACTGTATAAGTTTTAGATACTATTGCATTAATTGGAGATTTATTTTCAAGAGAGAGTGATTGTTTATCTTTTCTACTAACGTAGTCTTTTATCACATCAAGAAATTGTTTTCCGTATTTTTTTAGTTTCCGTTCACCGATCCCAGTGATGGTTCGTAAATGCAATTCGTCGGTTGGAAAAACGGTTGCCATTTCCTTGAGCGTTGTGTCGTGAAAGATGACGTAGGGCGGAACGTGTTCCGTATCTGCAAGTTTTTTTCGGAGAGCGCGTAGTTGTTCAAACAGTTGTGTATCGAAATGTTCGTCAGTTGTTGCTGCAACTTGAACAAGACTGTCTTCTTTCGTTGGTTTTGTCAACAGCACTTTTTCTTTTCGAAACAAAATATCTCGACTTCTATCGTTCAGTTTGAGAGTTGAGTACTGTTCTTCCCGTTCAAGAAATTTTAGTTGCACTAATTCCCGAATAAATTTCAGCCATTGTTTTGAAGAATATTCTTTTCCAATTCCATACGTTGACAGTACATTATGTTTGTTGCTGAGAATTCTTTGACTTTCTGAGCCGCGCAAAACATCCACGACATATTGCGCGCCGAAGCGTTCTCCTATTCTGGCAATGCACGATAAGATTTTTTGTGCAACAATAGTTCCATCAAAACTTTCCTTTGGTGCAAGGCAGTTGTCGCACGCTTCGCAACCATCTTCTTCAAATTGTTCGCCGAAATATTCGAGCAATATTTTTCTTCTGCATTCTTTCGATTCGCAAAAGTCGATTATTGCTTGAAGTTTGTTTCTTGCAATTTCTCGTTCGCGAGCATCTTCTTTCTCATCAATAAAATGTTCAATTTTGATTTTGTCGCCGTAACTGTAAAACAAAATGCACTCGCTGGGAAGACCATCTCGTCCAGCACGTCCGGTTTCTTGATAATAGCCTTCTAAATTTCTCGGCAAGTTGTAATGAATAACATAACGGACGTTCGATTTATTGATTCCCATTCCGAAGGCAATCGTGGCAACGACAATTTCAACGTCATCACGAATAAATTTTTCTTGATGCAGTGTTCGCGTTTCTGAATCAAGTCCGGCGTGATAGGGGAGAGAGCGAAAACCGTCATCGCGCAGTTTTCTTGCGAGACTTTCCGTTGCTTTTCTACTAAAGCAATAAATGATCCCTGACTCGTTTTTGTGTTGATGAAGAATTGTTAGAAGATATTTGTATGATTCTTTTGCATTCGTTTTGGGAA
>JACQVI010000021.1 GCA_016209795.1 Ignavibacteriota bacterium
AATCTGAACGGGATCTCGTCGTATAAATGATAACCACAGGGTCCCATCAGCCTGCTTTGCAATTCGTGGTCTGCTATCGATAAACTCTTGACCAAACAGTGTGTCTGACATTGTCCATGTGACACCGTTGTCTGTACTAAAACTTTGGAGAATTGAGCTTGGATCAAAATAAGGGACCGACCACAACCTTAACAGTCGGTCATCACTGATCTCTGTGACCAGACCGTCCTGTGCACGGAACCCAAATGAGCCTTCGTCGCTCCACAATGTGTCAGTAAGAGTTCGTGTTCGGTAATGGAGATAATAATTTTTTACATAGGTTAGCCACAACAAATTATTAATCCCCGCATACAGCGTAGGAGTATTACCAGCGGTGAATGACTGAGATTGGCTACGTACATGTGTGGGAGAAGTCCATGTTGCTCCTTCGTCGGTGCTTAAGCTATAATTTATGAGTACTGATGATCGTTCCCATACAAGAAATATCCTACCATCTATAGCCCTATAGGTATTTAACTTTTTTGGAAAAAAGAGTAACGAGCTTGGAATCAATGTATATTCTTGATCCCACCCCACCCCTCCATCAGTGCTGACAGCACCTAGAAAATCTCCATCTTGCCATACAATCATCAAGTTTCCATTTGCAAGAGCAACAAGATCTCCATACTGAATTGAAGTAGTAGAATCTTGTAAAGGAAATCTCACTGGGACAAGTAAGGAATCAATACTCTTAAGACGAGTCGCATAATCTTCCCCTTTACCCCATGAATCCTGGTATGCTAGAGTGAGACAAAGGAACGGCCAAATAAAACTATTGAATAGTTTGAAGAGCATTGTCAGTGAGAATTATTTGTTAGGTAGATACAAAATTAATTTTACAAAGTCAAAAATCACTTAGAATAGTTTCAGACTTAAGCACTTCACTAAACCCCCTCCACAACTCAGCCCCCTTTTTCTCCTTCCTCGTATCCCAATAAATCTCAAGTCCATTTCCATCTGGATCGGAGAAATAAAGTGCCCAACTGATGTGGTGGTTAATGGGAGATACTTCTATGCCCATAGCTTTGAGATTCTTATAGACTTCGGCAAATGCTTGGCGGTCGGGGACTTCAAAAGCAGCATGATACAATCCAACACCCGCTGGATCTGACTCAGGCGCATCAGAGCCGACATTCTGCAGTGCAAGCTCATGGTGCGCATCTCCGCCCGTCAAGAACGCGTAGTGGTTACTAACTCGCTCGGTGACTTTGAAATTCAAAACTTTTGTGTAAAAGTCAATTGATCGCTCAAGATCACGGACTTTCAGATGCACGTGACCTATGTTGGTTTTGTACATGGTGAAACTTTTCTCACGCTTTTATCGAATTATAAGACAAAAGCTCGTCTAAACCAAATGGGAATTCTTCTGAGCTTTTGCTATATTATGAATAATGAATATCTCAACTATTTCATTTTTTGAAAGGCTTCAACAATGCAAGACATCAAGGAAGTCGTAAAGGAGAAGTACAGTAAGATAGCAATCGAAGTTAAACAAGAGGGTTGCTGTGGCTCTGAAGCTGCTACAACGAATTGCATGGCTGAAAACTACAATCCTGAAGAGATTGCCGATGTAGAAATAGCCAATCTTGGCTTGGGGTGTGGGACACCGACGGCATTTGCCGACCTGAAAGAAGGTATGACTGTTCTGGATCTTGGCTCAGGTGCCGGCATCGATGTGTTTATTGCTTCGAAATATGTGGGAAGCACAGGAAAGGTCATTGGACTGGATATGACACAAGAGATGATCGCACGAGCAGAGGAGAATGCGAAAAAATTAGGTATCACAAATGTGGCGTTCAAGCTCGGTGAGATCGAGAAAATGCCGATTGAGTCTGCAACTGTCGATAGAGTTATCAGCAATTGTGTGCTCAATCTGGTGCCAGATAAGGGAAAAGCATTTGTAGAAATTTACCGCGTGCTAAAGACGAATGGCGAATTTATTATCTCCGACATCGTCTCAACAGGTACGATGCCTGATGATGTTAGAAAGAGCGCTGAGTTATGGGCTGGCTGTGTTGCGGGTGCAATGGATAAGGATGAATATCTCGCTCTTATTAAGCGTGCTGGATTTAAAGAAGTACAAATCCTCAAAGAGAAAAAATACGATGAGTATTCCTCAGATCACTTTGCTTTGTTAAGCGTAACGATCCGAGGCAAGAAATAGGGCATGAAAAAACGAGTACTCATCATCTGCACAGGCAACTCTTGCCGCAGCCAGATGGCTGAGGGATTTCTCCGTCATATTAGCAATGGCGCTGTTGAAGTCTTTAGTGCGGGCACAATTCCATCCACCGTGCATCCAATGGCAATTCACGCCATGGGCGAGGTTGGGATTGATATTTCTCACCACACTTCAAAATCGGTCGACCAATTTGTTCAGCAAAACTTTGATTACGTGATCACCGTGTGTGATACAGCGAAGGAAAGCTGTCCTTTCTTCCCCGGCGCTCACAGAACACTGCATATTCCGTTTGAAGATCCCGTATGGTTCACCGGCACCAAGGAAGAACGCTTAGAGAAGTTCCGGCAAGTACGTGATCAAATCAAAGTGAAGATGAAAGAATTTTTCAGAAAGGAATTGAAAAAAGTCTGAACCGAGATTCCCTAACGTAATCTTGGTCATCTCATCATCCTCCACATCGTGGTTTAGGCACCTTCCTCCTTACACCCCTCGATAAAACTTCTCCCTTAATTCCACAATGTGAAGCGCAATAGCGTCGCGGACCTCCGTTGCATCCTTCACCAAATCGAAGTACGTTTTGTCATTGATGATGCGCTTTTCTTTCATTTCATGGAGCGCAGCGATGGCAAGATTGGCAGCGGCGAGTCCGCGTTTACAGTACGCTATGTTGCCGCCGAGTTCATCGAGGTCTTCCCCCAAGCCCGTTCCACCTGCAATCTTTGCTCCAGCGATTGTAGCATTGGAAATAAAATCGACTACGGAAGAATCCTCTCGCTTCTTCTCGGGAAGCTGATCTACGAATTTCACCGCCCTCAGTGCAAACTGATATGTTTTCTGGTACAAAGGATTATTTCTAAAATCGTCATGCTCAAATGATTCGTCGCTGACCCCAGCCGCTAATTTCCACTCCTCTCCTTCTTCACCTTCTTCATCGTCAAAGATTGAAGCATCCGCATCTTCACTTTCATGTTCCAAGAGCCACGTCCATCCCATTTCACGTGCTATGATCTCGTCACGATCGGGATGGTCTTGATAGCGGTAAAAGAGTTCCATGTACCGATCGACTTTCTTGTCCTGCTCCTTCATGAATTCTTCCCATTTGAATTCATCCCAGATTTCATTGTTTTCGTTCATGGTATTTCCTTTCTTTCATTCATGAGGTATCAGTCTATTTGTGATTTATGACTTCTGCAAACGAGAGGAAATCTGATGGTAAATCGTCGCAGCAGCAAAAAGTTTTAAGGCATCCCACCATGAAAACATGAAGAAGCCCTTGGCAATTGCTTCAGCCCAGTTGTGAGAGTAGACAGCATATAATTGCACAATCCCCAAACTAAAAACAATCGCCACACCAACAGCCATTGACATAAGATGCCAAAGAAAACTTCTATGATAGTCTATCAAGTAGCCAACAACAAATGCAGCAACTGGAAAACTGAATAAATATCCTCCCGTTGGTCCGAGCAAGCGAGCAAGTCCAAAACCCCAACCAGAAAAAACAGGCAAACCAACAAGGCCAAGCATAAGATACAACAATTGGCTTAGCGCTCCATTACGTTTTCCAAGCAGAGCGCCCGACATCAAGACAAAAAAAGTTTGCAATGTATACGGTACAGGCTGATGAGGGATTTCAAGCTGAGCGCCAACCGCAGTCAGCAATGCAAATCCACATATCCATAGTACTTGTGCCGTTATGCTTTGTTGTCCAATCACAAATGATTGTATGACAGGAGTATGTAATCTCTCCATATTCTCTCCTATGAAAGTTTCTCGTGAAGCCATCGTGTTGTTAACGTAATGAGTTTGTCTATCGTCTTATAGTTATCTTCATCTCGTGAGGCTGCATTGTACAAATGTCCAACCTTCTCTAGTAGAATCAATTCTGTCGTAGATTTATTCGCTGCTTCATGCAATCGCTCCGCTTCGTAACAAGGGATGGTACCATCCATTTTCCCATGAATCAGAAGCCAGGAGGCGTTCACACGGCTTGCAGCATGAGTGATATTAAGATTTTCTGAGTTCATCTCCAAATCAGTGAGAAATCTTATTCCCATACGCAGCAAACTTACAGTTGAATCTTTTGCAAGTGGAAGATAGCCTAACTTCTTCCATTGTTCCTTCTGGTGATGAGTCCATCGGTCGAACGTTGAAACTGCTGACCACGTAACAAGCGCTTTTATACGCCTGTCCGATGCTGTGTGGACAATCGCTTCGCCACCACCACGAGAATGACCGAAGAGAACAATCTTTTCTTTGTCAATGAGATTGAAACCAATTTCGCCAGCATACACAGCATCAACGACCAACCGTATATCCTCAAGCTCGTGGCTGATTGTATTACTCTCAAACTTTGCAAAATCGGTAATGCGCTGTTGATCTCTAACGACTCCGTTGTGTGAAAAATTAAAGATGACGGAAACACATCCTGATTTTGCCACACACTCAGCGACGTAAGGAAAAAATCCCCAATCCTTAAACGCCATGAAGCCGTGGCAGATGACAAGCACCGGTTTTTTCTCAGAATCGCCTGTATAGCGAATATCGCCATGAATCTTTTCGCCCGATTTATGTGAAAGTTCAAATACCTCCTTGACAACTCTGGACATAATCATTCAGCCCCAAAATACAAAATCACCCCGAAGTTGTCAAGAGATGATTGGCTAACCTATTCAGACAACTTGTTTGATGAACGCTTGCTCTTCGGATGAGTATGTGTAACCATGACGAAGCAGAAATGCTGTTAATTCATGTCGGAGAGGATTATGTTCTCGAACCGAAGCGCAGAGATAAACTGGGGACTTATGTGTTCGAGACATGAATTGTTCTAACGCATCAACTGCATCGGCAGTCAGGTGCTTCCCCCGAAATTCCTTGTGAACGAGGATTGTCATTTCAAAATGATTCTCTGCCTCCCGTTGTAGAATATACATAATACCAACATGTTGATTGATATTCACGAGGCGAAGAATATGTACTGCACGAGGAGATCCCTTTTCGACGATATCAAAACCGGGATCATCGACCTCATCGCTCCCTATAAGATGCAAGTCGATGGCATGGTTAAGGATTGATTCCTTCTCTTGTATTGTTAATTCTGCTGGAGTGAGTTCTTGGAGTTTTAACATGGAGATGTAATTCTTTGCGCAAAATATAAGAAATCAACGCATAATTTCCAACCCAGAAAATTTAAAGGATCCTCTTGAGATTGAAGTAGACAATCTCTATATTTTACTAAGGATAGCCC
>JACQVI010000168.1 GCA_016209795.1 Ignavibacteriota bacterium
CAAATGCATTTACTACTTGGATTAAGTGTTGCTATTTCTTTTTGTAATCGTTCAAACATTCCCTTTCTGCCGTGGATTGTCCAAGCCGCTTTCTTATTAAACCAACCGTAAAGGTGTAGCACGATCCAACAAATTGGAATAATCAATAGATTATATAATGCCCTCCAGAGCATTACGCACCGATCTGCTGAACGACATCACCCCTACGAACAATTCCCCCTTTGATGACTCTTGCTAATATCCCGCGTCGTCCAGCTAACTCTTGCAGCAAGCCGGCACGTATTTCCTCCATCCTGCCACATGGCGAACATACCTTTGTTATTTCTACGATAACATCACTACCTATCCTTAATCGCTGTCTCGGGTTGAGCTGCATGAGTTGTATTCCTTCTGTAGTAATATTTTCCTTCACCTGGCCCGGCATTAATTTCAGTTCATCAAGTATTTCTTTTTCGATGAGAAGTATTTGGCGAGAACTATCGGGGATTGCATGTCGATCATTTTTGAATCCGAGATTTTCTATTGCTTCTACCTGATTGACCATTTGCATTGGCTTTCGATAACCGGGGCAGAGTTGTAATGAATATACTTTCCCAGTTGAGTGAGATGCACGTTCCACAGTAACTCTCTAAGAGGCTATCCCGTTTGAGTCATTAACAATCTTTTAGTCGCTTCGATAACATCATCTGCAAGGATATCTTTCATACAGCGGAAATGTCCTTTTGGACATCGTTCACGACCGATATGAGAACATGGTCGGCAAGGAAGTCCGCTTTGCTCCAAAACAATGCTATCTGTACCATATGGATAAAAGCCAAACTCTCGAACAGTAGATCCAAAAATGGCAACTACTTTTTTCTTTCGTGCTGCCGCGAGATGCATTATCCCCGTATCATTCGAAACAACAAGGTCACAGAAATCAATAGCTGCCGCTGTCTCAAGAAGGGAGAGCTTACCAGCCAAACTCTCTGCTATTGCTGAACCCGTCTGAGTGTTGATTAACTGAGCGATGTCTCCACAGAAATCACTTTCTTTATGGTTCCCAAAGATAAAGATTTTAGTTCGATGATTTTTAGAAGACCTTACTCCAAATTCGACAAAGCGCTCCGGCAACCACCGTTTTGTCGCATGATTTGCCATTGGAGCAATACCGAGAATGGTTTCATACCGATCAAGCTTATACTTGCTCATGATTGCATCCATTGACGATGTGGTTTCTTCAGGAATAAATAGTTCCAACCCTTTTCCATCATCTCGAACGCCCAATTGTTCTACGGTCTTAAGGTATCGATCAGCAACTGAAACAACGTTACGGTAGAAATTCCACTTGAAGTTTACCAAGAAAAATCGCGCAATCACACGTTTGTTGACAGTGCGGACATGTCTAACTCCAGAGAATAGCCGAATGTAGAAGCTACGTAAACTATGGTGAAGGTCGATGAGCAAATCATAATGGATATTTCTGATTGTAGCCTTTAGTGCTTTGATCTCTTCTTTCTCTGATGAAGTGAGAACAATAACTGATGTGAGGTGAGGGTTAAATTGTACCAATTCAGCATATTCCTTTTTTACTAAGAAGTCAATTTGAGAGGTTGGATAGGCTGATCGCAATGCGCGGATAAGCGGCGAGGCAAGAACAATATCACCGATAGAACTGAAACGAATGATGAGAATTTTTTCAACGTCGCGCATAAGCTTTCAAGAAACTTACCAATTTTTGGAGGGAATTGCAAGATGGGAGTAATTATTGTACGGTGTGCTCTTAAATGGGAAAAGCCTGGCAGGTGCAAAGTATCTTATCGGAACAAAGGAGTGTTTTGATTCGAATGATTTGCAGAAGGAGTTATCAGGTTTACTTCAAGGCAACTCAATTGCAGTGAACGCCGCAGAGTACTTTATTCTCCGCTTAGGAATAGATCAAAGATAATCTCCGTGCCGCTTAGAAGAAAACTGTAATTTCAGTTCCTCTTCAAAGACATCGTATATTTTCTTATCAAAGAGAACAAAGCGAACATGCTTAAGATGATTGGAGCGTTGAAGAAATCCGATTGTATCAGTAAGCATAATTTTCGCACAGTGAAAGGGTGAGAATCCACCAATTCCAGTACCTAAAGCCGGAAAACTAATTGAAGACATGTGTTTTTCTTCAGCAAGACGGAGAACACTTTGCATTGCTGATGTGATTTTTTCCGCATCGGTGTGTAGGTCCTGACCCATCACGGCAGCATGGATGACATAACGTGCTTTCAAGGCGCCACCCGATGTGAGCACAGCTTGCCCTACTTCCACCGGACCTTGAGCAACAGCTTCCCGCTCGATCTCAACTCCACCTTTGCGTTTGATAGCACCAGCGACCCCTGCCCCCATCCAGAGATGGTTATTCGCTGCATTAACGATTGCCTCTGTGTCTTGATCAGTGATGTCACCTTGCACTATTTCAATCGATCCATGATCTATCAGAAACCGCATAACAAGTGGAGGATTAGAGAGTTACCTCAGACATACCTTTTAGATTAGTTCAGTGGTAAAGATAGTCGAACGGTGGTACCGCTACCAGGTTCACTTTCAATCTCAATTGTTCCCTTATGGTCGTCGATGATTTTCTTTACTATCGCCATCCCAAGTCCAGTGCCATGTTTCTTCCCGTAAGTGACAAATGGCTCGAAAATCTTATTTCTAATCTCAGCAGGCATCCCAGTTCCAGTGTCAACAAACTCAACAAGAACAGAACCATTTTTTTGTTCAGTACGAATAGTAAGCTGTCCGCCCTTAGGCATAGCATCGGCAGCATTGCTCGCAATATTATAAAATGCCCTCATCAACTTATCTGGATCCACTTTCACTTTTCCAATGAACTTGAGTTTTTTTACGAGATGCACTTTTCTCTTTTTCAGATCTTTGTCAATAAAATTCAGAATCGTTTCCATCATATCATCAAACGTTACTTCTTGCACATTCATCGAACTGACCCCACGTGAGAAATCGAGAATCTCTTGTGTCATTGTAACAAAGCGATCAACCTGATGCATCATCTCATCCGCAAGTTTAGCGGTCTCTTTATCCTCAGTTTTACTCTTCATGACTTCTGCATACACGCGCAATGTTCCCATGGGATTTTTGATGTCATGGATGATTGTGCTCGCCATTCTTCCAACCGCAGAAAGACGTTCGTTCTGAATCATCTCTTGAGCAAGCCGCGCATTCTCGATTGCGAGGGAGGCGTGGATAGAGAGTGTTTCAATAAACTCTTCATCTTCTATCGTGAAAGGATCGTGCTCTTTGTTGAGTAGCTGAAATACACCAATGATGTCTCCATCTTTATTCTTCATCGGCATGCAGAGAATTGTTCTGGTACGATAGCCAGTGAGTTGATCAACCTCTGGATTAAACCGAGAGTCTGCGTAAGCATTAGGAATGTTGACCGTTGCCCCGCTTGAAGCAACATAACCAGCAATTCCTTTTCCCAATGGCAAGTGAATCTCTACTACCGTTGATCCCTGCTGAACTTTTGACCATAACTCGTTCTTACTTTTGTCAACTAAATACAACGTACCACCATCGGCGTTCGTCGTTGTTGTTGCAACCTTTAAGATGATTCCAAGCAGTTCATTCAGGTCGAGTGAAGAATTGACACTCTTTGCTGCTTCGACAATTTTATGCATCTTATCGAGTTGATTCTTCACTTGCTCTAAGCTTAACTGCAGGTGGTGTATGAATAAAATATTACTTGTTTGTAGACGAAGACTGAGTTTACGAAGCAAATTAAGTTTAAATTGCTCACTCGACTCTAACAACAAGTTGAAGTGATCCTTGCCTAAACTTGCCATCACACAATCTGTCATTGCAACTGCTTGAGCAGAGCGCGCACAACCATCAATAAGCTCCAACTCACCAAAGAAATCACCTTCATGGAGAATAGTGAGAATGGTTTCTTCACCCGATTGAGTTTTCTTACTTATACTCACTGTTCCTGAGAGGATGAGATACACACAGTCGCCTTCACTTTCATCCTCAAAGATGAGGTCTCCCCCATGAAAGGCATGCTCTTGCATCTGTTCAAGAACATGATTGAGCAGAGATTGTTCAACAGATTCAAAGAGAGCATTGTTTCGAACTTTGTTAACGACAGTCTGTGTACTTTTCATAAAAGTCTTCACTTCAATAACGCCAAAATATAAAATGTTGCTGTGATAATCAAGGATACAAATCACAGAAGGGGATCCTCATCAAAAGTGAAACAAATGCTGTAAAATTCCGTAAATGAGTGTAAACCGTTATGTATTTTACTCCCTTGAAACATACCTTCAGATTGCTCATTCTGGCTCTGATTTCTATATCATTCAAACTGACGGTTATCGCTGGTGAGCGTCTCATCACAGAACTCAGGGATTTCACGCAAGAGGAAATAAAAAGCGCCGGTTTTATTCTTCCCTCGGAGTTGCGTATTCACATCAAAGCACTTGGTGGTGGTGAAGATAATATAACATACCCCAACATAAGGATGTTTGCCTATGGTTGGATCATCAACGCTGATACGCGTGAGCAGGTCTGGGTAATGGAATATGATAACACAATTCGTGTGAAAGATGATCGACGCTTCGATGGCGAGATTTCACTTGCCAAGGGTAATTACGAGGTCTATTTTACAGCGTTTGGGATAACCTCTCACCGGATGTTCATGAAGTCGAACGTTCTTACTAACATCGATCGCCGTGATGAGCGAGTGATCAAAGAGATGCCGAGATCGAAAGGCTTCTTTTCATGGTTCGATGATCTTTGGGGAGCCAACCTTTATAAAGAATGGAAACGCCGATCAAAAAACTGGGGCATCGAACTGTACGTGAAAGATACCGATCCTCCAGTCAAGACGTTTACCCCACCGAAGGAGTTCCCATATACTCTCTTCCAAGCAGTTCGCCTTGGGGAGTATGCACACATCAAACAAGGTTTTACTCTCATCAAACCAATAGCACTGCGGATCTATACAATTGGTGAGATGGTTGGCAATGATGAGCTTGCGGATTACGGCTGGATTATCGATGCGCAGACACGACGACGTCAGTGGGAAATGCGTCCAGAAAAACTCCGCCATGCAGGTGGCGCAGAGAAGAACGTGAAACTCAGTGACATCGTTTCTTTTCCTGCCGGTGACTATATTCTCTACTACATCACAGATGACTCCCACTCATTTGTTGATTGGAACAATGCTCCACCTGTCGATCCCTATAACTTTGGTATCACACTGCTTGCCACTCGGAACGAGGATAGAGAGAACTTTATGCTCTCTCCCGTAACTGAAAATCAAAATATCATCGTTCAACTTACTCACATTGGTGATGATGAATCGCGAAACGCAAGCTTCAAGCTCAAGAACGAAACTCAACTACGCGTCTATGCTCTTGGCGAACGAGGACATTCACGTCGTCAGATGGCAGACTATGGTTGGATCATCAACACAACAACCAGAGAGAAAGTGTGGACAATGGATGTTGAGAGAACTCAGCACGCCGGTGGTGCAGAAAAAAACCGTATGATTGATGAAGCCATTATGCTGCCTCATGGTACCTACACCGTTTATTATCAGACTGATGATTCGCACGCATATGATGATTGGAACGCTCAGCCACCGTTCGACCCTGAGCACTGGGGAATTACCATCTACGGTGAAGGAACTAATTTCAGCCTGGCTGATGTCGAGAAAAACATTACACCGCGAGAGACTGGTATCATTGCCCAAATTGCTCGTGTTACTGATAATGCGAACCGAAGTGAGAAATTTCGTTTAGACAAACCAACTCGCATTCGGGTATATGCTATCGGTGAAGGCCAAAACCGTGAAATGTTCGATTACGGCTGGATACAACATGCAGTAACAGGCCAGATCATTTGGGAGATGACTTACTCCATGACATTCCATGCAGGCGGCGGGCGAAAAAACCGGATAGTCAAAACTACAGTGTTGCTCGATTCGGGTGAATACGAACTTCACTACGTTACAGATGATTCACACTCATTTAACCATTGGAACACTGATCCCCCAGACGATCCAACCATGTGGGGAATTACACTCTACAAAGAAAAATAGCTGATAGGCTGAAAAGCAACGCTCAAAGGAAGAAGTCCACTCTAGCAACCAACTTTTTGCTTTTAAGAGAAGTTCTTTCTACATTTCCTTGCACTCCAAAACTTCAGGAGAATTACCATGAAAAAAATCAACCGACGTGTTTTTTTGAAAACCACCGCATTTACAAGTACTGCCGCATTTGCTTCTCAGTTACTACAGCCATATCCTATCAATAAACAACCTCAACCCATTGCTGGCAAGCCGCTTGCTATCTCAAGTGCAAATGGAACCAAAGCTCTCGAAAAAGCAATGGGAATGATAAAGGACGGTGCTGATGCACTCGATGCCGTTATAGCCGGTGTGAATATCGTGGAGGATGATCCTGAAGACACAAGCGTCGGCTACGGCGGTTTACCGAACGAAGAAGGTGTCGTTGAACTCGATGCGGCAGTCATGCACGGTCCATCATACCGTGCAGGTTCTGTTGCTTCGCTTCGCAACATCAAGAATCCCTCGAAGGTGGCACGACTTGTCATGGAACGTACAGATCATGTGCTGATTGTAGGAGAAGGTGCATTGAAATTCGCGAAAGCGCACGGCTTCAAGGAAGAAACTCTCCTCACCGATAAGGCTCGAGAGGCATGGCTCAAGTGGAAAGAAAATCTCAGCAAGGAAGATGATTGGCTTCCACCACACACGATAGAAGATAAAGAGATTGGAGAGATCTACGAGAAATACCTTCGCCACTACGGCACAATTCATTGCAGCGCAGTGGATATGCAGGGAAACCTTTCTTGTGTGACAACAACAAGCGGCCTTGCTTATAAAATTCCAGGCAGGGTTGGCGATTCTCCTATCATTGGCGCCGGGTTGTATTGTGATAATGAGGTAGGCTCTGCCGGCTCAACAGGACGCGGCGAGGCAAATCTTCTGAATTGCAGCTCCGTCATGATCGTTGAATGGATGCAACAAGGAAAATCTCCCGAGGAAGCATGTCTTCTTGCATGTAAACGCATCAATGAGCGATGCCGTGAGAAGCGTCTGAAGGACGATCACGGACGATTTAAACATGATGTGAAGTTTTACGCCATCAATAAACGTGGTGAATATGGTAGTGCTTCAATCTGGAGCGGCGGTTCTTATCTCATCCACGATGGCACAAGTGTGAAAAAGCTTGAGTCCGCATATCTTTTTAAACGAAAGTAGACACAATCAGGTTATTGTCATTCTTAGTCAATATATACATAAATTCCTTGCGCATGAATAGGATTTTTAGTATCATGCGCTAACGCAGCCTCAAGCAATCCCAAATCTTAGGGAACAGTCTTACTAGAAATCTTCAAAAAATCGGGGTTATACAGAATGGTGGTTAAAATAAATAAACGGCATGAAGAATTTGTGAAGGAAGCAATTCCTCACATGGATCTCCTGTATAACTACGCATTGAGGATGACAGCAAATCCTGATGATGCCAGTGACTTGATACAGGAAACGTACTTAAAAGCATATCGATTCTGGGATAAGTACGAAAAGGGAACTAACATCCGAGCGTGGTTGTTCCGAATAATGAAGAATTCTTATATAAACCGATATCGTAAAGAATCCAAAGAGCCGGAGACTCTTGATTATGATGATATCCAGAATTTTTATAACACGATTCGCTATGAAGCAACCGATCCTAATGATCTCCAAGAAAAGATTTTTGGCGGACTTCTGGAAGATGATATTGCTCGTGCAATTGAATCGCTCCCCGAAGATTTTAGAACAGTTGTCATTCTGAGCGATATCGAAGGTTTGAGCTATGAAGAGATTGCTGAATTTGTTGATTGCCCTGTTGGCACAGTACGATCGCGCTTACACCGCGGACGAAAGATGCTTCGTGCTAAGCTCTTCGACTACGCGAAGAAACATGGGTATGTAACAGGAACTAACTAAAGGATTATTCATCGCACATTGATAAGAAGTAGTAACCAACGTGGATTGTAGTGAAGTACAAGATTTAATCACACCTGCGATTGATGGCGAACTCGAGGAGAAGCTAAAAGCTCAATTTCATCGGCACATTACGGAGTGCCAACGTTGCCGTAGTGAATTTGAACTAGAGCATATCACCAAGCAACTCGTTCGTCGACAATTTCAACGCGTTCAAGCGCCTCAGACACTCGTCAGTCAGATTAGGACACAATTTGTTCCCCAGTCAGTAAGTAGTGGTACAGTATCATCAAACATTTTTGGCTTCTTCAAGAAAGCATCGTGGAAAATCGCGTTCGCTGCTTGTGGCATAGCAGCAGCAGTTGTCATCTTACTCCTACTAGCACCACTCAAATCTCATCACTCTCACGCACAACCTAAGGACGGAAACATCATCCACCAGTCTTATAACAACTTCGATGAGGTTCTCAAAGGTATTATGAAACCAGAAATTACAACTGATGATCCTGCAACCATAAAATCGTACTTTGCTCAGAGAGTAAACTTTAAAGTCAATGTCCCCTGCATGAAACGATGTAAATTATTTGGTGCCCTTTTTTCTAACTATGGTACTGAAAATATTGTTCACCTGCTCTATAAATATGATGATGATCCCATCTATCTTTACCAAACAAGCCTGCAAGCAGTTCTTGCCGGTCAATCATTGAAACTCCCTCCCTCCGCAATGGAACAATTACTGCGCACAGGCTGGTACGTAGAAAATCATCTTCCAGAGTGCACGCTTGTCATCTGGATTGCCGATTCTACTGTGTGTTCTGCAGTCGCTGATATTCAGAAAGACAAACTTTTAGCTTCCCTTCAAGAAGGGGAATAATTCACCATGATTCTGCGCATCGTAATTCTTGTAGGGACTTTCTCACTACTGTATCCCCAGGGCTGCTCCAATAAAGAGGCTGAAGCTACCTTAGAAAAATCAAAATTTGAGCCTAACCACGATGTTGCTGAAGTCATCACTGTAACGACACGTCCCAATACTGTTCCAAATTTCACGTGGAAAGACCCTTCAGGCAAGATCGTTGATTTTGATTCCTTCCGTGGAAAGATAACTCTCATCAACTTCTGGGCTACGTGGTGCGGGCCATGTAAAAGAGAGTTGCCTGACCTCGTTGCCTTGAGTAATGCATTGGCACCTCGTGGAGTGAAATTTATTGGCATCTCAGTAGATCGTGGCGCCAATGTGGTGGAGACAGTACGTTCTTACATCGGGCAGTACAAGATACCCTATCAAAATGTCATTGCCAATGGAGAACTCGAAGAAGCGTTCGGCAACATCCGCGCAATTCCGACCTCGTTCATTATCGATGCGAATGGGAGAATTGTTCAAACCATTGTCGGCATGCGCACCAAAGAGTTTTTCGCACAAGCCATCAATAGACTGTTATAAACCATTCTGTTGTTTTTCATACCTTCTTTCTGTATGTTTCTGAGGTGAAATTTCCCCTCCAATGCAGAAACACACAGCAATATCAACCATTGGCGAGTTCGGTCTCATTGAGCGCATCAAAGAGCTTGTAAACTTCCGTGTTGATGACGCATCTCTCCACGATAACCTTATCATGGGCATTGCGGATGATGCTGCCGTGTACCGCCCCACGCCTGGAAAGGTTCAACTGTTTACAACTGATGCATTCGTTGAAGGAATTCACTTTGATCTGACCTTTACTGCCTTGAAACATCTCGGGTGGAAGTTAATGGCGGCAAATTTTAGTGACATCGCTGCCATGGGAGGAATTCCTCGCTATGCAACGATTACATTGGCACTTCCTAGGAAAATCTCGATCGAGATGATTGAGGAGTTCTACAATGGTGCATCATTCGCATGCAAGAAATACTCCTGCTTACTTGTTGGCGGAGATACAACCTCATCGCTGGCGAACATGGTAATTTCTGTAGCAGTAACTGGTGAAATTGACGAGCAACACGTTGTTTATCGGACAGGAGCAAAACCTGGAGATTACATTTGCGTTACAGGGCATCTTGGTTCATCAGTTGCCGGTTTGAAAATCCTCCAGCGAGAGAAAAAACTGTTTACTGATTCCCCCAATCAAGACAAGTTTCGTCCAAATCTTGAGCCATACAAAGCTGCCATCGAAAAACATCTCATGCCTGAGCCTCGCTTAGATCTCTCACGAATTTTGACGCAGCAAATAAAAGTGAATGCGATGATCGACATCAGTGACGGGCTCGCTTCCGAAGTTCACCACCTCTGCAAAAATAGTCAAGTTGGAGCAGCAGTATATGAACACAACATCCCGGTTGAATCAATCACCCAGCGGATTGCAGAGGAATTCTCGCAGAACCCGATTGACTATGCACTCTACGGCGGAGAAGAATATGAGTTGCTTTTCACCTTGGGTGATGATGAGTATGAGAAGCTTGAAAAATTAACCAACGATGTATCAATCATTGGCAGGATAACAGATAAGAGCAACGGCATTGAACTTATTCGAGAAAATGGCGAGTCAGAACCACTGCGATTTGGAGGATGGGATCATTTCAAAAGCTGAAGGCAGATTGCAGATTTCAGATTACCGATTTCAGTTGTGAGTTCTTCTTGAATTACCTTCCGTGTAATAGTTAACCACATCGAATAACAACTTATGAAGCGCTTACGGAACTTCCTCGGCTTAGAGCCCAACATCATTGTGATGCTTGTAGTGATTTTCATTGTGGGAATGGGAGAAGAGCTATGGATACGTTTCATCCCAAAATATTTAGAATTGTTCGGAGCGAGTGCGTGGGTGATTGCAACATACGGCACACTGAAGGATTTTCTCGACGCCACGTATCAATACCCCGGTGGTTGGATTTCTGATCGACTGGGAAGACGAAAAGCGCTTATCCTCTTCTCTATTCTGGCAACCCTCGGGTACACCATGTACCTGTTTACCACTAACTGGATGCCCATTCTCATTGGGCTGATCTTTGTTATGGCATGGAGTAGCTTCTCATCCCCAACGATTTTTGCCATCATTGGAGATAATCTTCCTCAAGAGCAACGGGCTACCGGATTTGGTGTACAATCCATTGTGAAGCGAATACCAATCGTCGTGGCTCCAAGCCTTGGTGGGCTTCTCATAATCACACTTGGGTTTTTTCAGGGAATTCATATTGGTCTCATCCTAAGTATTGTTCTGGCGTTCATCGCTGTTATTGTTGTGTTGAGATTCTACAGAGAGCGCCAGCGTGGATACTCAGATGACATATCGTTCAAGGCTCAATGGCTCACTCTTGATCGTTCGCTGAGACGACTCCTCGCTGCCGATTGCTTAGCACGATGGGCGGAGGGAATTCCAAAAGTCTTCATCGTTCTCTATGCAATCAACGTTCTGAAGGTAAGTCCTTTTCAATTTGGATGGCTGACAAGCATTGAAATGCTCACTGCAATCCTTTGCTACATCCCCATTGCGAAGCTCGCTGACAGATTCAACCGTAAACCATTTGTGATATTGACGTTTGCGTTCTTCGCCCTTTTTCCACTTGCGCTTGTACGTGCACAGGGCTTTGGATGGATTGTGCTTGCCTTTATCTTTGCGGGCTTGCGTGAAATCGGCGAACCCGCGCGCAAAGCATTAATCGTTGATCTTGCAACAGAAACTACCCGAGGCAGAGCTGTTGGAATGTATTACCTGATACGGGGCTTGGTTGTTTTCCCTGCGTCGATTGTGGGCGGATGGCTTTGGACTATCAACAATCAATTACCATTTTATGTCGCCTTCATTGCTGGAGTTGTTGGCGTTATTATCTACGCTATCGTAGGTCCAGGTGAAAAACCTGTAACTGTATGAACATTAAAAAGGAAAGGAAACAACAATGAAATGGATTACTCGTGAACACGTCAAAGTTGATCGTGTTGCGTGCCCATGGCTGATCAAAAAGTTTGTTGATCCACAAGCTGAGTTTTTATTTGTCCCTGCAGACCGCGTTCTCACGGTAGCACAGCAAGCGAACGCAATTCCTTTTGATGTAGAAGGAGTTGAGCTTGGACATCACAAAGGCAAATGCAGCTTTGAGGCTATTGTCGAGAAGTACAAGATAACCGATCCGGCGATTCATTTACTGGCAAAGATCGTGCATGGTGCAGATGTTGCCAATGATCTCTATGGTCGCCTGGAGGCTCCGGGTCTCAAAGCAATTGCTGAAGGCTTTCGCCATCTTCAGTTGAAAGATGATCACGAGATTCTTACAAAGGAGTTTATTGTTTATGATGCACTTTATGCTTATTGTAAAAAGGAAGTTAGTAAAGAAACGCAAACAAAATGAGAACAGCCCCAATTGAGTATACACTTCGCCATCTCATTCTCTATTTCCTGAAACTTGGTACTACTGGCTTCGGTGGACCAATTGCACTTGTTGGTTATATGGAACGAAATCTGGTGGAGGAACGTGGGTGGATCACTAAGGAAAAGTATCTACGAGGTCTTGCTCTTGCCCAACTTGCACCTGGTCCACTTGCAGCTCAGTTAGCCATTTACATTGGGTACTTAAAAGGAAACATTCTTGGTGCAACGATCGTTGGTATTGCATTTATTCTCCCTTCATTCATCATGGTCGTCGTCCTTGGGATGCTCTATGTAACTTATGGTGGCCTCGAATGGATGCAAGCACTTTTTTACGGAATCGGTGCAGCAGTCATCGGCATTATTATTAAGTCTGCATACAAGCTTACAAAGCTGACGTTGAAAGGTAAAGCATTGTTGTGGGTTATCTTCATCGTAATGTGCGCTGTCACTGCTTACACCGAGCAAGAAATTGCCTGGCTCTTTATCCTCTCTGGTGTGATTGCGTTGTTTATGCTGGCGCCACCGCAATTCATCTCCACGAAAGCAAGCTCTTTTATTCCACCACTGGGAAATGCCTTGCTTCAACTTCCAGTAATGACAGAATCCAACCTCTTGGTCAGAGTTTTCCTCTTCTTTGCAAAGGCTGGTGCATTCGTTTTCGGAAGCGGACTTGCCATTGTACCCTTTCTCTACGGCGGGGTTGTTCAGGAACATCACTGGTTGAATGAGCGACAGTTTCTCGATGCTGTTGCAGTTGCAATGATTACTCCGGGACCAGTCGTCATCACTGTTGGATTCATTGGGTATCTCATAGTGGGTCTTCCCGGTGCTATTGTTGCTGCACTCGGAGTTTTTTTGCCAGTGTATTTGTTTGTCGTACTACCAGCTCCCTATGTCGAGCGTTATGCGAACAACCCCCAGGTTATTGCCTTTGTCGACGGAGTCACGTCTGCCGCCACAGGAGCTATTGCCGGAGCCGTCATCGTTTTAGGCAGGCGTGCCATTCTTGATATCCCGACTGCCCTCATAGCAGCGGCGACCCTGGCAGTGATCATAAAATTCAAAGTCCCTGAGCCTCTCATTATCACCTTTGCGGGAATTCTCGGATTAATCCTGTTTCAATTCAAATCATAATTACAACGATAGGAGATCATCGTATGAAGCATAGAGTGTTGTTGTATCAATCGGGATTGCAAAAGGTAAGGATAAGTACTATATTTTGAGGGCAAACGCTCTTGAAGATAATTTTAGAATCTATCACGTTATTGCGGCAAAGCGGGTGCAGTTTGTAGGTGCAAATGTGAAGGTCCGTTCCAATGTTTGGCATACCCTGCTTTAAAAGGAAGAACACTATGAAAACATTTCTCCATATTCTCATCGGCATCCTTGCTATGGGAATTTCAGGCCAAGAGGCGAAAGCAATACCTGCTTTCGCACGGAATCTTGGAGTATCGTGTAGTGTGTGTCATTCCATGACTCCCCGGCTCAACGCTTTTGGAGAAGCGTTTCGATTGAACGGCTATAAAATCCCGGATCCCGAACGACCGGGACCAAAGACCATGAAAGAATGGATTGATACAACTTGGTCCGCCAATTTGCCTGAACCACTTCCAGTCTCCGTTCGCAACAGGAGTCTTGCCGAATGGAAGGAAGGCGAAGGCGATCCCGTCAACAAACTCAGTTGGGAATGGGAGGTGTTTATCGGCGCTGCGCTTGGACAGAACCTCTCCCTCTTCGGACACTACAATCTTATCGGGAGTGTCGAGCCTTTTGAAGATTCGCAGGATCGTGAGAAGGTCCAGACGAAGCTCATCGCTTGGGTAAATTTCCATAACCTTGGCAGACTTGTCGGACTTGCTAATCAGCATCTCCTCAATTTGCGTTTGGGGACTATCGGGTCTGAAGAGCACGACCTTCCCCACTATCGCTCTCACTCGCCCTATAGGTTCTGGGAAACCAAGGCGCTCGTCACTGAAATGAACGTCGCGTATCCATCGAGCTTCGTCGAAAAGAACTTGTACACCTTACGCCGAGGACCAGGCATGATGCTTTTCGGCTTTAGCCAACGACTTCAGTATTCCTTTGGTTACCAGATCGGAATGCAGGAAGGCGGAGGAACCGACCAACAGGTCGGATTCACTCAGATTGCTTACAAGATCAGCGGTATGGATCTGTACGGCAACACAGATCAACAGTATGCGGAGGATTATGAGGAACGATCACTCGGGCTTGGGATGTTTGCGAGCATGGGGCGTGCAAAAGTTCAGCCGTCCACAACTTCACCAAGAACAGTGGACTCGTTCAGACGTTTAGGTTTTGATGCCCGATGGAGATACGATAACTTTGTCCTACACGGTGGCACAGTGTTCGGCACGAACGATAATCCCTATGGCAGTCTGAATGCAGAAAATGTCAACGTGAGAAGTTGGTTTGTTGCACCGGAATATTATTGGTCGTCCCAAGTCTTGACCGGCGTCCGGTACGAACAAGAAAGCATTGATGTGCCGAGTACGCTGAATCTCGGTGATCGACACCGAGCAAGAATTAACGTCTACCAGACATTACTCTTGGTCGATAATTTCCGCTTCACTCTCGAGGGACTGTTCTATACCGATAAGCGGCATAATGCCCTTGGAGAGGAACTCGATTCCAACCGAGCTTTCCTCGAGATGGAGTTTACTATCTAATGAATAATCGGGTGAGCCATGAAGTAATTGTGTAAACTCTCGGATGCTCGGAGAAAGTGTTTAATAACGTGGAAACGTCTGTTTCCACTCTTTGAAATCACAGATAACGAAAGGATATATTTCCATGAAGTACTATTTTAGATTCCTCACCATTCTATGTTTCATCGTGGCGAGCCACTCAATGAAGTTGAACGCTCAAGCTCAAACGCAGGCGGCGGATCAACATGCAAAGGCAAAGCACAAAACTCATGCGACAAAGGATTCAGATATTGCCATAGCGGTAAAGGCTGCCTCCACAAAAGATTGCGGCTGCGGTGAGTGCGCTGCAAAAGGGTGCAGACCCTGTCACGGCAAGAATTGTTTCTACTGTGTCGCAAAAGGCCTGGTAACTAAGGAATGCGGATGCGGTATGTGCAACTCAAATGGATGCGATGCCTGCGGTCCAGGTTGCGATGTTTGTAAGTTCCACCTTGCACCTGTGAAGGAGGCAAAGAAAACATCGAAATCAAAACAATAGGTCGCGAAGCACTTAGGGATTCTTGGACTAATCCTTTGTCGTTATCACTGGAATTCTCGGATTAATCTTGTTTCAATTCAAATCATAATTACAAAGATTGGAGATCATCGTATGAAGCATAGAATGTTGTTGATAGCTCTCCTGGCATCAGTGACAGTGGGAGTGGCATTCGCACAGACAATCAATTTCGACAAGGACAAAGAGGGCGTATTGCCGAAAGGATTTTCCGCGTCTCTCACTGGCAAAGGCAAACAGGGCAATTGGGTTGTGTTGAATGATACAGCAGCACCAAGCAAGCCGAATGTTCTTGCACAAACTGACATGGATCAAACTGACTATCGCTTTCCACTCTGCATCTTCGATAGTGTTATCGCTACGGATGTGGACATTGCAGTCCATTTTAAACCAGTCAAAGGGAGTGTTGATCAAGCTGGCGGGATTGTTTGGCGATATCAGGATAGCAACAACTACTATGTCCTCAGAGTGAATGCACTCGAGAATAATTTCAGAATGTACCACGTTGTTGCAGGCAAGCGACAAGAATTTGCCGGGGCAAAAGTCAAAGTAACCTCAAGCCAGTGGCATACGATTCGGGTGCACAATGTGGAAAATAAGTTTGAAGCGTACGTTGATGACAAGAAACTGATCGAGGCAACCGATACTACGTTCAAACGTGCTGGCAAAATCGGTCTTTGGACGAAAGCGGATTCACACACGTTATTTGATGATCTGACAATTCATGTACTCAGAAAATAAACAATGAGGAATCTTATGCGTACACATCTTACTCTCCTTAACCTAACATTGTTCTTCCTTCACATCGCATCGGCACAACCCAACGACTGGCAGGAAGTACAGCAAATCTTTGGACGCAAAGGGACAATCCAAGAGGATATGATTAAGCTAACCTTTCCACGTACTGACTTAGAAATACATGTTGGTGATGTTTCCATAGAACCTGCGCTTGCCCTCACAACGTGGATTGCGTTCATGAATACGAAAGAAGGCACAATGATGATGGGAGATCTTGTTCTTACTGAATCTGAAATTCACCCAGTCATGAAAAAGCTTCTCGATAATGGTGTTGAGATCACCGCACTTCATAATCACCTTACCGATGAATCGCCTAACGTTATGTACATGCATTTCAGTGGACAAGGACAGCCGACCAAGCTTGCTACGGTAATGCACGAAGCACTTGCAATAACGAATACTCCAACTGGTCCACTTCCATTGCGCGCAGAACGAATCGACAAGACTGACTGGTCGACCGTTGAATCCATTCTTGGTGTAACAGGTAAACGTGCCGGTGGTGTTCTTCAATTGAGCATCCCGCGAGCAGAAACGATTTCAGAACGGCAAATGGAAATCCCACCTTTTATGGGCATGGCAACAGCAATCAATCTTCAGATGGTCGAGAAAAAAACTGCAACGACTGGTGACTTCGTTCTTGTAGCACACGAAGTAAATCCTGTGATGAAAGCACTCACTGAACATGGTATTGCAGTGACGGCACTCCACAATCACATGTTGAACGAATCCCCTCGCTTATTCTTCATGCACTTCTGGGGATACGATGATCCAGAAAAACTTGCCCGTGGGCTGAGAGCAGCATTAGATAAAACAAATGTCTTAAAGAAAAAATAGATGTTGCTATGGTGCGAGCCTATGGATTTTCCAGCTTCCATCGCTTTGGAGGATATACGCAACTCGGTCATGGAGTCTCGCTTCCCGGCTTTGCCAGAATTCGATTCGATGAGGTTTCAGTCGGTACCCTCCCCAATATGTAGGACGTGGAACCAGTTGATTGTTATAACGCTGTTCTAGCTCATGAAACAAACGTTCCAATTCTGCCCGGCTTCCCACTACCTTGCTCTGTGGTGACGCATGCGCGCTGA
Source organism: Ignavibacteriota bacterium (assembly GCA_016209795.1). Lineage (GTDB taxonomy): Bacteria > Bacteroidota > Ignavibacteria > UBA10030 > SZUA-254 > JACQVI01. The sequence continues at coordinate 17,442 of JACQVI010000168.1, forward strand.
TTTGACTATCACGCGGCCTTGTTCGAAAGTATTGATCTGATTCTTCTGCTGAGATTTGCTTCACCAATCCCTCGATCCGAACCTGACGAAGGAGTTCTGACCAGTAAAATACGAGAGCTGCCTCTGGATTTTCTGCTAACTCGTTCCCTTTTCGGCTGTTGTAATTCCCAAAAAACACAAACCCTTTTTCATCAACCTGCTTGAGCAGCACCAAGCGGGCGGAAGGTTTACCATCCTTTGTTGCTGTTGCGAGTGTCATCGCTTCAGGCATAAACAACTTTGCTTTGACAGCTTCCTCAAACCACCGCTCGAACTGCCTGATAGGATCGGGATGAACAGTACGCTCGTCCAGAGGTTTGAGCAAAATACAAATCTGTGAGAATAGGCTTCGCAGGCGCTGGAACAGAAATTTAAGTCTCATGAAATGGAATTCTAATCTATACTACTCGGTTAATTCTTTCTAAGAAATTTGACCTCCCCTGTGTCCCCTCCTTAGCAAGGAGGGCATTTAGGGGAGGTTAGGGA
>JACQVI010000169.1 GCA_016209795.1 Ignavibacteriota bacterium
AAGATATGTCATTTTTGACATAAAGTCAAATAGGACATGGAAATCTCCATGGTGCAAACGAACGTATAACAGGCTCAACGACGATCCCGACTTGTTGTGATATTGTAACGAGTTGCTACAAGGAGGGTCAGCATCTCAAAAATCAAACCCAATTTTTTGTTGCATCTGTATATCGGAAGTAATATATTGAAAATAAAAAGAATGCCTCACAGAGAGTTACCAACATCACTGAGGACGTGTCAATGCAGACAATTGATCTATCGACTTTTGAGAAAAAGATCACTCTTCGCCAATTAAAAATTGACGACTACGATCAGCTTGTTCAGCTGCAATTAAAATCTTTCCCGGGGATGAAACCGTGGACGAAAGAGCAAATCGGAAGCCAGATAACGATCTTTCCTGAGGGACAAATTTGTGTAGAGTATGAAGGCAAATTGGTTGCATCATCAAGCAGTTTAATTCTAGATTTCGGAATGTACAACGAATGGCATAGCTGGCGTGAAATTGCCGATGAAGGTTATATCCGGAATCACAATCCCGAGGGGAATACTCTCTACGGCATAGAAATTATGGTCGATCCAGAATTCCGCGGGATGAAGCTTGCCCGCCGCCTTTATGATGCTCGGAAAAAACTTGCAATTGAAAAAAATCTTATGAGGATTGTATTAGGCGGGCGTATTCCCGGTTACGCCAAGCATGCAGATCAAATGACGGCACGGGAGTATGTCGACAAAGTCATCAACAAAACTCTCGTTGATCCGGTACTCACAACCCAGATATCGAATGGTTTTGTTCTTAAGCGATTAATCCGATCCTATTTGGAGCCTGATAAAGAATCGATGGGCTACGCAACACTCTTAGAATGGGCTAATTTAGATTATCAACCCGATCCACACAAGAAGTTCATAGCGACAAATCCTGTAAGAATTTGTGTGGTGCAATACCAACTGAGGGAGATCAAAACTTTTGAGGAATTTGCAAAACAATGTGAGTATTTCATTGATGTCGCATCAGATTATAAGTGCGATTTTATTCTCTTCCCTGAAATCTTTACCATGCAGCTCACATCATTTTTGCCGGTCGAGCGCCCAGGATTAGCGGTCAGGAAGCTCGCTGAGTTTACGCCAAGATATCTGGAGCTTTTTTCTAACCTTGCAATCAAGTACGACATCAATATCATCGGTGGATCTCATTTTACCGTTGAAGGTAATGGTCTCTTTAATATTTCTTACCTCTTTAAGCGAAATGGCGGGATTGGGAAGCAGTATAAATTACATATTACTCCTAATGAACGGCGATGGTGGGGCGTTGAACCCGGCAATACAATAGAAGTATTTGAAACCGATAAAGGCAAGATATCAATTCAAATTTGCTACGATATTGAATTTCCGGAATTGAGCCGCATTGCCGTGGAGAAGGGTGCGCAGATCATCTTTGTTCCTTTTTGCACTGATGAACGGTTCGGATACCTGCGCGTTCGCTATTGTGCACAGGCACGGTGTATAGAAAATCACGTTTATGTCGCTATTGCAGGAACGGTAGGGAATCTCCCTTCAGTTGAGAATCTGGATATCCAGTATGCTCAATCCGGGATTTACACTCCAGCGGACATCCCGTTTGCCAGAGATGCTGTCGCTTCAGAGAGTACTCCGAATATCGAAACTGTGATTTTCGATGACGTTGACCTTGAATTACTTAAACGACATCGTCAATCGGGAAGTGTACTTAATTGGAAGGATCGGAGGACAGATTTGTATGAGGTTATTCTCAAGAAGTGGAAAAATCGCAGCAGTGAATGAAGGAAAGTTGCAATCAACTCAAAAGCTCATAACTATCGGTCGGATGTAAGATGAAATTGCTAGAACAAACGTATCTTGGAAACAGCATACAGTCATGGCTCATCGCGTTAAGCTTAACGGTCTTTAGTTTTATTGTCTTATTGGGCTTCAAAGGCTTTATCGTTCGTAAGCTCTCTAAAATGGCAGCCAGAACTGAGACAGATATTGACGATTTCATTGTGGAGGAATTGAAAAAAACTAAGCTCCTCTTCATTCTTATTCTCTCTGCATACATCGGCTCCCTTGTCCTTACACTTACTTCACATGCAAAGAGCATAATCGAAACCGTCGCTGTGCTTTCTTTGATTATTCAAAGTGCTTTCTGGGGTAACACCGCTATTTCATTCTGGTTGAAACGTACAATGTCCCGCAGAATGGAACAAGACGCAGCAAGTACAACCACGCTAACAGGTCTTAGTTTCATTCTGAGATTGTCGTTGGTAGTGATCATCATATTACTGGTATTGGATAATCTAGGTATTAATATTACTGCTCTTGTTACCGGATTAGGCATTGGTGGTATTGCTGTTGCGTTAGCACTCCAGAACATCCTCGGCGACCTGTTCGCCTCGCTCTCGATCACGTTGGATAAGCCATTTGTTATAGGTGACTTTATAATCGTTAATGAGCATCGCGGTACTGTTGAACATATTGGATTGAAAACCACACGTCTTCGAAGTCTTTCTGGCGAACAAATTGTCTTTTCGAACACCGATCTCTTGAATAGTCGAATCCGAAATTTCAAGCGTATGTACGAGCGACGAGTGGAGTTCACTCTTGGGGTCGTTTACCAAACACCGCTTGAACAACTCAGCAAGATCAGTACGCTACTCCGTCAGATCATCGAGTCACAGCCAAACGTCCGATACGACAGAGCACACTTTAAAGAATATGGCGATTCATCACTCACGTTTGAGGTTGTCTATTTTGTCAAAAGCCCAGATTACAACACGTACATGGATATTCAGCAAGCAATTAATCTTGAAATTTACCGACGCTTTCAGGAAAAAGGTATTGAATTCGCTTACCCAACACGAACGTTGTATCTTCAACAAATTCCAAATACTCACATTGATTGATATGATACCACTGATTACCATGAGACAAATAGTAAGGAGAAGTTTATGAACAATTCGTCATAGGAGCGTTACTGTGTCAACACATGCGATCAAGAGAAGAATCCTCATTGTTTCAAATCGACTGCCAGTCAGTATCACAAAAAGTGATTCTGGGTTGGAGTATAAACCAAGTGCGGGAGGCTTAGCGACAGGATTGAGTTCGCTCCATGCTCAATTCGAAACATTATGGATTGGCTGGCCCGGCGAGGTGCCAAAAGAATTGAAGAAAGAAGTTGAGAACCGTTTGATGGAAGAGCATCGATGTTACCCTGTGTTCCTTCCCAGTCAATTAGTCGAGAGATATTATGAGGGGTTTTCCAACAGAACAGTATGGCCCATTTTCCATTCGCTACCATCCTACGCTAAGTATTCAGCTGCAGAGTGGGAAGCATATAAGAAAGCCAATCTGCTTTTCTCGCAGAAGATCTTGCAAATTTTTAACCCTGGAGACATTCTCTGGATCCATGATTACCACCTCATGTTAGTGCCAAAATATTTGCGTGAACATCTCCGTGATGCAACAATGGGATTTTTTCTTCACATCCCTTTCCCGCATTATGACATCTTCCGTTTGTTACCACAACATAAAGAAATCCTCGAGAGTCTCCTTGCTCTTGACCTCATCGGCTTTCACACCCACGATTATGCCCAGGCATTTCTTGGAAGCGTACGACGATTATTGGGGCTCGACAATACTCTGGGACAGTTATTCTTCGGTGATCATATGGTACAAGCAGACGTCTTTCCAATGGGTATTGATTTTGAGAAATATGCAACTGCCTCGTCCAATCAAACAGTGCAAACTGAAACTGTCAAAATTCAGGAAAGTGTCGGTGATCGAAAAATGGTGCTCTCAATATCACGCTTGGATTACACAAAAGGTATTCCCGAGAGCCTTGAGGCAATTGAAGAATTTTTTGATAAGCATTCCGAATGGCGGGAAAAGGTCGTTTTCGTTCTTGTTGTCGTTCCATCGCGTGAAAAGGTAGAACGGTATGCAGCACTGAAGCACGAAATCGATGAACTTGTCGGACGAATTAACAGTGCGTATGGTACTTTACAATGGCAACCAATCCATTATATCTACCGCTCATTGAATTTTGAAGAACTTACAGCTTTATATGGCTATGCACATGTCGCTATGATTCTACCTCTCCGTGATGGGATGAATCTCATTGCAAAAGAATATCTTGCAGCAAAGCAGGACGAGAAAGGTGTTCTCCTCCTCAGTGAGATGGCAGGTGCCGCTAAAGAACTGTTAGAAGCTATCATTGTCAATCCGAACAGCAAAGAAGAAATTGCTCATTCTCTGTCTAATGCTCTACAAATGCCAGACGAAGAGCAGAGAAGACGCAATAAGATCATGAGACAGAGGTTACAGATGCATAACATCGATACGTGGGTTAAACGATTTTTTGATCGGCTCACAGAAGTAGAGAACCTGGCTCATCTCCTTGCAGTAAAGGTCCTCGATTCACAGAGTAAGCAGCAACTGCTGACAGATTACAGCACCGTAGAGAATCGACTCATTATGCTGGATTATGACGGCACATTAGTGCCTTTTGCTGATGAACCAATCGCTGCGAAACCCGATGCTCAAATAATCTCCATCCTGAAAAAACTTTCATCAATAGAGCAAAATCATGTTGTCGTTCTCAGTGGACGCGATCGAGAGACATTGGAAAAGTGGTTAGGAGATCTTCATCTTACTCTCGTTGCAGAACATGGAGGATGGGTAAAACCTCAAGGGCAAAACAGTTGGGATATGACGGTAACACCTCCAGACGACAATTGGAAAAAGGATATCAGACCGGTGCTTGAACTTTTTGTCAGTCGTATCCCTGGATCTTGTATCGAGGAAAAATTTTTTTCGTTAGTTTGGCATTATCGGACGGCTAGTAATGAATCGGCATCTATTGCTGCAAGAGAACTCCTAGACACGCTTTCTCAATTATCTACCAATCTCAACATTCAAGTATTGCCAGGCAATAAAATCCTTGAAGTTCGCAATGCAGGAATAAGCAAAGGGATGTACTATCTACGATTTCATAGTGCGAATGCACCCAAATTTATTTTAGCAATAGGCGACGATTGGACTGATGAGGACCTCTTCTCTGTTCTACCACCGCAAGCTTATTCTATTAAGGTAGCGCCGAGAATTTCAAAAGCGCGGTTTAACTTAAGATCTGTCAATGACGTTCGTGCGTTATTAGAAAAATTGGCCACTCTATCTGGTCCAGCACAAAAAGAAACCGTTTCTACCCCGGACACTATTGCGAGCAAGCCAAAAGAAGGATCGTAATGTCCCATAGCCGCTTTCCTGCCTCAGTTTGAATTTTCTCTCCACACCACGTCGGCGTAAATTTCTCTTTGCTTCCCTGTATCTAAGCGAAGGGGCACCCATTGGCTTCATTTGGTGGGCACTGCCAACAAAGCTCCGATCTGCCGGGATCCCAATCGATGAGATCACTTCCCTTACTTCTTTCCTTGTCCTTCCGTGGATCTTCAAATTCCTTTGGGCACCTCTTATTGACAGTTTGCATTCTCAACGCTGGTCATTACGATATTGGATTCTTTCAACGCAGCTCGTGATGGGTGTATCTCTCATATCTCTTATTGATCTTGATGTTCAATCACGTTTGGGATTTGTGAGCGCTCTGCTTATGGCTCACGCACTCGCTGCTTCTACACAAGATGCAGCTATCGACGCACTCGCTATCTCGCTTGTACCACCAAATGAGCGTGGAACGCTAAATGGCTGGATGCAAGTTGGTATGTTAACAGGGCGATCATTGTTCGGAGGAGGCACACTCATCTTTGGTACATTGTTCGGAGAACAGGCGGTTATTCCGTTTCTCATCGCTGCTATCTGGTTTTCTTCGATTTTTCTGCTCATGTCACATGAACCGGATATCGTTCACTACGAAACGGGAAGTTTTTTATTTCGAGTGACCAGATTTACCGCAACAATGAAGTTAGCATTGAAGAGAAAATCAACTTGGTTAGGATTGCTTTTTGCTGGCTGCGCCGGTACAGCATATGAAGCAGTAGGGTCTATAGCCGGTCCTTTTCTCATCGATTCTGGTTTTACAACTACTGATGTTGGGATATTTTTTTCACTTCCTTCAGTGCTGACGATGATTGGGGGTGCAATACTTGGAGGTTACACTTCCGACAAAATCGGAAGGAAACGCTCAATTCAAATTTTTATTTTAACCCTCGTTCTGGACATCTTACTCCTTGCGGCTTTCAGTTCTTTACCCGATGGAAACCAAAAAGCTTGGATGATAGGCTTATTAGGTGGAATGTATTTCTGCATTGGGCTTTTTACGTCAGCCTCCTATGCCCTGTTCATGGATATTACTGATCCAAAACTTGGCGCTACACAATTCAGTGCATTTATGGGCGCTACGAATCTGTGTGAATCGTGGTCAACGCTTGCTATTGGTAAATTCATCCCGGTTGTTGGTTATCCTATTGCCTTTGTAACCTTCAGCTTAGTGTCATTAGCCGCACTGCCAATCCTCAAAAGTTTAATTCCATTAAAGAGTTCGAGTCACTCTCAGCCATAAGATATGGCTGTTGAATTGACTGCTTAGGGAGGTTTCAGAAGTTAGAGATAGATAATATCTCCTTTGTGAAAAAGAGAAAGAAAAATCAGGAGATAATCTTTAATATGACGGGTAATAAGAAAATTGTTCTTAATATGTTCCTTCCCGTTGATCCCCAATCTCCGTGCGTATTCCGGTTCATTAAGTAGTTGCTTCACCCAGTATGCGGTACCTTCGAGTGTATGGGTTAATATTCCTGAATACTTATGTGCTATTTGTAATGGTATGCCGCCGACAGCAGTAGCAATGACCGGTTTAGCCTTCCAGAGTGCTTCAGAAACCGTTAAACCGAATCCTTCCTTCAGTGATTTTTGAAGAATGACCGTTGATCCCCGCTGAAGCGCATTGATTTCAATGTCGCTTGCTGGTGGAAGAAACAGAACAAAAATATCGGGGTCTTTGTCAGCCTCATGTTTAACCTCCTCCATGATGCGTGGTCCTTCTGGATCATCGGTCGCACCGCCACCTGCAAGGACTAACTGGACATCCAGGTATTTCCTGACTTTTTTATAAACTTTGATGACCCCAAGAGGGTCTTTAAGGTAATCAAATCTGGAAATTTGTGTGATGATAGGTCGTGATTGGTCAATGCCAAAGCGCTCAAATATTGAAGAAATAACTTCGGGCGACAATTCTTTATTCTTATCGCTTAACGGATCTATTGATGGAGAAATGAGAACCTGTTTTATTGTAAGATCTCGAGCAAAGGCTGGAGCTGAAAATACAGCACAATCATATTGTTCTATATAAGTTCTTAGAAATTTCCACGTTCGTACGTCAGGTTTGGAAAAATCGATGTGACATCTCCATATCCAGTTTCGTCCGATGTCCTTTTGTCTTTCAATCAGTGCCACAGGTTGAGGGTCGTGAACGAAGATAATATCACCCGAAAGATCCATCTCATTGGCATTCATTTTATTGATCTCAAGAAAGTACGAAAAATCATCATCCATAAAATTGACAGGTATTCCATGTAAGGCATTATGGATGTTCTTGGTAATAGCAAAGAATTTTTCATTGCCTTTGATGACATCCCATTTTGCATTAACGCCAAGTTGCTTGAGGAGAGGGATCATGCGAGTCAAAATTTCTGCGACACCACCACCAACAGCAGTTGAATTAATATTTTGAACTGACTTACCCTCTAACTGCTTCGCTAATAAGAAGAGTTCATCTATTGACGCTTGTCCAGTAATCGACGAATATTCTTCAATGCTTGCCATATCTTTCTATAAGGATGATAATTTTTTCCCGTAACCCTTCGAGAGTAAATGTATAAGGATCCAATCGCAATACCTCATCAGCCAACCTGGTATGCCCGAGTCTTCTGAACCAGTTGGAAAAATCGTTTTCGTGTTGTTCAAGTCTAAGGCTCGCATCAAAAATGTGAAAATACAACGAGTGGATACTTATCTTAGCCAGAATTTCTTTAAATTCACTTAATGTCTGCGCTACATAGGAAGTTGGGTAAACAAACGTCTGAGATGCCATAAAATGAAACTCCTCTCCTCGCGGTGCATCGACGATACGCTCAGCTGTTTGTAGGTAAGATTCAATAACCTCGATAAATTGCAATCGCAAGTCTGCTATTTTTTTAAACTGGATAATATCAATAGCGCTGATCTGTTCACCCAACACCTCCTCGTTGAGAACATTTGTAATCCAGTAACCGAAGTCATTCGGCGGTTCTGGTGAAAGATAGTGATGCTGCTGCAAAAATTTATGGGTGTGGAAATAAATTGACGCTCCAGAAACGGTTTTTATTCCATCCAAAAGTTCTCTTATGTTCTTCGCCTTTTTGTCAAGGAGAACTGTTTGATCAGCCTTAGAATAGAATTGAAACGGTTCAACGATTGTGGCTTGCGATTGATTCATGGACAATATTTCCTTCGCATATTACGTCAAACGAAATATACGAAAGAGTTGAAAGGATTTCAAAGTAAAAAAAATGGATAGTGCAAAGTATACTTGAGAGCATTAAGAAACAAAAAAGCACCTCACTCTTTATCATGAATGAGGTGCTTGGTGAGGTGCTACAACCACAGAAGTGCTCACTTTATCAGTATCATCTTCCTAACCTGAAGATACCGTAATTCATCATCCATATTATATACAGCGATCCGATAAAAGTACACCCCCGTGGGTAAATCTATTGCCTCAAATTCAACCTCATTCTCTCCTTCATAGAACTCTTCTCGATCGGCTAACGTCACTACTTCCTGACCGAGTACATTGTACACTTTGAGCGTAACCAGTGCATCCTCTGGTAGAGTGAATTCAATCGTCGTCGTAGGGTTAAAGGGATTTGGATAGTTTTGCCGCAGTGAAAACGCCTGTGGGATCGATGCAACGTCCACAAATGGTTTCCGTTCTGGTGCTGGGGGTATTACCAACGATAGTCGATACAAGTGTGCTGTTTCTCCGACTGGACGAACACCTGTAAATTGTGTTCCTTGGAGTTTGCCAGGTGCAGGATTACCAAAGGAAATAGTATCTATTGGGCCACTGAATTCATGATTAATCTCTTGAATAACTGCCATCAACGTCGTTAAGGTTGTATCGCCTTTATCAGGAATGGCTTGACATGCCAATGCAGTGTCTGCCTTTGCCGCAATTTCCCTAACACTTTGCCCATCATAGGCATGACCAGAATTGCTATACACCATATCCCCAAAGCCAGCGGGAGTTTTCTGTTCATCGCTGAGTATAATGTTGACTTTCAGCACAAGTGCCTCAGCAAGTAAACCATTATTATGCTTCTTAGGCGGTAAAGCCTTTTGAATCCTTGTGATTGGTTTCCCATTTGCAAAAAAGTCTAAGCACCGAATGCTGTTTTTCGAATGTAAACCAGTCCTGTCAATTAAAGTCTTGTAGATTTCTTTGGCTTTCTTCTTATGAATCACTTTCTTCGGGGCAATTCCTAGAGCTATACCAGTATCGAGGAGAACCGCTCCCTGCATATATACTTCGTCAATACCGTTCCATGGATTCGGAAAAGGAAGTTTTAGATCATTTCGATCGAAAACAACGTCTTTCTTCTTATCACCCACCTGAATGTTATTCAACGTCCACCAGTACTTTGGAATTTTTTGGGGTTTACCCTTATTGCCGTAACCATATACATATACGGTGTCACCTGTGTGTAATGTATCACTGAAGATAAAATTCCATTTTTTGAATCTTGTCTCCAATGGGGAGGCAGTTGATGGCGGAATGGTGTAGAATGGATACGTTGTATCGATTGCATGACTAAACTCCATATGAAGGTCGGTAACGTCCGGCTGATCTACGACAACATATAGGCAGAAATCGACTCGAGTGGGTTTCCGCTTCACACCCTTTCCTTTTGCCAGTCTCCCTTTTTCGTTAAGTGCAAAGGCAAGTTCTTCGATTGTGAATGTACGCATCATGTACGCATCGTATGTCATGATTTCCACTTTCTGATTGATATCGCTATAAAGCGGATGCTGGTAGGACGACGCCGTTGTCATATCGAAATAGATATCGGTGGGGATATCCGGAGGATCGGCAAGGACGTGCAATATCCAGCCACCAGGACCTATATCACCGATATTCGGGTCCCAGGAAAACGTTACACCGCCTACACCCTCGGTTGACGATTTAAACCTGACGTAGAACGTATCGGATTGCGTATCTCGGACGTGTTCGCGGATATCGACATAGGAACCTCCAGAACGACAGTCGCCGGGACTGCGACCAATTAATCGTGCATCGAAGACGCCATCAGGTCCCGGAGGCGGTGCTTCTGTTTCCGCAGGGGTGACAGCGCTATCATCAAGACAGTAAGTTGCGTCTGGATTGGTTCCGATAACGAGATCCTGTTCGCCCTCTTGCCCTCCAGAGTTATCAGAAACGTGAATCGTTACGGTCCACCCTTGAGCACATACTGCTTGGATCAATGAATTGCTGAAAGCCAGCGCTAAAAATATAAGCAAATACTTCATAATTCACCTCTTTATTATATTATGTTGATGATGATTGGATCATTACAACTGTTGTATCCATAGGAAGGAATAACTTCTTCACAGACATAATTTTCTAACCCTTTATTTTAAGAATGGGAAAGTCTCTCGTAAAACCGGAGACTTTCCCCCGCTCATTATCACGAGATATCCTAAGCTTCATCGAGGTTTGCTGAATCACTAATCCACCATTTCACAGCCTCTCTCGGATCTTTTTAGAAGTGCTCACTCTCGGATAATGTGTCCCCTTGGTATTCATATCGACAAGTTATACATCGTGTAGGAAGCCTGCCGTTTCTATCGTTCAATTTTTCGTCTACAAAGCATTAAGAGCTTCTGCGACAGCAATAGATTTCTCTGCTGTCGAACCTCCCGCATAGACCAACGTAAAGCGATCCGTCGTCTTATTGACAGGAAGGGATGACCTTTCGATCGGCGTAAGTGATACGATCGAATGACCAGCCTGGGTTCGGAGAAACTGCATTGTTTCCCGAATCACCCACGCTCCCTCTGGAGCATCGGCAATGTCGTTCAGCATTATTTTGTCCCCGATTTTGTATGATTCCACGTTTGGCATTTTATTTTCACCTCCTTTCTAATTCATAAATTCCGACAGGCTTCCACATGACATCTATATGAAGATTATGAATTGCAGTGAAACTATTTATTACATCCTACAACAAGATTCGTAGAAATGCAATAGAGAAAAAGGTTCAATTTTCCTTATAGACCAGAGGGCCTATACAAAAACGGAGTTGGGTTTTACAATGATTGAAGGAATGTATGAAGAGGCTTTAAGAAAAGTGCCAATGATAAACTATTATGGTTCTACAAGCCCATTGTGCACAGCATATCGAACTAATTCTGCCGTTTTGTGTATATTTAATTTTTTCATGAGGTTGATCCGATGGTTATGGACAGTGCGAAAACTGATGAAAAGCTTGTCTGCTATTTCTCGGTTACTGTATCCTTGCGCTACATACCAAAGTATCTGGATTTCTCTTTTAGTCAGCTTAGGAATCAAAGGCAAAGAATCTCGCCTCCGTTTTTCAAGTGTCTCAAAGCTTTGAGCAATCAATATTTTTGAAATATGTGGGCCAAAAAATCTCTCACCTTTCGTTATTGAATTTACTGCCTCAATGATATATTGTACTCTTGCTTTCTTCAATAGGTAGCCATCAGCACCTGCGAGGATCGCTTGGCGGCAGGCTGAATCTACATCAATGTTTGTAAAAACTAAAATTTTGCACACGCTACAAATCTCTTTAATCTTTCTTATTGTTTCGATACCATCATCCTTTTCAGGCAGTGCAATGTCAAGAATAATAACATCAGGGGAATATTCTGTCACTAAATCGATTGCTGATTTGGAATTGATGGCGTCAGCGATGACGGCAAAGCGTTTTTTGCTTTGAAATACTTTCCGAAGCCCAGACCTAACAATCTCCTGTTCATCGACCAGCAGAATTCGGACCTTTCCTATTGATTGAAATTGTGATACTCTCGCCAATTGATTCCGCCGTTTTTGTCTAGCCGTTGTTCTTATTTTACTCATAGATTCTATTTATTGTAGTACAATTGTCGTGGTAGTCTATACACGACTAACTCCCTTTGAATGCAAAATTGATTGTTGCTGATTCGCCTGCTTTCACCGTTACCTTTTGCTCCATAGTACCATATTCTTCATGCCATGCTGTAATAAGATACTCTCCTGGCGGAACATCTTTCAACCCACACACACCTGTAGAATCGGTCACCCCGAAAAATGGATGGTCGAGAACACCAATGTAACAGCTCATCCATGAATGCACGTCACATTTCACTCGAATCATAATCTCAGGTAGTGAAAAAGTCTTTTCCGTTTTCATTCCTCGCCGAGGCTGTGCAAGATTAAACCCTCGATTTATTTTGGGCAGAGCATGAATATTATGCAAGGTCGGATCACTATTCAAGATCACCAAACGCTGATCAACTTGCAACCCGATAACATGGGGTTCATACATGCATCCTTGTTGATCAAGGACTACTGGCTCTTTTGGAGAAGGAAATGTACGTGAACCTAAACCCGATTTAATATATATGAAAGCGTTTTGAAGTTTTCCTTCATCGTTTACCATAACAGTCTGAAAATACACAGGCTGATTATGAGAAGCTACGCATTTTTTATCGGCATCCATTTTTACAACATTCATATTTGGAGCTTTCCCTTCCAGTATCACATCACATATAATATTTCCTGGTTGTTCAACTTCAGGTTGGGAGGAAGATTTTGGAGGCGGAATTTCTTTTTTTTCAGCACATCCGGCAATCGACAAGACATAAAGAGGTACGATCAGCAGGCAGAAGTATATTGGTAGCATGTCATACATTCCTTTCTTACACATGATAACCCAATAGTTTAACAATATCAAGCACTAATAAAGTTCAGTAACAATTATTTACATAAATG
>JACQVI010000175.1 GCA_016209795.1 Ignavibacteriota bacterium
GTTTGCTTCTCTAAGGATGAAAGAGTATATTTTGCAGTAATAATAACTTTCCAATAAATTATTATGGACAGTACAAGCTTGATTAACTTTAAGGATCTCCCTCGTTCAACAGAGGGGGGATTTTCTGGTCTTTTCATAGATTATCTCAATGATTTCCGAAAAGTACAACAGTATTTTGAAATTGACTTTCACTCACTTCAGAATTTCTCTTCACATGTAGAACGTGTACGTGCTCAGTGTAAACATCGATCAGCAGTCGTAGAAGTCTTAAAAGAGCAAAATCAACGGTTTGGTGCATCTCAAAACACGTTTGAGAACATTGATCAGCTTGTCAACGACAATACCGTTGCAGTCGTAACTGGTCAACAGGTTGGTATTCTTGGTGGTCCCCTTTACACAGTTTATAAAATAATCACAGCAATTAAATTGGCAAAACAGTTGAATGCATCATATCCGCAGTATAAATTCATTCCTGTCTTCTGGCTTGAAGGTGAAGATCATGACTTTGAAGAAGTTAATAAAGTCGGCTTGCTTAATCCAGACCATCAGCCAATCAAAGTTGAATACTTGGTTAACGGAAAGAGGCCTGATAAAAATGTGGGACCTGTAGGAGAAATTATTTTAGATGGCTATATCCAAGCGTTCTTCGAGAACGTCCAAAAGACTTTAACAAATTCAGAATATAAGAAAACACTCCTACAATTCCTTCAAGAGAGCTATGCACAGAATGTGACTCTTAACCAAGCATTTGCGTCATCGCTTAATAAGTTCTTTGAAAGTGAAGGTCTTGTCTTTATTTCTTCAAACGATAAACGACTCAAACACATCCTTTCCCCAATTTTCCAAAAGGAACTTCAAGAATATCCGAAGATATCTCAGTTAATCATTCAGCAAAGTGCCGAACTGGAAGAACAGTACCACGCCCAAATCAAAACGAAAGCGCTGAATCTGTTTCTCTTCCATAAGGGCGGACGTTATTTCATTGAGCCACGGGAAAACGATTTTAGTCTGAAAGGGACACGACAGTATTTTCAGAAAGAAGAACTCTTGCGCATCGCCGCGGAAACTCCAGAATTACTAAGTCCGAATGTGGCGTTACGCCCCATTTGTCAAGATACGTTGCTTCCAACACTTGCTTACGTTGCCGGACCTTCTGAAGTCGCATACTTTGCTCAGCTCAAATCGGTGTATGCCTATTTCAATCTCACAATGCCCATCATCTATCCACGAGCGAGTGCTACCATCGTTGAGGAGAAGTTAGAACGAATTCTTGAGAAGTACCAACTTGACCTTATAGAATTCTTTGGTCATCAGGAAAAAATCAATCGTAAAGTAATTGATTTAATCTCCGAGGTAAAGATTGACGAAATGTTCCAAGAAACACAGAGGCGTATCCATGATCAACTCAACGAGCTGAAGTTTGGTCTCAATTATATTGATTCAACGCTTCTCGGTCCACTTGAATCAACAAAAGATAAAATTGAATCTTACCTAAACGTACTCAAAGAAAAAGTTGTTGCGGCACAACAACGTAAACATGAAATCGCTCTGCGACAAGTTCAGAAGGTGAGCAATAGTATTTTTCCGAATAAAGATTTCCAGGAACGAGAACTCAGCATTATCTACTTCATGAACAAATACGGACTTGAATTCGTGAAGTGGCTACAGCACGAAGTACACATTGATCAGTTCCAACACCAAGTAATTAGAGTATGAATAGAAAATAGCTGTCCCAAAAGCCAATACTATACTATTACGGGTACTCTAAATCAATTCTCTTCGTTTCTTACTGGATTTATCAATTATTCCTTCGAACCAACATTTAACCAGTACAGCAGCAAACTGCTACGTCAACCAAATATACAGGGGAAGCATCTAACTCAAGATTGCTGCTGTTCTACCAATCTACTCATCTTAATACAAGGAGACAGCTATGAATCATCTAAAGTATTTGAACAGAAGGTGGTTGTCTTATTCATCGTACGTCCTAATTTTGTTACCTTTTCTTTTTCTGAATGAAGGCAAGGCACAAGAATCACAGGATAGTGTAAATCAGTCAAGGAAAGATGCTCTTCGAGTATATACCGATTGCCTCTATTGCGACATTGATTACATTCGAAATGAAATTACGTTTGTCAATTACGTGAGAGATCGAAATGAAGCGCATCTTCATATCCTTGTGACAACACAACAAACAGGCGGTGGTGGTACCGAATACACGTTGACGTTCATCGGGCAACAGGAATTTACCAGTACCGATGATACCTTGACGTTTACTACAAAAAAGACTGATACCGAAGAAATTATCCGTAAAGAACTCGTTCGAAGACTAAAGCTGGGTCTCGTCCGCTATGTTACAAGAACTCCACTTGCAGAGTACATTTCAGTTTCCTACAGTGAACCAAGCAAGCCTGTCGAAGTTGCTGATAGGTGGGATTACTGGGTGTTTAACACTAGCATAAATACGTATCTAAATGGAGAGAAGTCAAGAAAGTACAATTCGCTTTATGGCTCAATCTCTGCGAATCGTACAACTACCAACCTGAAAATCAAGCAATCAATCTACGCAAGTTATAACCAGAGTAATTTTGACTACGGCGATCAAACAATCACAAGTATTTCACGGAACAAAGGATTCAATAGTTTAGTTGTTTTTAGTTTAACGGATCACTGGTCAGTTGGTGGCTCAGTCTCCGGCTTTTCATCAACATACAGTAATACGAAACTCTCACTTTCAGGTGCACCGGCACTTGAGTATAATTTCTTTCCTTATTCTGAATCTACTAGAAGGGAGTTACGTTGCCTCTACAAAGTCGGTTATAGATACATTGATTATGAAGAAGAAACGATTTACGACAAGAATTCCGAGCAGTTGTCTAACCAGAGCCTAACAATATCACTTGATATGAAGGAACCCTGGGGATCAGCAGGCGTAACGCTGGAAGGTTCTAACTACTTCCATGACTTCAATAGGAATCGAATTGAGCTGTACGGGAACATCTCGCTCCGTCTTATAGAAGGACTCTCGCTACAGTTATACGGAAACGTTTCAAGAGTCCACGATCAGTTATCTCTATCAAAACGAGGAGCTACACAGGAGGAAGTATTACTTCAACGGCGAGAATTAGAAACTCAGTACCAATATTATACTTCCATTGGGTTGAGTTTTACCTTCGGTTCCATTTTTAACAACATCGTGAATCCTCGCTTTGGTGGGTGAAGTGAAGATAGCAATTATCCTCTATGGTTACCTCTTAATAGGGCTTAAGTACTATGTATGAATTAGTGTTGACGTTGGCGATGATGACCGCCACCACGGTGTACTCCACCACGATCTCTTCGGTGTCCACGGTCTCTTTTCCGTTCAGCCTCTCGTTGCGCCTCTTTTTCAGCGTCGTATCCGGGCATTAATGCTTTGCGACTGAGATTATAACGCCCCTCCGAATCCTTCTGAATGAGCTTCACTTCTACTTCATCACCGAGGTTCAGTACGTCTGTCACCTTGTTGACGCGATTCACATCAAGATGTGAAATGTGTACCAAGCCTTCTTTTCCGGGGAGGAATTCGACAAACGCACCAAAGTCGGTTATCCTGCTGACTTTCCCTTTATACGTTTTACCGACTTCCGGTATCTCAACAATTTTGCTGATTATTTCGATAGCTTTCTCTGTTCCTGTTGCACTCGTTGATGCGATGACAACTGTGCCGTCATCTTCAATGTTAATTTCGGTTCCTGTATCCTTCACAATTTGACGAATGACTTTCCCGCCTTGCCCGATCACTTCACCAATCATATCAACCGGAATTTTAAGTGTGCTTAATCGTGGTGCGTATTTGGAGAGTTCTTTTCGAGGCTCTTGGATCGTTTGTGACATGATATCAAGAATCTTCATCCTGCCTTCTCGCGCTTGCTCTAATGCCTTTTCAAAAATATCAAAAGAAATTCCTTGGATTTTGATATCCATCTGAAATCCTGTAATTCCGTCACGGGTTCCAGCAACTTTAAAATCCATATCGCCTAGATGATCCTCATTACCAAGAATATCGCTGAGGATCGCAACCTTTTGACCTTCTTTAATTAAACCCATTGCAACGCCGGCAACAGGTTTTTTCAACGGCACGCCAGCATCCATCAATGCCAAGGTCCCTGCACATACCGTTGCCATAGACGATGAGCCATTGGATTCAAGGATGTCAGAGACAACTCTAATGGTGTAAGGGAATTCGGACTCCGGTGGAATGACGTTTTTCAATGATCGTTCAGCCAAATTGCCGTGACCGATTTCTCGTCTTCCGACTGAACCAAGCCTGCCAATTTCACCAACGGAAAACGGCGGAAAATTGTAATGCAGCATGAACCGCTTGGTCGATTCAGGAAGAAGACCATCGAGGATTTGTTCATCGACTTTGGTCCCGAGTGTCGCTGTAGTCAGACTTTGTGTCTCTCCGCGTGTAAATAAAGCTGATCCATGTGTTCTGGGAAGTAATCCAATCTCGCAGGTTATTGGTCGGATATCTGTAATAGTACGTCCATCCAAGCGCATTCCTTCTTCAAGAATCATCCTTCGCATCTCTTCATATTCAATGTCATGCAAGATAACTGCAATAAAAGATTTTTTTGCTTCGAGGAATGCAACCGGACTTTCATGAAATAATACTTGTTCGGATTCATCAACTGTGAGATGTAACGACCCGATGGTTGCTTTTAACGCTTCAAAAGTGGTTTCTAAAATTTCCTCATTTGCCTTACTTCGCTCATCTTTCATGAGGGGTTTATGACAATTTTCCCGTATCCTCTCACGAGCAATTTGAGAGACGGGTTCTGCAAGTTGGTTTTTCAGGGCATTAGTGAGAATCGGGCGTTTTGGTCTACCACATTCTTTTTGGAGCTCAAGTTGAAGGTCACAGAGTTTATGGATGTATTCTTGCGCAATTCTTAATCCATCAAGCATTTCTTTCTCGGATAGCTCCTTTGCTTCGCCTTCAACCATGACAATCGAATCAGTCGTACCAGCAACAGTGATATCCATATCGCTTGCTTCGAGCTGACTAAAGGTCGGATTGATAATAAACTCGCCATTAATTCGCCCAACCCTGACTTCAGCAATAGGTCCATTGAATGGAATATCAGAAATCATTAACGCCACTGATGCACCTATAGCTCCGAGGATATCGGCATCGTGTTCTTGATCTGAGGAGAATACCGTGAGCATCACCTGGGTCTCAAAGGTAAATCCGTCAGGAAACATTGGTCGAATGGGGCGATCAATCAAGCGAGATGAAAGAATTTCTTTTTCTGTCGGGCGTCCCTCCCGTTTAAAAAATCCTCCTGGGATTTTTCCAGCGGCAGCGGTTTTCTCACGATATTCTACCTGTAGTGGAACAAAATCCTGTCCCTCTATCGGTTCTCTACTTGCTACAACTGTTGCCAAGACCATAGTATCGCCGTAGCGGACCATGACAGATCCATCTGCTTGCTTTGCCAATTTTCCAGTTTCAATGGTGAAAACCCTACCACCAATATCAATGCTTTTATGAATAACCATGCGTATGCCTTTATGTTGAAGTCTTATTTTTAGAATATCCTATTTACGCAGATCAAGTTCCTGAATGATCTTACGATAGCGCTCAATGTTTTTTTCCTGGAGATACTCTAATAACCGCCGACGCTTACCAACCATTTTTAACAATCCTTGACGTGAATGATAATCTCTCACATTGTTTTCAAAATGTGATGAGAGTTCGTTGATCCGAGTTGTCAGCAATGCTATCTGGACTTCAGGTGAACCCGAATCTTTTGGTGATTTTCCATACTTGTTGATAATTTCCTGTTTCTGTTCCTTTGTTAGTGTCATTGTAAATCTCCTGTTAATCAAATTACGAAGGTTGTAGAGCCGCGATATATTTCATACATGCTTCACGGTCTTGATGTAATTGAGCTATAAATTCTTCTTGTGATGAAAATCGTTTTTCAGCTCGTAGTCGCTTGAAGAAAAATACTTTTAATTTCTTATCATATAAAGGCGTGTTCCAATCGAAAATGTTCACTTCAACAACACGTATGGCGCTGCGAGAGAATGTCGGCCTTATGCCTATGTTGAGCATTCCATACAAATGCTGACTTTCTATGTCAACGCTAACGAAGTAGACTCCATCTGCGGGAATAAGTTTGTCGTTAGAGAGAGGTTCGATATTTGCAGTAGGAAATCCGAGTTGAGCACCGCGGCCCTCACCACGGACAACAATGCCACTCAAAGAGTATGGTCGGTTGAGAGAGAGCTCTGCTCCTTCAACATCACCTCTTGCAATCAGTTCACGTATCTTTGAGCTACTAATCGCCTCTCCGTTGACGGAAACAGGACTCACGATATGTGTAGCAAAGCCAAACACCTCCCCCATCTCACGTAACTCCTGTACACCTGCTTCTCTATCTTTACCAAACATGTGATCATATCCAACAATGACCTCACTAACACCTATACCTTTTACCACATACCGTTCATAAAACTCACGTGATGATTGACGAGAAAATGTATACGTGAATTGGAGCACGAGTGTTATATCAACATCAAATTGATCAAAAAGTTCAAGACGCTCCTCCAGTGGCGTAAGAAGCTTCACCGGCGATCGGTGAATAATTTCGCGTGGATGAGGCTGGAATGTGATAATCACACTGCGGCTATTTCGTGAACGGGCTCGCGTTGTGACCTCCTTAATGATCGATTGATGGCCACGATGTACACCATCAAACGTTCCGACTGTGATAATGGAATTATTCTGATACTTAACTTCTTGTAGCGAGTGGACAATAATCATTTCAATACCTATCGATGCTCTTCTACGTTCTGTCTGTAGGCTGACCAGAACTGTTATTCTGGTGAATTTGCTTAATCAAGGTATTGATTCGTTCCACACGGTCAAGGGTTTCATCAATGTAGAACTGAACTTCAGGAATAAATTTTAAGTACAAATGAGAACCGATGGAAGAGCGGATTGATTTTTTATTGTCTTCAAGCATTTTCATTGTTTTTTCCCTGACTTCATGATTGCCGAGTATGCTCACATAAATCTTCGCAATACGGAGGTCCGAGCTTACATGGACATCGGTGACAGTGATGAGACCATAAGCAGGGTCTGTGTAGTCTCGAGTAAACAGTAATCCCATTTCTTCTTTAATCAATGAGGCGACACGATCTGTACGTAAAGACATGATCTTCTCCATTATGTTAATTTTCTCTGTTTTTCAACGATCTTAAATGCCTCTATTGTATCACCAACTTTCACATCGTTGAAATTTTCCAAACCGATACCACATTCAAAGCCGGCTTCCACTTCACGCACATCTTCTTTGAAACGTTTTAACGATGCAATACCACCGTCGAATATTACTATGCCATCACGAATTAATCGCACTTTATTTCCACGGGAAATCTTACCATCGTGAACATAACATCCTGCAATTGTTCCTACCTTTGGAATCCTAAACGCTTCTCGCACCTCTACTGTCGCAGTAATTTCTTCAGTCTTTTCTGGAGAAAGCAATCCTTCGAGAGCTTTCTTCACATCCTCGATGGCATCGTAAATGATATTGTATAATCTGATGTCAACATTTTCCTGTTCTGCAAGACGTCGAGCATTAAGGTTCGGACGAACATGGAAACCAATAATGACCGCACCCGATGCTGCTGCCAGCAGAACGTCAGATTCAGAAATAGTACCAACTGCACGGTGAATAACATTAATACGCACTTCTTCGTGCGTTATCTTCATTAATGAATCCGCCAGAGCACCAACAGAACCGTCAACGTCACCTTTGACAATAACTTTTAATTCCTTGATCTTACCTTCCTGGATTTTCTTTGAAAGATCATTAAGCGTTACACTGCGAATCAGTCGGAAGTCCTGCTCGCGTTTCAACAGTTGACGTCTAAAGCCGATCTCGCGTGCCTCACGATCACTTTCTGTAACAGCAAACGTGTCACCTGCCTGAGGTACTCCATCGCATCCAAGGATCTGAGCAGGAGTTGATGGCTTAGCTACTTCAATGCGATGCCCACGTTCATCATACATTGCCCGTACTTTTCCACTTTGAATTCCCGCAACAAAAGCATCACCAATTTTGAACATTCCTTTTTGAACAAGAACAGTTGCAACAATTCCTTTTCCTTTATCAACTTTTGCTTCGATGATAACACCTTTAGCCGAGTGATTGGGATTTGCTTTGAGATCGAGGATCTCAGCTTCAAGAAGAATTTTTTCAAGTAAGACATCAACATGATTACCAGTCCGTGCGGAAAGTTCAACACATTGATATTTTCCACCCCACTCTTCAACAAGAACATTTCTCTCGGCAAGCTGTTGACGAATCCGGTCAGGATTTGCATCGGCTTTATCCATTTTGTTAATGGCAATAATAATAGGAACATTTGCCGCCTGGGCATGACTAATCGCCTCCACAGTTTGGGGCATGACATTATCATCAGCTGCAACGACAAGCACAACAATATCGGTGGCTTGAGCACCACGAGCTCGCATTGCCGTGAATGCTTCGTGACCCGGTGTATCAAGAAATGTAATATGCCTCCCATTGACGGAGACCATGTATGCACCGATGTGCTGCGTAATACCACCCGCTTCCCCCGCAACAACATTGCTTTGACGGACATAATCAAGCAGTGAGGTTTTTCCGTGATCGACGTGACCCATAATTGTCACAACTGGTGGACGAGGTTCCAATGTACTATCATCCTCTTGTTCATCAAGTCTGATTTCTTCTCCAAGTTCAGAGAAAAATTTAACTTCAAAACCAAACTCATCAGCAACAAGTGTGATGGCATCCTTTTCAAGTCGTTGATTAATAGATACCATAAGTCCTAACTCAATACACTTTTTAATAACATCCGATACATCGACACCCATTAAATTCGCAAGTTCGTTGACAGAAACAAACTCTGTTACCCGTAGAATTGATTTTTCTTTTTCTGCCGCTTGTAGCTGTTCCTGTTCTTCCTTTAATCGTTTTTCCTTACGTCTACGTTTGAAATTTTGGCGTTGAAGCACCCCAGCTTCATCCATCTCAGCCAGAGTTCGTCGGATTGCTTCCTCAACTTCTTCTTGATCAACTTCTCGATGCTTTAATTTCTTTTTCTTCTTTGCCTTTCGGAATAGTTCATCTGTTTCCTCTAAATAAGCCTCAGATAGTTCCGTCCGGATACGTTTCTTCTTCTTCTTTTTCTTTTTGTGTTCTTCTTCAGCGATTGCCGGTTCTTCTGCCGTCCGAGTACCAGTGCCTTCAAGTGTAGCACTTGTTCGATTCACTTCCTCGAGATCAATCTTCCCCTTTATTTTCAAGCCCATCTTTTGCTTGTGAAGATCGATGAGGTTAGTGGATTTCACCTCTTTGGGCTTTTGTGGTTTTTGAGTAGGGGGTGCAGTTTTCTTTGCCTCAGCAGGGAGTGGTTCCCTCTTCCTCTCTTCAACATCTACTTCTTCTACTGGAACGAATGAAGGTGGGACATCTATAACTTTATCAAGCTTGGTAGTTAACGGTGCTGACAGTGGAGCAGTCTCATGAGGTTCTTCAGCTTTTGGTGCTTTGGTGAGTTTACGCTTTGGACTAATTTCCTCGACATGTGCAGCCTTGACCTCAACTTTCTGCCGTGTCTCACGAATGCTTTGAATTTTCTTCTGGTGCTTTTCAGCAACTTCCTTGTCCTTCTTGAAGTGAGATAAGATATCGTGCAACATTGCGTCATCAATCACCGTCATGTGGCTTCGGACAGCATGACCCTTCTTTTTCAGATACGCCATCAACGTCTCATGAGAGATGTTGATTTCCTTAGCTATCTGATAGATTTTCTTTTTTGTCAGGACTTTATCTGTCATCAGTATCTTTCAATTCTACAATCATCGACAAGT
The DNA here is from genome assembly GCA_016209795.1 of Ignavibacteriota bacterium. GTDB lineage: Bacteria > Bacteroidota > Ignavibacteria > UBA10030 > SZUA-254 > JACQVI01. The sequence continues at coordinate 9,920 of JACQVI010000175.1, forward strand.
CTATTCCGTTTTACTTTCTACTGATGGTTCCTTGAGTGTCTCGTCAGGTTCTGTTTGAGCCTCTTTTGGTAAATCTTTTTTTGAGACCTTTGTCTGAGATTTACTCTTTAGATCACCTTCTTCTTCCTCCTCTTCAACTTCAGCTTCTTCGAGTTCGCGCTGCATCATTTCCTTTATTGTAGTGATTCGTTCTTCGGTTATCCCTTCGATTTCGAGGAGATCAGAAGTATCAGCCTCTATCACGCTGCGTGCTGTCTCATAACCCTCTTCCACGAGGCGCTCATAGAGTGGCTCACCAAGTTCTACTCTGAATTCATCAAGATCCATATCATATTCTTCTTCAGCGCCTTCTTTGATGAGATTGATCTCATAGCCTGTCAGTTTCGATGCAAGTCTAATATTCTGACCGTTCCTTCCAATAGCAAGAGCAGCTTGATCTCGGTCCACAACAACGATGGCAGTTTTTGCTTCAGTGTCGACTTGAACACTTTTTAACTTTGCAGGAGCTAGCGCGCGTTGGACGAATACCTCTGCCTTATCCGAAAAGTTGATGACGTCAATGTTCTCGTTATTCAACTCACGAACGATAGCATGAATCCGAACTCCTTTCATTCCTACACATGCCCCAACGGCATCAATACGATCGTCATGTGACTCAACTGCTACTTTTGATCGCTCACCCGCTTCGCGTGCAGCAGCTTTTATTTCAATGATGCCATCATATATTTCAGGAATTTCCAATTCGAACAGCTTGGCTAGAAACTGTGGATCGGAACGTGAAATGATCACTACTGGATTAACAACGTTTTTACGGACTTCTTTCACAAGCGCACGAATTGTTTCCCCTTTTCTGTATCGTTCTCGAGCTATTTGTTCGTTCTTCGGAAGGATAAGCTCATTGCGATTATGGTTCACAAGAATTTCTCCCTTCCGTACCTGATAGATTTCACCGACAATGATTTCACCAATAGAGTTACTATATTCGTTGTAGATCACGTCTTTTTCAATTTCTTTGATCCGTTGATTAAGATTCTGCTTAGCGCTAACGATAAGCCGTCTGCCGAAACTTTTGAGATCAACCACTTCGACAAAATCATCACCAATCTCTAGCGGCTCATCGGATCTTGTCCTAACGGTCTCGAGATCGATTTGTGTGTTTGGGTTTGACACTTGGTCGACTATTTCTTTCTCGAGGTAGATTTCGATGTCGCCTTTATCCATGTTGACAACAACATCAAATCTGGCATCCATACCATACTTCTTCTTCACCATCGCAGAAAACACATCTTCGAGGATGCCAGTCAACAAGTCCTTATCGACCCGCTTCTCTCGTGCCATCTGAGAGAACGATTCAACGATTTCGTAGTTCATTGTCTTTCCTCAAAAGTAGTTAAATATTTACACGTTTATTCTTACCATATCGTTTGAACGCGTGCATCAATAATTTGATCAAAAGGAATTGTCCGTTGCTCAGCATTTTTTAAAAGTAATGTAATGTGTTCTGTTGTCGCTTCAGTAAGTTTACCCTCAATTTTTTCTACTGCACCATTGCTTAGCACTTTTACCAATAGTGTCCGCTCAATATTTTTTTGGTACTGACGGGGAAATTTCAACGGTCGATCCAACCCTGGCGACGAGACAATAAGGTGATAGGGCCCACGAATGATATCTGCTGCATCGAGCGCTGTTGATAATTCACGGCTAATTTCAGCACACAAATCTGTTGTCACACCTGTATCTGTATCAATGAATGCTTCAATGATTCTGTTTCTGCCTTTGCCCCTCACCTTGAGCTCAATGAGATATGCATCCTTGGCTTCAATGATGGGCTGAGCTAATCGTACTATCTGTTCAGCAATATCCATTTTGATGAAATTCTTCAATTTGACCCCAAATAAAAAAGTCCCAAACGGTGGGACTTTACTTGAGGCTGGTTAAATATACTAAACCCCTCTCTAAATAGCAAATCTTAGGAATACTTCAAGTTATTGAGGATCGCTACAGTATCACCTTCAAATTTTCTAACCAAAGCTTTAAATTTTTCATCAACAGTCGTTGCTATCCCTGTAGAGCTATCTAACCACACATGGATTGCCATATTTTCTGCTATCAGGCGCTTTGTTAGGTCTTCTTCTAAGAATGCTTCAAATGCAAAACTAGTATTTTTTATAAAGCTAATTCTTGTGTAAATAGTTAACAGTTCATCAAATCGAGCGGGCGACTTATAATTGATTTCATTTCTGACGAGCACGACTTTTGATTCTCCTTGAATCGTGTTGATGTCTACCTTGACGCCGATATGCTTCAGGTACTCCACCCGTCCAACTTCGAAATATAGAAGATACACCGTATTGTGAACTATTCCCTGCCAATCGACCTCATAATTTCGGACTTTGATTTGGGTGGTGTGCTTGAACTTAGATCGATCCACACTGCCTCAATGAAAAAGTGAGTGAAAAACTGAAACAGCTTGTTTAACATCATCCATAGAGACATCAAGATGCATTACCGCACGGATTGCAGAATACCGTTCCGGGGTTAATAAGAGTCCCTTCGTCTTCAGCAGCGTTAGGATTTCTGTTTGTGTTCGTCCTGTACCCTCAGTTTCAATAATAATCATATTTGTTTGGACCGTAGCCACGTCAATCCTTAACTGCTTCAACGTAGCAAGCTCATGTGCAAAGTGCTGCGCCTTTTGATGATCTTCACTCAATCGTTCAACATTATGATCAAGTGCATATAACGCTGCAGCAGCTAAAATTCCCGCTTGCCTCATCCCACCACCAAAGAGTTTACGGTACTTTCGAGCTTTGTCGATGAACCCTTCATCTCCAATGATGATCGAGCCAATCGGCGCACCGAGCCCTTTGGAAAAACAGACGGAGATTGAATCAAAATATTCAGCATATTCTTGTGGTGAAATACCTGTTGCCTCACAGGCATTCCACAAACGTGCACCATCGAGATGCAATTTAATGTTCTCGCTCTTGGCAAGGTCTCGGATTTGTTTGATGTGCTCAAGCGGGAAGATTGAACCTCCGGAGCGACCATGTGTATTTTCAAGGCAGATAAGTCTCGTTGAAGGTAAATAATATGCTTTCGGTCGAATAATTCTTTTCACTTGCTCTGCAGTTATGATACCCTTGGTGTTGGTAATTGTTTTCATTTGAACACCGGAAAGAAGGGACGGTGCGGCAGTTTCGTATACGAAAATATGGGAATCTTCATCAACAATAATTTCGTCACCCGGTTGAGTGTAAACCTTGATACAAATTTCATTGCCCATTGTTCCGCTTGGGACAAAGAGTGCTGCCTGTTTTCCGAACATATCAGCGATCCGCTGTTGTAATCTATTGACCGTTGGATCTTCACCAAAGACATCGTCACCGACTTCGGCATTCATCATTGCCTCGAGCATTGGACGTGACGGTTTAGTTACAGTATCACTGCGAAGATCAATATATCTCACGACCTTCTTTCATTCGATATTTAAGGTAAAACATTTTTCCCATTGCTGCGGCAAAGAAAAAACCGCAAATCATTAATGAAATTTCTGGCAACCAATCTCCATATCGTGAATAAAATGTTAAGTTGTTTCTCGGTTCCAGTTCTCCAATGATATAGCCTTGTGTGTATAGTCTTGTTGGTTGTAAAATACGACCAAATGGATCAATGAAGCAAGAGATTCCTCCATTTGCACATCGTGCTATCCATCTTCGGTTTTCAACAGCTCGTAACAGAGCAAATTGAACATGCTGGTATGCACCAGAAGTGTTGCCCCACCAACTATCGTTCGTGATGATTGTTAAGAACTCTGCACCTTTACGGACAAAGTTTGCAACAAAACCAGGATAAACCGACTCGTAACAAATCAGATTAGAAAACGTTACCTCTTGATTACTCTTTGTCTTGAAGCGGAAAACAGTCGTATCCCTTCCAATGCCCCACCCACCTAATCCGAAATTCCACTGCATTGCATTGAGAAAGCTGAGTTCTTCTGAAAACGGAACTCTTTCAGCAAAAGGGACAAGCAACATCTTGGAATAAATTTGAATTTCATCATCATCGGGATGAAGCAGCATTGAACTGTTGAACGAATCGTATCTTCTCCCATCTTCTGCTACCTTACTGCTTTGAGGTATGTCATCCCCCTCTTTGTAAAAAATACGATAAGGAATTCCCGTCAGTAGATTACTTTGCATCTGGTGTGCTTGTTGTTCCAATGAAATCAAATACGAACGATTCTGAGGATCTAAGATATAAAACGGGATTGCTGTCTCGGGCCAAATGACCAGTTCGACGTTGTGTTGTGATACTTCATGTGTCAGTTGTTGTAGTATCCCGATCTGCTGGTGAGCTGATGTTGTTTGCCATTTGTCAAATGGATCAATGTTGGGCTGTACAATGCCAACGCGAACTTGGTTTTCCGTTGAAACATGTTCGCGACGTTGAACTATAGAGTTGCCATAGATTTTAGGCAAAAAATACATAATCAATAAACCAAGAACAACACTGATCGTTTTGATTGAGCGAGGTTTCAATTCGTTAGACGATAGCTTTGAATAAAGTGTGTAAGCAATCACATTCATGAGAAGAAGCCACAACGAGAGACCATAGACACCCGTATAAGAGATAAATTGCACGAGGGATATATCATACGTTTGTGTGTTTCCTAATGTAATCCACGGGAATCCAATTTCAAACAAGGAATGGAGATATTCAAACGTAATCCAAATCAATGGAAACATCCACAATGAGACTCTGATTCCGATGTGTCTCCTAAGATACATCCAGCCTAAGATCGGAATACAGAAAAACAAAGGATGTGCAAGGATCAGTAAAACACCACTGATCATCAAATAGAGATCTTTAGCATGAACAAATCCTCCGGGCCAGTACAGCGTGATCACATTAACGATCAAAAACGCGAGGTAAGTATAGCGAAAAGCGCTTCCATAACTTTGAATGAATTCAAAAAGAATGAAGAAGGGAACGAAAGCGAAGGCGGCGAGCACCCCTGTTGGCATTGGAGGAAACGAACATCCAAGCATTACCCCAGTAAGTAGTGCACAAGCGACTTTAAATTTTGTCGAAGGCATGCTACCTGTATCTTAAGACTTTTGATCTACTGCTGGCGATTGAGAAGAATCAAAGAAAGAACTATATCGTGCTGTGTAATTGAGTACGAGTATCATGACACCACCACACACATTGCCTAACATTGCTCCACCAAGAATATCTGAAGGATAGTGCACACCAACGCTCACTCTGGAAAATGCTATGAGCCCAGAAAATGTGAAACATGCCCACGCCCATCGTCGGTAATGATACGAAAGAAAGGTTGCCAAAGCGAAACTATTTACTGCATGAGATGATGGGAATGAATAGCCACTTCCGCACGGAACAAGAAGCCGTATCTGTTCAAACATCTGGAATCCATCGACCTCGTGACATGGACGCGGACGCATGACAATATTTTTGATCACGGTGCTGCTAACCTGATCTGACATGAGAATGAGAGGAATGACCATCAAGCCTACTATCCGACCCTTTTTCCCTCCTTTCAACAAAAACAATAACCATGTCGATATAAACAGGAACCAACCAATTGGTGATTTATTCAAATCAGTTAAGAAAGGCATAACCACGTCAAACAGAGGATTACTGATCGTTTGGTTGAGGAAGACAAATAAAGCCTTGTCTACGGAATACAGGAAGTCGATCATTGTGTGCATGAAATCTTAGTTGGGAATCTCTTCGGGAAGTAGCAGCGGCGGCTTACTGGCTTTTGCTCGTAGTGAGTTGATTGTATGAAAGACAATTCGTCGACTAATAATTTTCAATTCGAGTTTTCTCTTCCCCGGAAAATCCATAATGGATAATCCAAGGAGGAGCGTCAGAATTCCCTGTCCAACGACACCCGGTAGTGAAAGGATAAGTCCAACAAGTACAAAAATGAACCCAATGATATTCCTCAGAACGAGCAACAGAACTGAGAGAGTTGGATGAAGTTTTCTTTCGGAACATGGTTTTTGATCGAGGAAGTAATCAGAAGGTAACTTGATAATGACCAATCGTATGGCAAGCACACTAACCACCAACATGACCAATGAAACAATCAATATCCATCCTGCATTGTTACTTACCCATTGAATAGCAACATCCAAAAATTCCTTCATCCACTCGATCATAATTCTAAATTCATTTGTGTTTCTGCTATTGATGCGACCGCATATGCTGCAGCACCGTCGCTCATGCCGAGAACTCCAAGCTCTTCACTCGTCGTCGCCTTGACGGAAACCTGATCTACTTGAATTGCAAGCGCCTGCGCAATATTATCTCTCATCCTTTTAATAAATGGTGCAATCTTTGGTTGCTGGAGAATTACTGTCGAGTCGATATTCATAATCTTGTAATTATTTGATTGAAGAAGTGATGTGACGTGTTTTAATAACACCAGGCTCGAAATATCTTTAAACCGAGGATCATTATCAGGAAAGTGCTTGCCGATATCGCCAAGAGCAGCTGCGCCCAACAAGGCATCAGCGATCGCATGGCAAAGAACATCGGCATCAGAATGGCCTAAGAGTCCCTTTATAAATGGGATTTCAACTCCGCCTAAAATCAACTTGCGATTGACCACAAGTCGATGAATATCATATCCTATCCCGAATCGCATTGTCTTTTGAGCATGATGTTATCGGATATCGAACGATTTGAACACCGATTCGGGTTGTTTCCATTCAACCTTCACATCGGATACTCGTGCTGCTCGTGGTCCGACCTTAACTTCTTTAATCAATTCTTCGATGAGTGAACGATCTCCTTCTACGTGAATTTCTACATCACCATTATAGAGGTTGCTAACATACCCTCTGAGTCCTAATCGTGTTGCACGATGATAGACAAAATACCGGAAGCCAACGCCCTGAACCATCCCACCGACGACAATATGGGCTCCTACTTCCATAGTTGATTTTTCAGTGTGAAAATACGAGGAAATTGAGTGAAAGTCAAACATTTCTTTACGCAGCTTATAGACGAGTGTCTACTTTGACTTTCAAACCAAAATTCTCTATACTTCAACAACCGTATATCTTCCTTACATTACTCATGGTGTTTCTATGAATCGAAGAGACTTTATCAAAATTGCCGCTGCATCCGGTGCGATGCTCATCGTACCGAAACCATTCGGACATGGTCAAGATACGGCGCCCCAATTCTCGGACCCTGACGTCAAGAAGCTTGCCGATGAGGCACTCAACACGGCAAAGATGAGCGGTGCCTCGTATGCCGACATTCGCATCAATCGGTACCGCAATCAATCCATCAGCACGCGGGAAAAGCGTGTTATCAGTATTTCAAACAATGAAAACTTCGGCTTCGGCATTCGTGTCCTCGTTGATAGTACATGGGGCTTTGCTGCAAGCAGCAACGTCACGAAGGATGAGGTGGCACGAATTGCGAAAGAAGCGGTACTCATCGCAAAGGCAAACAGGTTCTTACAGAAAGAGCCAGTACAATTAGCACCAGTCCCACCCTATCAGGATGTTTGGAAAACCCCGATCAAGATTAATCCCTTCGACATTCCAATTTCTGAGAAAGTTGCATTGCTTCTACGCATCAATGAAGAAGCACTGAAAGTAAAAGGAGCCTCATTCTGTTCGTCCTTCATGCAGATTGCGATGGAGTATAAGTTCTTTGCTTCAACGGAAGGCTCGTATATCGAACAGGAACTGTATAGGATGTGGCCCGCGTTTACCGTTACAGCCGTGAATAAAGAAACTGGAAAATTTGAGACCCACAGCAGTTACAACGAGCCTATTGGTAAAGGATATGAATGCGTCGATGAAAAATTTCTTCTGGACGATGCACGTCTCGCTGCCGAAGAAGCCGTGATGAAACATTCAGCCAAATCCGTCGAACCGGGTAAACGTGATCTCATTCTCCATCCAACAAACCTCTGGCTGACGATTCATGAATCAGTCGGTCATCCGACGGAATTAGATCGTGCATTAGGATATGAAGCCAACTATGCTGGGACAAGCTTCCTGACTCTGGACAAGCTTGGTAAGCTCAAATTTGGATCAGACATTGTTAACTTGATTGCAGACAAAAATCAAAAAGATGCGCTCGCCACCTGTGCCTACGATGATGAAGGTGTAAAGACGAGAGAATGGTATCTCATCAAGGACGGAATGTTTGTCGATTATCAGACAATCCGAGAGCAGGCACATAGCCTTGGGCACAAAGAGTCGCACGGCTGCAGCTACGCGGATAGCTGGTCGTCCATCCCCTTCCAGCGTATGCCCAACGTTTCTCTGCAGCCGGGAAAGAAAAAATTGTCGTTCAACGATCTTATTGCCGATACAGAAGACGCTATCATGGTCAAAGGTCGTGGAAGCTACAGCATCGATCAGCAGCGGTATAACTTCCAGTTCGGCGGTCAGACGTTTTGGGAAATCAAGAAGGGTAAGATCAACCAGATGTTAAAAGATGTTGCCTATCAAGCAAAAACAACGGAATTCTGGAACTCGTGCGATGCGATTTGCAGCGACGAAGAATACTACCTTGGCGGCTCGTTCAGTGATGGCAAGGGAGAGCCAGGACAGAGTAACTCCGTCAGTCACGGCTGCTGCCCCGCTCGGTTCCGACAGATTAACATTCTCAACACAGGAAGAAAGGTATGATGACCAAAGAAAAAGCACAAAAGATTGCAGAGAAAATTTTTGCTCTCACAAAAGCCGATGGCGTAGCAATTTCCATCAACGGCGGATCGTCATCCAATCTCCGCTTCGCTCGTAACACCGTTACGACAAGCGGAACGTCGAACGATACTTCCATTTCAATCTCAGTTACATTTGGGAAAAAGACAGGAAGGTATTCGTTCAATCAGTTCGATGATAAATCGCTGCAAGAGGCGGTTCAACGTGCAGAAGAATTAGCCAAACTCGCTCCCGAAGATCCCGAATATATGCCGCCTCTGGGTCCTCAAACGTATCCCGATGTGAAAGCGTATTATCTATCCACCGCCGATGTTTCACCTGAGTACCGTGCAAACGTAGCGAAGGATTGTATCGAGCTTGCAGCGGCAAAAAATCTTATAGCGGCTGGATTCGTCGAGAACAGTGCAGGATTTTCGTTCTTTGCTAACAACAAAGGACTCACTGCCGATCATACATCTTCAAGCATAGATTACTCCATCACAGCGAGAACACAAGACGGCTCTGGTTCTGGTTGGGCAAGCAGCGGACATAATGACGTAACTAAATTTGACGGCAGGAAAGCGTCTGTGCGTGCGATTGAAAAAGCTTCGATGTCGGTCAATCCCAAGGCTGTCGAGCCGGGGAAATACGCTGTCGTATTGGAGCCGCAAGCTGTGATGGACTTACTTAGCTCGTTTGCCTTCCGTTTCGATGCTCGAAGCGCAGACGAAGGACGAAGTTTCTTCGCAGAGGCAGGAGGGAAAAATAAAATCGGACAGAAGCTCTTCCCTGATTTTGTGAACATTACGACCGACCCAGCGTATCCCAATGCACCTGGTTTTCCGTGGAGCGAAGATGGGCTTCCATCACGCAAAACTGTGTGGATAGAAAACGGAATACTCAAGAATCTTCGTTACTCGCGCTACTGGGCGGAGAGACAAGGAAAAGAGCCTGTCCCCTTTGCAAGCAACGTCGTTATGCAAGGCGGTGACGCTTCAGTGGACGATTTGATTGCTTCAACCAAGCAAGGAATTCTGGTGACACGTTTCTGGTACATCCGTGACGTTGACCCGAAAACAATGCTACTCACCGGTTTAACTCGTGATGGAACATTCTGGATTGAGAACGGGGAAATTGCATACCCAATCAAGAACTTCCGCTTCAACGAAAGTCCTGTTGCGATGCTAAAAAACACTGAGATGATGTCGAGAGTCGAGCGAATGCAGTTTGCCGGTTCGGTCAATTTGATACCAGCATTGAAAGTTAAGGAGTTTACCTTCTCGAGCTTGAGCGATGCGGTGTGAGAAGCTGAACTCACCCTATAGTCCCTCTCTTACATAGAGAGGGACGTTTCAGTGCTCCCTTCTCTTTGTTAAGAGAAGGGGTGGGGATGAGTTCGATATGAAAGCGTTCACGTTCTCGAGCTTGAGCTACGCAGTGTGGGAAGATTGTGGATATGGGACTGGAGTGTAAAGTCTCCCGACCCCGGCTCGTCGCACCGCATCCAACTCATTTCTGTCGATCATCGAGAGGTAGGACCAGCCAGAGAACCAGATAGACCAGGAATCCAGGAATGATTGGCAGGAAAGAGCCTACGACAAAAAGAATCCTCACAGTAGTCGGATTCCAGCCGAGCCAACGGGCAATTCCTGCACACACTCCGGCGATGATCCTCCCCTCCCTTAACCGTCGAAGTTCTCGCAGTTGTGGCATATACACCTATAAGATCGATTATCTCGAAACATGTTCACGTTCTTTGTCTCCCCCTTAACAAGAGGGGAATTAAAAGCCTGCCCTGAGCGGAGCGAAGGGAGGGGTCAAGATACAAGTTCTCCTCTAAACGCCCTCTGCATCAGGCTCTGAAACAGATTCTCTAGTTCCTTCTCACTCTTCCGCGAACTTCTTGATTGCGTCGAAGTATTTCACGATCGCTTTCGCTTTGTTCTTCCCAAACGCCAGCCAATGCCAGGTGACATCGGGTGATGGATTGTCAACAAGCGGAATCCTCAGGACGGGTTTCCCTTTGAATTCACTCAGTTCTGGCTGAGCTTCTTTCTTTTCATCGTCCATGGTGTCTCCGACCGATTTTTTTTTGTTAGTTTATGTCCACTTTTCACGCTTCACGAGTTACTTCTCACTGCTTTTGCAGTTCTGGACAACGGATTACCTGCGGTTGATCTTCTTTTGGTTTTGCCATCATTATCCCACCAACTTCCACTTTTAAACGCCCTCTTTCTCCAAATGGCTGAGGCGTTCCGCAAGGTCTTCGAACACTTGCTCCAGTGCGTCAGTATCTTTTACACGCCCACCGGTGCTGCCGAGGAGCCAGACTTCTGAATTACCGATCAAGAAGTCTTGTTTCCCTCTTTGTCGGTTAACCGATGGATAGAGGGGCTTAAAACAGTTCTCAAAGATCTCCATCTTTGTGACAAAGGCAATGATCTTCGGTCGGTACTTTTCCACTTTTCTAACAAACTTCTGAATATCATCCATGATGGGTTCTGCTGCAGGATCGTCGTCATTGCTGACGACCCGTCGTCGGTTGAGGTCGGTCAAGCCGATGCGATGCTTCAATAATTGTGCCTCCTTTTTCTCGAAGAAGAGTTTCTTATACATCTCATTAAGCACTCTATCTTTTTTGGCGTCAACTAAAACTTTGCGTTCCGAAAGGGAGACTACGGACATCGGTGTGATGCCGGCATATTCAAGCAGAAACCAGAACCGGTTATTCGGACCCAAATAATAGAACCCAAGCTCGTCCGACGTCTCTGAAACAGTCGTTCCAACAAATACCACACTTAAGTTTTGTGCCAAAATCTCTGAAAGCATAGATAGTTTCTTGATTACAAATAAAAAATAGTTGATTATCCCACCAACTCCCCACTGAAAGCTCTCTGCATCAAGCTGTTAAACAAACTCTCCAGCTCCTTCTCGCTCTCCCTCTGCTTCGCCCGAAGCGACTCGGCCTTCTCAATATTGTTACGTATTGACATTAGGGTCATTAGAATTTAGGAAACTCAAGATGCGAATATAAGAAACTTTTTGTATATTTGTTGCATTCAGAGCCGATTATGACTGACGTTCACACAGTCGCAACAAGAAGTTACAATATGAGCCGAATCAAGAGCAAGAACACAAAACCAGAGATTCTGGTTCGCCAGTTCCTTCGCTCACAGGGTATTAGGTTTGGTGTCAATCATAATAAATTACCTGGCAAGCCCGATCTTGCATTGAGGAAGCAACAAACCGCTATCTTTGTTAACGGATGTTTCTGGCATGGTCACACAGGTTGCAAATATTTCGTTATACCGAAGACAAGAACGAATTGGTGGATCACGAAAATATCAGGTAACAAGTTCAATGATAGAGCGAAACGTAGGAAACTAAGAAAACTTGGTTGGAAAGTAATAATCATCTGGGAATGTGAGTTACGATTTCGTAAGAAAGAAAAAACTCTGTCAAGATTACTTTCAGAACTTAAATAAGTAACTACATGACTATACCAGTCGCCGACATTTTCGCGGGTCCGGGCGGCCTTGGCGAAGGATTTGCCTCTTTAACAGAGCACAAAAAGAGACTTTTCAATATCGCTCTCTCGATCGAGAAAGATATTTTCGCACATCAAACTCTACTATTGCGGTCCTTCTTTCGGCAATTTGAATCAAGTGAAGTTCCGCGAGAATATTACTTTTTTCTTAGAGGGAAAATAACACTCGAACAACTTTTCGTAGCATTTCCGAAACAAGCGGCAAAAACAAAAAAGGAAGTATGGCTTGCAGAACTTGGTAAGGAGCTCCCTGAGAATGTTGACAGAATGATTCGCAGAGCTATTAGTCGATCAAATAAATGGGTACTAATCGGAGGACCTCCGTGCCAAGCGTATTCCCTTGTCGGAAGATCACGTCGGGGAGGGATAGATCCTAAGGATTCACGTGTGTATCTCTACCGTGAATACTACAGAATCCTCGCCGTTCATAATCCTCCGGTTTTCATCATGGAGAACGTCAAGGGCCTGCTCTCTGCTGAGATTCGTGAACGAAAGATCATCGAACAGATTCTTGCCGATCTCTCCGACCCGGTTGCCGCGTACAGGAAACTTAACGGCAACGGAATGGGTAAACTCAGTTGTCCGGGCTACAAGATTTACTCTCTGGTCACACCCGGAGACCGGGAACTCGACGGTACGCTCGCTTTCACTCCTGATGACTTCGTCATCAGAGCGGAAGACTTCGGAATTCCCCAGTCACGGCATCGATTGATTCTGCTCGGAATCAGAACCGACATCGATATCCTGCCATCCCTTCTGACTAAGAAGAAGGAGCAGGTGAAGGCAGCACGCGTTCTCAAAGGATTGCCTCGTCTCAGAGGCGGACTTTCTGAAGAAATCGACTCTGCCGAGCAGTGGAGAAAGGCTCTTGCCGCTCTTCTCTCAAACGGTCTGCTCCACGGTAGTGATGGTAGGGTTGCTGCCGAAGTAAAAAGGATAATCCGAAATTTGCGCTCACCGGAGTGCGACAGAGGCAGCGAGTTTGTAACGAGGAAGCCCTCTGTCTCTTACAGCAAGCGATGGTACTTGGATCCATCCATCGAAGGGACATGCAACCACTCTTCCCGCTCACACATGACGAGCGACTTGTTCCGCTATGTTTTCGCTGCATGCTACGCGAAGGTGAATGGAGTTTCTCCCAAGCTATCCGATTTCCCATCACAGCTCCTGCCGGACCACAGGAGCGTAGAAAAGGATGTATCCGAAAGCAATTTCGCCGACAGATTCCGTGTCCAGCTTTGGAATGAGCCGGCACGTACGATTACGAGCCACATTTCAAAGGACGGCCACTACTACATTCACCCGGATCCGTCACAGTGCAGAAGCCTGACAGTCAGGGAGGCAGCTAGGCTGCAAACTTTTCCCGACAACTACTATTTCTGCGGACCGCGCACCTCACAGTACGTACAAGTTGGTAATGCCGTTCCGCCTTTACTCGCACTACAGATAGCCAGAATTGTATCTGAGATACTTCATCACTGATTAATAGATTCGTGTTGAAGGCACACTGACTTAGAAAATGACGACACAAAGAATCCTTGCAATGATTGTTGCTTACTACCTCTCCAGGTTTGATAAAGCCGCGGTCAAATCCTTAGGTTATGAGACGCAGAAGAAAGCTTTTGATGATATGTCAAAACGCTTGGGAGTAAAGTGCAATACACTTAAGAACTGGCGCGACGAATTTGATCCCCTCCACCGATTCAGGGTGGGTTGGTACCAAAGGCCAATGAGCCCTAGCAGAATAAGAGTCGTTGAAGCTTTTCAAGAACTAGACGAATCGGCGATTAGAGGGGTCGTTCTTGATATCTTAAATGATGCCGAGTTTGGGAACTCAGATATTGCGGAAAACATGGTTCGTTCTCTGGCAAGCCATTCACCGAAACGTGGAAGGAAGGAATATACATTCATCTTGAGATCGCCCACTGGCAAGAAAGCGGAGGAGTTTTTCATTAAATGGTTCTCAAACAGTGTGGATCCCTCTTTTGTCGGTGATTTGATAGATGTTCGAGACTTAGGCTGTGGATTTGATTTTAAGATCATATCCACTAAAAGTGAAAAGTTTGTGGAGGTAAAAGGACTTTCACAAATGTTCGGCGGCATTCTTTTTACCGATAAAGAATGGCGAACGGCCTTAGAGAAAGGAGATGATTATTTCTTGTGCCTAGTAAGAAACATTGAAAAGGCACCTGAATTAAAGTTCATCAAAAATCCAGGTTGTAAACTTATCGCCCGAAAGGATATCCATACCGTAATTCAGATTAACTGGCTTGTTCGTGAAAATGACTTGAATAAATTCCATGATTGATTACTCAAAGTACGAAAAAGCGAACGCGGAACCGGAAGCAAGTTCAATGATTGAAACTTTCCGTGCAATCGGATATTCGACTGAAGCAGCCATTGCCGATATAATTGACAATTCAATTTCAGCAGAAGCAAAAAATATTTGGGTTGATTACGAATGGAACGGCGAAGCAACTACTATTTCAATTATTGATGATGGATGTGGAATGACCAACGAGGAACTGATAATTGCTATGCGACCAGGCAGCAAAAATCCTCTTGACATCCGTGATCAAAAAGATTTAGGAAGATTTGGTATGGGTTTAAAGACAGCATCAATTTCTCAGAGCAAAAAATTTACA
>JACQVI010000170.1 GCA_016209795.1 Ignavibacteriota bacterium
ATTCAGAAACGGACAGAGGAATTAAAACAAAAAGCTGACGAAGCGCGCCGTCTTGCGTTTGATGAGGAATCTCATCGCCTTGACCAAGAAATTGAACAGCGTGCACAGGAACTTCTGACGAAACGTCGCACGAAGATTGAGAAACTCCGTACAGAAAAACTGAAGGAGGCAAAAGAACTTCGACAGCAGGCAGAACTTTCATTCAAAGATACGGAACGCGAAATTCAGCAGAAGCTCGAAGAAGAACGCCGAAAGAAACTCCTCACACGTCAGCGAAAACTCGAAGAGCGCAAAGTTCGTGAAGAGCTAGAACGAAAACGCCTCGAAGAAGAAGCTCGCAAGAAAGCCGAAGAAGAGCGTCTCTTCCTTGAAAGAGAAGCACAAAAAAAAGAAGAGGAAGAAAAACTCAGGAAATTAGAAGAGCAGCGGCAACAGCAGGTAGAACGAATTCGCCTCGAAGAAGAAATCAGATTAGAAAAAGAACGACGCCGACAAGAACTGCTGGACCAAGCACGCGTTCAGTCTTTGAATGCTAATGCCAGGAACTTGTTTAAGAATGAAGATTTTCACAATGCACTCATTGAAGTAACAAAAGTCTTTACTATTGATCCAGAGAATCCGGAAGCTCACAAACTTGAAATTAAAATCAAAGAAGCACTTGCAAAGAGAGAAACAAAATTATCAAGAAGAAAAACACAAGAGGGAGAAGCTGTCCCGCCGATAGGTGCAGAAAAAGAAGCAAAGCAGAAGACCGTGACACGAATTATTATGGCTGCCGTTCTGCTTGTCGTAATCAGTATTGGAATCGTGTTTCTTACCAAGCACAAGAAGGATGTCTTCCAAGCCCCCGTGACAATTGCAGTCTTACCCTGGTCTAGCCAGTCTGCTGTCTTGGAGGAAAAAATTCTTGGTTCCTCACTTGCAGAGGAAGTTGCACATCAACTACAGCGTTTTAAATACGCAGCTCCAATGGGCTACTCTTCGGCGTATAGGCTAACGGAGTATTCATCCAATTTTTATCGCTCAGTGTTTGAGCTTGGGTATGTGTACGCTCTTCAGGGAACCCTTGCTCGTTTAGGCGATCTTTATTCTGTTGATGTACGGCTGGTCGATTCAGCAGGAAACGTTAGCTGGTCTCGGCGCTATGAAAGAGCACCTGCAACCTTGTCTGAACTTCCTCACGACATTGCCGATCATCTTGTTGAAGCACTCGATATTAGAGATGAAGACGCTTTGGCACGTCAACCAAAGAGCCTAAACCCGGATGCATACGTATTCTACCTTCGTGGGTTGGATTTACTACACCGTCGCACACCGACAAGTATGCAGAATGCTTTAGAGCTCTTTGATCAAGCGATTCAGCAGGACGGAAATTGCGCGGATGCTCACGCAGTGTCTTCTCTCATTATGACTTCGGGCTTCGAGCAAGGCTGGTTAGCAAACAATACACTTCTAGCACAGGCAGAACGATCAGCTGAACGCGCCATCAGTATCGATCCTGTTAATGATGCCGGATATATCGCTTTAGGCAAAGTCTATGCGGAACAAAGAAGCTATGGTTCGGCACTCCAGCAATTTGATGCTGCACTAAAGCTCGCTCCGAACAATGGAACCATTCATTTTGAAAAAGCAAAAATCTTTCTGAAAATAGGTCAAGAGGAAAAAGCATTGGAAGCACTAAGTAACGCATACAAGTTAAACCCACGAGATCCCGAAGTTCTCCAGACGTATGCCAGTGTGTACCAGCTCAAGCGACGTACTGATGAGGGTTTCTGGTACCACGAGACTGCACTTCTGCTTGTCAATGATTCTACAGAGTACCTTGCTGGTCCTATTTCAGATGCAATCATGGGCGATGCGCAGCTACTGCTCACATATGGTGATAGAGTTGTTGCCGCTTTTGAACGACGTTTAGCAGAAAATCCCAATGATGACCTCACCATGTACCGACACGCTCGCTTGCTACAGGTGATAGGCAAAGTACCAGAAGCGAACGATATCCTCAACAAGCTAGAGAAGCTTCTTAAGGATCGACTCAAAACACAGTATAAGAATGCTAGGGCACTGGTATCCCTTGCATTAACCCTGACTCGCTTGGGACGCTATCGTGAAGCTGTTCAGTTTGCACAGAAAGCTTCGGAGCTTGATAGCACAAGTGATGACGTGAAATACAAGATTGCTCAGATGTATTCTGTGCAAATGTTTTCAGTGAAGAAAAAAAGCATCGATGAAAAGAGGAAAGAGGAAGCAGTAAAAGCCTTAAAAGCTGCTGTTGCACTGCGTTACCGTCTCGATCAACTCACCAATGCTGATTTCTACAACATGCATCAATACACTGATTTTCTCTCAGTCATCGGTGAACCTTTAACAGCACAGTAA
>JACQVI010000171.1 GCA_016209795.1 Ignavibacteriota bacterium
AAACAATAGAAACTCAAAATAGTGTTGCCGACTTTTTAACGACAATCACTGACGAGAAAAAACGTAAAGACTTTTCGACAATAATTGACCTGATAACTAAACATACAGGACTTGAACCAAAAATGTGGGGAACAAGCATTGTAGGTTTTGGGATTTATCATTACAAATATGAAAGCGGACGCGAAGGGAGTGCACCACTTGCAGGAATTGCATCAAGGGCAAATGCTATTACTTTATATCTTGGATCTAACTTCGACAAAAGAGAAGAATTGCTATCGAAATTTGGAAAGCATAAAACAGGTAAAGGCTGTATTTATATTCAAAGACTTGAAGACATTGACACAAGTATTTTAACCAAAATGGTGAAAAATTCCATTGAACATAGAAAGAAACAATATCCAAGTTGACATATAGAAAAAATCAAACTAGTCCGACAGAAAAAACAACGAACCACTAACATCGGTTTGGCAATAGTGGGGCGGACAGTGGTAAATTCAACTCTCGATGTTCTGTTTGGTTTAGTACCCATAATCGTTGATGCCGCAACTGGTAATTGGTACGGTCTCGATCAAGAGCATGTCAACGCTGCCCTTGAGAAACAACAATAGGATTTATCTAATTGATCTTTTTTGTGGCGCACTGCGCTTAACAGGCGGCAACACGACGCCCTCGGACTAATCTTGGAAGCTCAACGGTTTTGCTCACAGGAAATTAATTGTTATGAGTTCGCAAAACCGTTGCGTGTTGCCGCCAGACGTTATGCGCAACGGCAGTTCACTTAGAGCAAGGAGCATTTGAATGAAAGAAGAGCGAAAAGACATCACACCACCTTATGCTCGATATCTTGTTTATCTTATCAGACCTTTTCCAGATTTCGACCCTTCCTTCATTAAACCTGTGCGTCAAAAGGCAGTCGGGTTGCTTAATCTAAAGCAGGGCGATCGAGTTCTCGATATGGGTTGCGGGCCGGGCGGGAGTTTTCCGTACCTCTTTGATGCCGTAGGCCCGTCAGGTGAAGTGGTCGGCGTCGAGATTAGCCCCGAAGTCGCCATGAACGCAAGAAGGCGTATAGCAAGAAACGTGTGGAGAAATGTCCAAGTCATCGAGGCCGATGCCCGGACTATTCAACTCACAGGTACATTTGACGGCGCACTCATGTTTGCTGCGGCTGATGTCTATGGTTCCCAAGAGGCTCTGGACAATATCTTTCCACATTTAAGAGAGAATGCTCAAGTTGCTGCCTTCGGATACAAGTATTCGAACAATGCTTTGGGAACAATCTTAAACCCCTTGTTGCGAATGGCGCACCGGTTGTTCTCTTTCCCGACCACTCCGCTCCCGGAATATGAACCGTGGCGAATCCTGGCAAAGCGCGTTGAGAAGCTTAATGTCGAAGAATATTTTTTGGGTTTAATGTTCCTTGCTTCGGGTTCCGTGGCCTCAAGAGAAGCACCAAGAAAAAACTAGCTCTCGCATGCTTGAAATCAAGTTGTTTCTCATCAAGAATGCTGATAACGTAATAAACTGCCGCTGCGCATAACACGGCAAACAACGACGCTCCATCATTTGAAATGGATTATTGTTGTCGCTCCATTGCTTTTGGCGCGAGAGAATTGATCGTTTATAGCGCCAAAAGCAACGGCGTTGTTTGCCGATACGTTATGCGCAAGCGTGCGGGAGCCCTGAACTCCAAAGTGAAATACGAATACCAATTGAACTTGCACAATAGGAGCCCTCTTATGAAAGTCATTCTACTTTTCGCCATCGTCAGTCTCCCAATCGTTCTCCTGGGATGCGGATTAGCAAACAGCCATTACCTCACCTACAACTTTGAGAAGGACAAGGTGATGGTTGCAAATGTCGGAGCAGAAATGCTCAACTGGACCGAGATGTACAAGAATGACGTGTACGGGACTGTACTTGGCACATTTGCGCAAACACTAACTTACTCTGGCAAACAGGGTCAAGTTATCAAGGTTTTCTATCGTGAAGAATCCAATGGTTACGCACGTCCTTCTTTCACTCAGGAACTCACATACGATATAAGCGACGATCCCGTTATCACGTTCAGAAATACCAAGATCAAGGTTGTGGAGGCCACGAACAGTCTGATCAAATTCGTCGTGCTTGAGTCACCAGCGTATCAATATAAGAGCGGAGATAAGATCAAATCGGGGCGTTGACTCATTCAACGAAGAGCCGCACGCCTGCGCATAACACGGCAAACAACGACACTCGCTCATTTGATATGGCTATGTTAAAGCTTGGTAAGAAACTTAGTTGTGCTCGTTCCACCGTTTTACTCACGATGAATTTGTCATTTGATAGTTCGCAAAACGGCGGCGTTGTTTGCCGAAACGTTAGCCGCCATAGCCGCTGGCTCTCGATTTGCAAGCGACACAAATCGACCCAATCAACAAACCAAATATTCTGAGGAGTCTATCATGGCACACAAGGTCAAATTCTCCGTTCCGGAGCGCGAGCTGGGGAAATCCGACATAGAGTTTTCTGTCCGAAAGGACGATAGGAAATTTGGCACTCTTAAGGTTTCAAAAGGCGCGTTGGTGTGGGTTCCTCGCGATCATGAGCACGGTTACAAGATCGGATGGAAAAAGTTCGACGAATTTATGACGGAAGAGGGAAATAGAGAGAACTAACAAGCGATTCTCAGCGATTTCCTTCTTCCATTCAAAGGGACGAACCAACATGCCGAAACTTATTGAGATCAAGGCAGAGCAACATGAGTACATGAAACTACGCTCAATTTCCTGGTTTGGTGAGGCAACCAACCATCCTGGTCTTGCACGCGGTGGCATCTATCTTCTCAGCGGCCCTCCAGGTGGCGGGAAAACGACATTGGCTCTACAATTCGCTGTCGATCTCGCAAGCTATGGATACAAAGTGATATACCTTGCCCTTGAGCAATCACCCTCAGACATTAAGCAAAAAGTTGAATCTCAGATTTTCCCTCATCGCCGCGGGGAAAAGCTCAGCAAACCAGAAACGCTGACACTCAAAGACGGTCTCAAGAAAGCCCAGAAGAAGATCGAAACTGATGGCACAGAAGAGCGAGCACAAAATAATCTTGTCATCGATTCCAGCGTATCAGGTATGGACGCACTCCCAGACTTTTTGGCCCGTCAAGTCTTGGGTGGAACAGGGTCTTATCAAGACGTGAAGCTTATCATAGTCGACTCGCTCCAAGGCCTAGGAACTTCGCCAACGTCATCTAAACCGTACCAGAGGCTCTATGAATTCAATCGATGGGCAAAGGAACATGGAATCACGGTTCTTTTGATCGGTCACATTACAAAAGCAGGCGCCATCGCAGGCCCACGCAGTCTTGAACACAATGTCGATTGCGTCCTTTACCTTCGGAAGGCGATGCGTTTGCGGCCTCTATTTGTACCGAAGAACCGTTTCGGTGCAGAAAGACACGAACCGCTTACGCTTATCATGGTAAACGACGGCTGTCTTGAAAAGTCGAAGCACGTGAAAGCAAGAGCAAGCCAAGCATTTGGATATTTGCCTGGTGATCCAGGGGACCTCATTGAAGTGCAAGCATTAGTCAAGCTTCCGAAGTACGGTGATCGCCCAGGTATCAAAGCACCATACTTGCCGTGGCAGAAACTCAACCAATTGGTAGGGATAATCAGTAACTTGCACGACATTGATATCTCGGATTTGACATTTGAGATAAACTGTGCTTTGCCTGGCGGACGTCCGTACCATGTAACTCTCGATTTGCCTCTGGCGATGAGTATGTTGTCTTCATACTTTCAAAGGCAAATTAGACCTGGTACTCTTTTTATCGGTGAGGTCGATTTGTTCCAGAACATCCGCCCCGTTCCTTCTTCTTACTTCGGCATGCTTGTAGAAGTTCTCACGCCAAGCGAACAATCACCCCTTGCTCATAACACCGATGAACTTTATCTTGCCAAATCCATTGAACGTGAAGTTTCCGATCTTCTTTCAAACAACGGAATCAAAGTTCGTACTTGCGGGGTTTCTTCCCTTGACGAACTCATACGGTTAATGTGGCCCGAAGTCATGGACTCTACTTGAACAATCTTCAGCGGCTACGGCGGCTAACAAGCGTAAGCACGGCGCTCCATTTGTTGATAAGGATTATAGATGTCGCTCCATTGTTTTTGCCGCGGGGTTGGTTTGCAGCGCCAGCCACGCGGGGAGAATTGATCTTTTGATAGCGTGGCTGTCGCCGCATCAGTTACGCCTGCCCCGAAAAAAAAACATCGGGGCAAGCTATAGCGGCAAAAACAACGGCGTGGTTTGTGCATACGTTATATGCCATTTGCGGCGCCAGTAATCATCTATGAGACAACGAGACATTGAAGCGGACATACTTCGTAAGTATTCGAGATACATGGTGTCGCTCGATCCTATACTCAACCAAATAGGATCGGTAAGGACTCTTCACGCAGGGGGATTCCGATACGAAGAGAATGGCAAAGAGGCGACGACCCCTTTGAACAAGGTGGCACTTACAATCGAGATATCTCACGCAACGATTGTGAATTTCGACATGGGGGTGTTTGCTCAAAGCATCTATGAATTTACTGAGCAACATGTAGCAGAGATGCACAGAATGATGTATCGGACGCTTGATACCGTAACTCAACTAACAGGCAATGTCTTCAACGCAAAGGAGAAACCACCGAGTGCGGACATGATCTTGGACATGTTGGAAAGACTTCCAATTAGGTTTGACGAAAAAGATGAACCCGTTCTGCCACAGATTATCGCTGGACCCGATCTGTTTCAAAAGTTGGTGAACATTAAATTCACACCTGAGCAAGAAGAACGCAACAAGCGCATCATCGAGATCAAGAGGCGTGAATTCCATGCTAAGAAGCGTTATCGACGATTATCTTACATCCACTAAAGAGCTTCAATTTTTTCTGCCATTCATGGAACTTCTCCAGCTGCGGGGATTCTATGACGTGCATCTGCTTCATGGCGCCACCGAATACGGAAAGGACGTGATTGCAAAGTTCAGGGGAGAGAATGCAGAAATCCAATACTCATTTCAGGTGAAAGCTGGCGACGTCAACCTATCTCGATTCAGGTCGGAAGTTCAGCCACAATTAGTCGAGGCATTAACGAATAAACTCTCTCATCCGAATTTCGACCGCTCGCTTTCCTACCAAGTTATCTTTGTCTGCACGGGCGCCATTCAATCCTCTGCGAGTATCGCATTTCAAGAGTTTAACCAATATGTTCGTGATACTCTTCGCGCAACCCCAGTCCAGACATGGGAAAAGCCGCAACTTACGGCGGACTTCTTGGAGATAGGCATCGATCCATTCTTCGAACTACATCGCTCACCTGAATTTGCTGGAAGGTTCTTCAAACTTTACTCCCAGATTAGCAGTGACGACCTCCTGAGTTTCTACGATATTGAAGCATACACAAAAAACTGGCTTGATCTTGAATGGACCAATTCCATCAACCGGCTTCAAGTCTTTTTCGAGGCATATTTCTTTTCAAAACTCCTATACGATAAGGGCAGGCATTATGAGGCAAGCCTCATTCTAGCCTCGCTCGTTCGGGTTCTGACGAAGAATCGGGCATTTGAGGGTTACTGTGGTACGATTCAGGAATATTCCGACCAGATTGTCTTATCGCATCTTGAGAAAGCGAAGGCTACTTATGATGCGTCCAAACCGTACCTCCTCGACTTCGAGGGCGTGTTTGCAATCTTCTATCACCCACTCTCTTGCTTGCGCAGCTTGGAACTCCTGTCTCTTTTTGTCCTTACATCATCCAAACCAAACAAGGATGTTGGGTCCTTCTTGCTTCGAATCCTTGACGAGCAGAAAGGTTCCCACCGGATAATCAGCGACAACTATGCGATAACGATCGTTCTTGTCTCCATGGCGTTGCTTAAACTCAACGAGATCGATCGGCTGAAACGGTTTTTGAACAACGCATGTGTTTGGTTGTGTGATCGATATGGTGAACTTGGAATCGCACCAATAGGAACCGACCTCCAAGGGGAAATTGAGCAACTACTATCTGAGCAGCTTGAAGGTCTTTCGTTCCAGAGACATGCAGGTGGTTTCTCCGCTTGCGCTTGCTTGGATATGTCTTACATAGTGGGAGACAAATCACTCTTTGAAGGAATAGCGAACGATCTACGTGCGGTGGAGGCTATTTTTGAATTCTACCATATCCTAACCGATGAGGCATTATTCATCCACGACCATGAACAGATAACTACATCAACAGACGGCGAGTTTTCACTAGAGCACCGTCAAGACTACAGCAAGATGATTGCTCATGAAAGCAAGGCTAACTCGGTGTCAATCAGAGACAAGAGTCTTCTCTATCTTAGTTTTTTGCTGAGAGATCGGTACTTTCCAACATTCATAACCGAGGTTATCAATTGATCGACATGCGCCGCAAACGGCATATAACACGCCCAACAACGACGCTCCATCTTTTGATAAGGCGAAATTGATTCATGTTCAAACATAGAGTTCGCTCAATCCCGCTTGCCGCGGCCCGCGATAAATTAGTTGTTATTAAAATGCGGCAAGCGGGACTGCGTGCTTTTGGTGGACGTTAGCCGTAATTTGCTGGAATTGCTTTTAAGAGTAAATTTCATTAAAATTCATAAGGGTCGCAGAAAGGAGTTATCGCTATATGACTAATCAATTAGATAATGAAATTAGGACATACGAATTACATCGCAGTGAATTGCTTGGTAATTCTAAGGGTAAGTTTGCTCTCGTTAAAGATGATAAGATTGTAGGTATCTTTGAAGACAAACTCGATGCTATTCGGCAAGGCTACGAAAGGTTTGGGAACGTTCCTTTCCTGGTAAAACAAATCCTTGAAGTAGAAACCCCACAGAATTTCACCTCGAACCTTCTAGCGATCTAGGATGCCATCCTTCACAACTCAGGTTCCAAATTTACAAGCGGTTGGTCCAGTTGTGGAAGTTCGCCTGGTTATCGGTTCAATTCTCGAAGGCATCTTACAAAAATCCAATAAAGCAATTCCGGCTCCTGTATCTGCATTGGCAATGATTGATACGGGTGCGTCTGGTACAGTTATCCGAGACGATATTCCTCAGCGACTTGGACTAAATCCCGTAGGAGTGACCTCAATTAATACACCTTCCTCAACAAATGTATCTTGTTTTGAATACCTCGTACGACTGCTTCTGCCAAACCAAGTTGTAATTGAAACGACAGTCATCGCAGCTCCTTTGCAAGGACAACATATTCAATGTCTTATTGGGCGTGATACCCTGAGACACTCAGTTTTTGTCTATACTGGATATGCAGACATGTTCACATTGAGTTTCTGACGTAAGCAAACTACGACTAACAATTGTAAAAAAGTCATTCGCTTTATCGTATGAAAAGTTATAGTGCTCATTACATGCCGTTGCTTCACAGAGGATTATTCTATCGTAGGTTCGCAACGGCATGTCTTTTTTACAAAGGACGTTAGCTGGCATTTACGGCGATCAGATTAACTCAAATAATCATTCCCATTGTGAAGGAGATACAATCATGTCAAACAGCCAAGCACATGTTGCTTCAGTCGTTTCTCTCTGGCGATATCCGGTAAAGTCCATGATGGGAGAAGAACTGAATGCCGCTGTCGTCACTCAACGCGGGGTCATCGGAGATCGTGCTTACGCTCTCATCGATCTGAGCACAGGAAAGGTAGCAAGCGCCAAGAACCCTCAGAAGTGGGCAAAGCTGTTCAACTTCCGGGCTGCCTTCGTTGAACCCCCCCGTCAGGGTGCACATATTCCCCCAGTCCGACTCACTTTGCCGGATGGGAACATAGTTACCACCGAACAGTCGGACCTCAACCAGATTCTCTCCAACGTGCTCGAACGAGAGGTGGCACTTGGAACCACGCCGCCAGAGACACCCAGTCTCGAGGAGTACTGGCCAGACATGGATGGCCTCACCCATAGAGAAACCACAACCGACGAGTCCATGCCCGCCGGTACATTCTTTGATTTTGCTGTTGTTCATCTGTTGACTACTGCAACAATCGACCGGCTCCGAGAACTCTATCCTCAAGGACGCTTCGAGGTTCGACGGTTTCGACCGAACATCGTGGTGGAATCTTCAACCGGGGAAAAGGGCTTCCTCGAGAACAGTTGGGTTGGTCGCACCCTTGCCATAGGAACTGACGTCCGGTTGAACATCGTTGGTGGCTGCCCGCGCTGCGTAATGACGACACTGCCCCAAGGGGATTTGCCAAAAGATCCGGGCATCCTACGAACAGCGGCTCAGCACAACCAGGTGAACGTTGGTGTGTATGCGTCCGTCCTGCAAGGTGGGACAATTCATCGAGGTGATCCGGTTCGACTTGAGTAATATTCAGTAAACGCCAGCTAACAAACCACGACACTCGCTTTGTTGAAAAGGAATAATGTGCTCGTTCCATTGTTTTTGCCGCAAGTTTGGTTGTGCCCTCCGCCGCGAGAAATTGGTTTGTTGATAGCAGCGTCGGGCACACATTGATAGGCGGCAAAAACCACTGCGTTGCGCCGCTGAACGTTATCGGTCATGCTTGGGCGACCGAGCTAATTCATAGCTTTGTAACATTAAACTAATTTAAAACAAAATAAAATGAAAACATTATTTTTGATTAGGCAGAACAAAAGACTTATCGGGATTGTGCTCACAGTAGCATTTCTCTTGCTCATACCACTAATAGCGATGCAGTTCACAGATGAAGTGAACTGGACTCTGCTCGATTTTGTTGTCGCTGGTGCCCTACTGCTCGGCACAGGTCTTATGTGTGAGCTTGTAATAAGGAAGATAAAGAAAATCCAGCACCGAGTCGCAATCTGTGTAACTCTTCTCGCAGTGCTCTTCATCATTTGGGCAGAACTTGCAGTTGGCATCCTCGGGACACCGCTAAGCGGACAGTAGATAGTAACGTTAGAAAAACAAAAACACTGCTGGCAACAGGGGTTTTGCATTTTCAAGAAGACAAATACAGCAACAAAAGCATTGACTTCCGCATTTGGTTTGACAACACAGATATATTTGACAGCAACAACAAGAACATTTCCATTCAAACCTTTATTGGAAATGGAAAGCGGGGTTGGGACAAACTTTACAAAGATGGATGGTCAACAACTGATGATGAACTTGGAGAAAAATTGCGTCACATCGGATATTGAATAAAGTGATTGCAAATACTGACCGACACTGCTTAATAGCGAGGATAGCACGAACCGATAACAGCAAGTTTGCTCTATGCGGGCAAAATCGTAAATTTGGTGTGCGGATTTCCTAACAAGCATTTGTCTTGCCGACAAATCCTTCTCCGAAAATCCGCACAGCGCAAACTTGCGGGACGTTAGGCGTCATGCACGGCGGCCTGAACAAAAAAATCTTAGCAGTTGATACCTCAAAACAAACCTATTGTACGGAGATCGAAATATGAAAGTTAAAGGAACCTACACAGTGAAAAAGTGGGAAGAGTCAACTTATCAACAAATGACTCCCGAAAAGAAAATGACAAAGGCCTCTGTCGAATACGGTTTCAGTGGAGAAATCGAAGGCAAGGGATTAGTCGAATATATAATGTTCTATGCTCATTTTGACCCGAAGGATCAACACAAATCCTCCGCTTCATACGTGGGACTCATATATTTTGATGGAACACTATTAGGAAAGTCGGGAAGCTTTGTGCTCGAAGACAAGGGCACGTTCGAAGGTGGTACCGCAAAATCGACTTTGCGAATTGCCGAAGGCTCAGGCACCGGTCAACTCGAGCGCATTTATGGAAATGGAACATATCTGGCCAATCGAGAAGGTTATCATATTGAGTTGGAATACAATTTCAAATAACGGCTTCTGATTCAGAAGTCAATCCGCGAGGATAGCACACGATGCCGCCGTGCACGAACGCATAACACTTTAAAAAAGGTCAAAGTCAAGTGATAGAGATCTCCCCTCTCACTTTTTTTCGTGAGTCAACCATAAATTTGATGGCACACGTCAATAGTCGCACTGATGGCCGAGAGGATATCGCCAACGAGGACGTTCCGTGACTGACGTCCCAAACACTTTAGCGGGCTTACTTACGCAGCGAGCGTCGGTGAGCTCAGACTGTATGTCCCAGATATTTCATCGGCACATGTGCCCGTATCCCAATCAGGGAAACGAAGAACGAGTATGTTCTA
>JACQVI010000173.1 GCA_016209795.1 Ignavibacteriota bacterium
GTCTTATTCTATGTTCTATTAAGCATACCATTCAATACTTCCTCTGTACAACCAATGATCAGGATTGATCATTCAGCTCGTCGATCCGCCCCCGAGGTGAATCGACAGTAGTTTAGAATATATAGACTTGGAGTGAAGAAGTCAAGTAAAAAATTATTAGAATTTCATTAGAGTTTATATAACAATGGAGTATAATACGTCAGCGGTATATGAGATTCAATAATGAGGTGGTCAATTGTGGTATGGAGATACCCCCGCTCTTGCTTTTGAACGTAAAAGAGGTTAATTTTGGCAGATTACAGATACCTTAAACCTTTCAAGTTAGCCATAACTTCGTAAGAATGTTAGAATACTATGGGACTAGAGGTTGAATTTTCAACTATCATTGAAATGTTCGACAGGGTGACGCAACAGTTTGTCCATGAGAAGCGTCCCATGTTGATGCACAAAGTTGAGGGCAAGTACAGAGGCATATCTTACGTGGAGATGAGGGCGTGGGTTGAAATGTTTGCTCACGGTCTGGCAGCACTTGGCGTTCAGCGAGGTGATCGTCTTGCCGTGATCTCCGAGAATCGTCCGGAGTGGGTTGTCGCTGATATGGGAATGATGCTGCTTGGAGCTGCCAATGTCTCGATCTTTCCAACGCTCGCGCCGAAGCAAATTGAATTTATCCTCAATGATTCGGCGGCGAAGATTGTCATCGTCTCGAACCAGTTTCAGTTAAACAAAGTGAAGAAGATAGCTGGCGATGTCCCTTCGCTCAAGAACATCATCGTCATGGATGAGAAAGTACAAGTTGAAGACGAGCGTACTCTAACGTTTTCGAAAGTGACAGCAATAGGCAAAGAACAAGCATCACAACAACCTGATGTATTCCGAGAAGCGATTACAAAGACTAAGCCTGACGATTTGTTGACGCTCATTTACACATCCGGCACAACAGGAAATCCGAAAGGAGTGATGCTCACGCATAAGAACCTCGTCAGCAATATGAAAGCATCAATCGAATGTATCCCCTTTGTACGGGAAGATACGTTGCTGTCATTTCTCCCGTTGAGTCATTCGTACGAGCGCATGGCTGGCTACTATACTGCAATGTCAAGTGGTGCGACGATTGCCTATGCTGAAAGTATCGAGACAGTCCGCGAGAATTTGTTAGAAGTACAACCAACTGTTGTCACCACTGTGCCGCGGTTGTTCGAGCGGATGTACAATCGCATGATGAAACAGATTGGCTCAGCACCGCCATTACGGCAAAAGATTTTTCATTGGGCTGTTGGTGTTGGTCGAAGATTTGCGAAGGCACGGAAGCGAAGAACGACTCCGTTTTTTCTTCGACTTCAACATCGTCTTGCCGACAAGCTTGTGTTTAGCAAAATCAAAGAACGGACAGGAGGGAGGATGAAATATTTTGTCTCCGGCGGCGCAGCGCTTTCACGGGAACTTGGTGAATTCTTCGATGCTGTTGGGATTCAGATTCTTGAAGGTTATGGCATGACGGAATCGTCACCAGTTATTAGTGTTAACCGACTCGACGATTATAAGTTCGGCACTGTTGGAAAACCAATTCCCGGAGTCGAAGTGCGGATTGCGGAGGACGGAGAAATTCTTGCTAGAGGTCCAAACGTCATGAAAGGCTATTGGAACAACCAGCAAGCCACGGATGAAATTATTGATAAGGAAGGATGGCTTCATACAGGTGACATCGGCATGTTTGATCACGATGGTTTTCTTGTCATCACAGACCGCAAGAAGCATCTCTTTGTCAGCTCGGGCGGAAAAAATATTGCCCCTCAACCAATTGAAAATCTCTTTCTGCAATGTAAGTATATCGACCAGTTTGTCCTTATCGGTGATGGGCGAATGTATTGCACCGCTCTCATTGTCCCGGATTTTGATATGCTGAAGGAGTATGCCGAGAGCGAGCATATTTCCTACAATGGCAGTGAAGAGCAGTTACTCTCAATGCCAGAAATCAACAAGTTTTTCGAGGAGGAGATAGGAAGAATCCAAAAAGATCTCTCACAATATGAACGGGTGAGGAAATTTACTCTCCTCGGCAAACCCTTAACAATCGAGAACGGTGAAATAACCCCAACGTTGAAAGTCCGTAGAAAGGTCGTTGAAGAGAAATTCAAATCCATCATCGATAAAATGTATGAAGGAATACGCTGAAGCAAACCTTGACTATTGAATGGAAAATGACTATTATTGAGAAATTTTTACTGAGGTGCTGATGAATCTCACATTCTTTAACGATTGCAGGAGGTGCTTATGAGTTCGAGCCTTGCGATTGCTGTTCGTCCAACAACGGATTTGATCCCCGAGGGCTTATGGCTCAGGAGTAGGAACTGGGACCTCACGTTTATCAGCCTAAGTGTGGTGGTTGTTGCTGTGCCTTTTGTCATGTATTACTTTGTAAATGAGGCAGCTCCGGTGATCAATAGTGTATTCCTTGCACTTGGGATCAAATTCATATGGAATGCAGATGCCAGTCGCAATCTTGTGAATGGGATGGTTGCTCTCTTGGTTGGTGGACCACATATGTATGCGACCTTTACCCGTACGGCGTTCGATAAAAATTTTTCTCGACAACACAAAACGCTTCTATTGGTTTCATTACTCATTCCAATTGGGGTGATCTATTTTGGTGTCCATCACTTCCAGTTCCTTGTTACCTTTTTCTTTTTCTGGGCATCGATTCATATCCTTCACCAGATCCTTTATATTGTCGAGTGCTATAATAAGAGAGCTACGTGGTCCCTCTCGTGGCAATCACGCATGATTGATTATGCGGTGGTCTTTTCGTCGTTGTATCCTATCGCCACGTATAAATTTATCTATGAAGACTTCTGGATTGGTTCGAACAAGATCCTTTATCCGGACTTCCTAAAGACAGAGATTATCTTTTATCTGGTAACTGTCATCTTTGTTCTATCACTCGTGTTGTTTGTCTGGAAGACGGCGAAGGAAATTAAAGCCGGTATTCCGCACTATCCTAAAATTCTCTTGATTTCATTGACTACGATTGTAGCGTTTTTTATTCCTGCGTTCAAAAATCTTGATGTGGCATTTCAAGGATTTAACACGTGGCACTCCTTTCAATATTTAGGGTTGATCTATTACATCAACCGTATTCGACATGAGCGTGGAGAGATTGGCACGAAGTTCATCGATAGGATGTCTCAAGAAGGGAAGACATGGAGGTATTATTTCTTCAATGTCGGGCTGACAGTGATTGCCGTGTCGGTTATCGCACTTTTGATTTATATGACACCTATCTTGGGTCTAACCTTTGATCAATGCTATTACGTTGTAGTGCTTTCCTTCCTTTTAATGCATTACCTCCATGACCATTTACTCTTTACACAACCTGAAGCGATACTTTTAAAATAGGTTATTCCACCGCTTTTTAGAAGCTCCCTAGCTAATCTCAGAACCTATTTTCATTTCCGCGGATGTGTAGCGAATAGAAATTCATCACATCCCTTATCTTTATTGAAGTGATATTTTTCAGATTGATCCACGTCTCAAGCGATTCAGAGATGTCCGTCCATCTTTCTTTCCAACAAATCCGACAAATTAGTGCAAATCATGGGCTCTCGGGTCAGAAAATGCTTTTGTGACATCCTGCAAGATAATTTTTTCGAAAAAGGAGGCTTGACATTGATCTCGGATATTCTTAAGATTGCGCTCCGAATTTCTGGAAAGGCATCTGGACTTGTGGAATGAGGGTTGTATGAGGTTCAGACTGCATGACAGATGCCTTAAAAGCGGCTCATTTTAATAAGTTTTTTAGGGCTGTGTGTTCTTTGTCATTGGCAACTTGCGCCTTGATTACCATCTCAACAAGTTTACCAAAATTTTTATAGTTTAACAGTGTGAAAAGTTAAGAAATATTTGGCCACAAAGCGGAAATTGAGAAAGGTGTTAATATGAAAGCCCCCAAGGGGTCTACCGACAACGTTCTCCGGCAAGAGAAACTATCGAAGGTGAGATACGTCCATGAGGGCTTTTATTTGATAAAAACAAATCGCAACAATATACGGTTTTGATTTAATAATTTCAAGCATAGATACAATGATAGTTTTTTGTTCTAAGGTTCAGTTGTTATGAAAAAATTTAA
>JACQVI010000176.1 GCA_016209795.1 Ignavibacteriota bacterium
ATACTATAGCAATTTACATAAATCACTTAATCTATCACAACTTCAAAGGAAGGAGTACGTTATGCAAATGTCAGAAAAAGAAATGTTCATCCAAACCTGGGAGCGAGAGTTTCAGACAACGTTGAAACTACTCAAAGAATATCCCGCACACAAACTCGAACTGAAACCCGCTGAAAAATCACGGTCAGCAAAGGATTTAGCCTGGACCTTTGTCTTAGAAGAGAATGCGTTAGTTGGCGGGGCGATCAAGGGGAACATCGATTTTCAGAACATGCCCAAGCCTCCAGGCACACTGCAGGAGATCATCTCGAAGTATGAGCAGTCACACCAGGAGAACGTCCAGAAAGTGAAGAACCTGCCGGACGACGAATTCAACAAGACGATGAAGTTCTTCACAGGACCAAAGCAGATGGGTGATGTGCGAAAAGGGGATGTCTTCTGGACGGGTGTGATGGATACCGTTCACCATCGCGGACAGTTCTCAGTCTACTTGAGAATGGCCGGTGCGAAGGTGCCATCGATCTACGGTCCCTCGGCAGACGAACCCTGGATGTAAAAGAGCTGGTTCGAGTGAGTGCCTTTGGTATACGACTCGTAGAGCGCCATGGCGCTCTGCGCCAGTTACAGGTTTGTCCAAAGGACTCCTTCGGAGAGGTTCGGGTAACAGGTTTTTCTCAATACTCGAACCTCGAACCTTCAATCACACAATGCGATAGAAGGCAGTTTAAAATTCATTTTAATTCACTAATCCATTAACCACAATACGAGGAGATTTTTTATGCAAAAATTTTTTAGACTCTCCCTGGTCGTTCTCATCGGGCTTTTGACCTTGACATTAACCAATGCTCAAGCCCAAAAGAAGATGAAGAAAGAACTGACCTACGTTTCCGCAGACGAGGCGAAGTTCAAGGAAGTGGTTCCGGGAGTTACCAAAGCGGTCTTGTGGGAAGATCCTGACAAGGGCTCATACGGTGCCTTTACGAAGTTCGTGGCAGGCTTCGATGCGGGGATGCACACGCATACGAACGACGTTTGGATCGCCGTTATCAAGGGTGCTTACCTTTACAAGGATGATGCTGGTGAAAAGCGAGTGGGACCTGGTAGTTTCATACGGATTCCAGGCGGGATGAAGCACTGGAGCCGCGGTGACTCAAAAGAGGGAGCGTTTTTTTACGAGGAATCTTCTGGCAAGTTCGACCTTAAGCCTGTGCAAGAAAAGATGGAAAAAAAGGATTAACCATTTCAGGTTGCTCCAAGTCCGTGGGGATTGGAGAGCGTTTGCATTTCTCCAATCTCCATTTTATTTTACAACGTTTACAAATTCATTTCATTCACATAGTTGAGTATAACCATGTCTACCACCATCAAAAACGGACGCATCATCACTGCTGAACAAGATTACAAAGCGGATATCTACGTCGAACGAGATAAAATTACTGCCATCGGCGCAAACCTTCCGATGAAAGCTGATATCACCATCGATGCAAACGGAAAGTATGTCATTCCCGGCGGCATCGATGTCCACACGCATCTCGATATGCCGTTCGGAGGAACAGTGTCAAGCGACGATTTCGATACCGGAACACGCGCAGCAGCATTCGGCGGTACAACCACCCTGATTGATTTTGCCATCCAAGCAAAAGGGATGAGGATGCGTGACGCACTCGATATCTGGTGGAAGAAAGCCGAGGGCAAAGCATGTACCGATTACGGGCTGCACATGATCGTCACCGACTTGCCCGACGCACACATCGAAGACATGAACGACATGGTGCGGGAAGGCGTGTCGAGCTTCAAGCTCTTCATGGCATATCCCGGCGTGCTGATGGTCGACGACGCAACGATTTTCAAAGCGATGCGCAAGACGGCAGAGAACGGTGCGCTGATCTGCATGCACGCCGAAAACGGCAGTGCTATCGATCTCATCGTGAAGAAAGCCGTCGCCGAAGGAAAGAAGGCACCGATTTACCATGCACTAACACGCCCGACCACGCTCGAAGCGGAAGCAGTGAACCGTGCGATTGCACTTGCGGAGATTGCCGGCGTACCTGTCTATATCGTCCACCTCTCATCCTATGATGCACTCCAGCGTGTTGCTGAAGCACGCGACAAAGGGTTAATGGCGTACGCTGAAACCTGTCCGCAGTATTTGTTCCTTTCGATTGAAGATTTGGACCGCCCGAATTTCGAAGGGGCAAAGTTTGTCTTCACTCCGCCGCTCCGCGAAAAATGGAATCAGGATAAACTGTGGGACGGGCTCAAGACCAACAATCTGCAAGTCGTTTCGACAGATCACTGCCCGTTCTGCTTCAAGGAACAGAAAGAATTAGGCAAAGACGACTTTACGAAAATTCCGAATGGTGGACCGGGCGTCGAGAACCGTTTGCAACTGTTGTTTGAAGGCGGCGTGAACAAAAAACGTATCTCGCTCAACCGCTGGGTCGAGATTACTTCTACGACGCCGGCAAAAATGTTCGGCATGTATCCAAGAAAAGGAACGATTGCCATCGGCAGCGATGCAGATATTGTGATTTGGAATCCAAACATTGAGCACGTTATCTCTGCCAAAACCCACCACATGCGTGTTGACTACTCAATGTTCGAGGGCTTCAAAGTAAGAGGCAATGCCGAGACCGTTTTCTCTCGCGGCGAAGCGATTATCGACAAAGGCAAGTGGCTCGGGAAAACAGGGCGCGGGCAGTTCATCAAGAGAGATGCGTTTGCGGGAGCGTGGCGTTAAAAGTCCTCTCTTTCGAGGACCACAGGGGTGTGTAACTTGGGAGAGATTTGAAAGTGAAAGAGCAATTTGATATAATGAGTCTATGAGCGCCAGGCAATTATTGGGAATAGGTCTTCTATCATTTGCATTCATCCCTCATCATTATACAACCCCATCGAAGCCGCACGATGAAAAGACAGTTCAGACAAAAGATACTGTGTACACATTCCATAACGATGTCCTACCGCTGTTACAATCAAACTGCAATCCATGTCACTTCTCCGGCGGGAAAGTCTATAAGAAACTTCCCTTTGATGATTACAAGACCGTGGTCTCCCTTGGGAAAAAACTCACTACAAGACTCAAGCAGAAAGAGCAGCAAGCCATTATTAACGGCTGGATTGGGTCAGGAGCAAAGAAAAAAGATTAAACGACCGAAAACAACCTCAAGCGCCATGCGTTTACAGGGGCGTGGAGATAGTATTTACTTAGAATTAAATTGATTGTTGGTATTCAATGTTTTCAAGAAAAGAAGCAGAAATTAAGTTGAAAGATATTTTTGGCTTTGAAAGATTCTATGATACACAGTGG
>JACQVI010000172.1 GCA_016209795.1 Ignavibacteriota bacterium
GGCGTATTTCCCAATGAACGATAAAGCGACTATAGCCATCCAGCAGGCTACACAAATAATAGAAGATTCCACAGACATTGAGGTAGGCAATGTCAATATGCCAGTGTTCATGAAGCCCCTGAGGGGGTGGTGAAATCCAGTCCCTTTCTTGGAAGGCGTTCTCTGCCATTTTTCAAGCAAACCCGCGGCTTTGAGAACCCGGTAAACACTGCTGGGGCTGACAGCGACAAGATTATCATCTAGCATCATAAAACAGAGCCTGCGGTAGCCTTCCGCGGGATGTGCTTTCCAATCGGCGATGATGGCTTCCTTTTCCCAAATCAAGAGCCATCCTTCTTTGGGAAGACCAGGGTTGTGAGCGTTAAGTTGCCCATAACGTTTGACCCATTGATGATCTTTACTTTTTGAAAGGTCACACCACTGTAAAAATCGCTGAACAGAAAAACCGGACTTCTCGCGCCAAAGACGAATAAAGTGTACAACCTGATCCCGAGTGGACGGGGAGACCCAACAATTTTTTAGAGGACCCCAAGTGTTTTTTTTAGCTTCAGGTGTTCTGCCATCAATTCGGCAAGCACTTCGTTTTTCTGAACCAGTTTGGTCTCTAAAACCACAATTCGTTTCTCCGAACCTTGATTGCTAGAAAGAGAACTTTGAAAAACACTTCCTCCTTTTTCAAAAAACTCTTTCTGCCAACGGTAGAACACCGCGGGACTGATATGGTAGTGCTCACATAGGTCAGAAACAGGAACCCTCTCAACTAAATGACGACGAAGAATAGACACTTTTTCATCGCCTGAATCATGTCGGCGTTTCTGGATTTTGGACATGAATTCTCCTGTTTTGAGTGAAAGTTCATACTCTCTAACTCATTTGAAGAAAAAGTCCAATTTCACCTGAAGCATAACACATGTCCGTCCTTTCCGTGACATGGCCAAAGTACGCTGTCGTGGCTATTCGAGACGTTTGGAACGAATCATGGTCGATTTTGGAGCGGATCAAGCCTTTGCAAGAGCGGTGGAAAAACTGAGAGAGCATGATGGGATCGAAGTTCCCATCAAAGCCTGCCGGGACGCGACTCTCAAACACGCCGCCCTGGTCAGTCGTCAGTCCCGCGACGCGGCTCCCGCTCCTCTGGTGGAACCAGGAGTCGAGGTTCTCATTTCTCAAAGTGATGGGACGATGGTTCCGCTGGTAGAAATCGGAGCGGGACGAGGGAACCCAAGAAAGCGCAGAAAGGTGTTCTGGAAAGAAGCCATCCGTACGTTGGCTTATCCGAAAGGTTCCGTGACTCCCGTTTACGCCGCGACATTAGACGGACGGGATGAAGCGGGATTTCAGATGAAACAAGTCGCCGTGGAGGCCGGGCTGGGGGCACAGACAAAGAGTTCACGCCATTGGGGATGGCGCGACCTGGATTGATGAAAAGTTCCAGTTCCATTTCGGGGATCAAGCGGGATTCCTCATTGATTTTTACCATTGATGTGAATATCTCGCCAAGGCGGTACAGTCCTGCGCAATGACAAATCACGAGTCTTATTGGGGACGACTGAAAACCGCTTCTCAACAAGGGCAAGGAGAGCGCAAGATGCAGGGGTTGGAGAAATTCAAAGAACCTCCCTCTCGAAAAAAAGAAGACGCTCCCCTTAGAACCGCTATCGACTACGTGAGAAATCGACCGGGACAATTTCACTATCATCTGGCTCTCGAACGAGAACTTCCGATTGGTTCCGGTGAGATCGAAAGCGCTCATCGGCATTTAATTCAAAAACGGCTGAAAATCCCAGGAGCCTGGTGGAAAAAGGAAAACGCGAACAAGAGGCTTCAACTGCGTACCTTGAGAGCAAATCAGCGCTGGAATCAGTACTGGACTCATTGAGGAGATGTCGCTTAGATTTCCCTCACTTTGAATTGCACCCCCCCTCAAGAAGTGCTCTATATTGATGGAGAAATGGCGGCTTCCACAATGCAAAACCGTCTGAAAAAGATGATACCCCCCAGTGAGCATGTGAAAAACTTCCGCATCATCACCCCTGACTTGCAGACGGCGAGAATGCCAAATTTTTCCATTGAAGAAGACCAGCAGTTGATTGACGCGCACATCCGAGAATCTACCAAGTTGATCATCGTGGACAACCTGTCCTGTCTTCTAAGA
>JACQVI010000177.1 GCA_016209795.1 Ignavibacteriota bacterium
ATTGTCATATGTGGGTACAGCGCATAGTTTTGAAAGACCATTGCAATATCACGATCTTTGGGTGGGACATTGTTAACCAGGACATCATTGATAAAGATTTTTCCATCAGAGATCTCCTCAAGTCCAGCAATCATCCGAAGTGTTGTTGATTTACCGCAGCCAGAGGGACCTACAAAGACGACAAATTCCTTATTGTTGATCTCGAGGTTAACGTCTGAAACGGCAAGGGTATTACCATCAAATATTTTGCTAACGTGCTCTAAGCGTACGCTGCCCATCGTATATATTCTGTGTGAATCGAATGGAGTATTGTGCAAATATACACACTTCGATTTGGATTCTCAAATAGTAACTTTAAATTACATAGTAAATAATTCTCAGTAATGAGAGAACATGACAAAAGAGCACAGCTTACATTTACTAGCAAAACGATTGAGCGCGATGAAATCGAAGCATAGAGAGAACAGTTATGCAATTCCTCGGCTCTGGTATTCGGGAATCAAAAAACTACCTCAAAGCAAAACAGTTACTGTCAATCCTTGCGTTTACTTTCATGAAGCTATTAGGACGATTCTACACCGACCGAAACAGGAAATCATTGCAACGAATGGAGGAGTGTGGACTCGTCATGCAGTAATATACAACATGTTCATTCGTACGACCTGTGCCTTTGATCATAACCAGAATGGGAAACTCGATCTTCCCGTTAATGCGGATGGATGGAGAGAAACAGGCTCGTTCTTGAAGTCAATTGCACTATTACCATATATTAAAGGACTTGGTGTTAATACCATTCACCTTTTGCCTATCACCTCTATAGGATCTGATGGGAAGAAAGGGACTCTCGGCTCACCGTATGCAATCAAGAATCCATACGAGCTTGATCCCAATCTCAGCGAGCCAAATCTTGGATTGGGCTCTGAGGAAGAATTCAAAGCGTTCGTAGAAGCTGCACATCATCTTGGGATTCGAGTCGTTGTTGAGTTTGTGTTTCGCACGGTGGCGAAAGACAGCGATTGGGTCAAAGAACACCCCGACTGGTTTTACTGGGTCAGAGAGGATGTCAAAGACAGAAAACCGCACGATCGCGATGAGCATCACTACGGCGCTCCAATTTTTACGAGGGACGAATTACGAAGAATAGTGAAGCAGGTTGAGTCTGGAAATCTTGAAAACCTCATCCCTCCGCACGAAGTGTATCGCAGCATGTTCACCGCTCCACCGCCGAAAGAATCGGTTCATGATGAACAGGGTAAGTACATCGGGGTACTCCCGGATGGAACAAAAGTCCGTATCTCCAGCGCCTTTGCCGACTGGCCCCCCGATGATGTACAGCCACCGTGGAGTGACGTGACCTATTTGAAAATGTACAACCATCCAGAGTTCAATTATATCGCGTACAACACTGTGAGAATGTATGACAGCCGGCTAGCGACGAAAGAACATGTTAACCGATCGCTGTGGGAGAAACTTGCAGGTATTCTTCCACACTACCAACAAACCTTCGGTATCGATGGTGTGATGATCGATATGGGGCATTCACTGCCGATGGAATTGAAGCAGGAGATCATTTCTCGATCGAGGGAGATCGATCCCGACTTTGCGTTCTGGGATGAGAATTTCTCTGTAACGGAACAAAGCGCAAATGAAGGCTACAATGCCGTCATTGGCTACCAGTGGTGCGACCAGCATCATCCTGAGAAGTTCAAGAACATGCTAAAAAGATTTTCAACCGATGGATTTCCATTGCCTTTTTTTGCAACCCCTGAGAGCCATAACACCCCCCGCGCTGCGGCACGAGAAGGCGGGATCACATACTCTCAATATACATGGGCGATGAGTAATCTTATTCCAGCAATCCCTTTTATTCATTCCGGCTTCGAGCTTGGCGAAACGTATCCTATAAACACAGGACTCGATTTTACAAAAGAACAACTGATGCATTATCCGCCCGAAAAACTTCCTCTCTTCAGCAAACATGCTTACGATTGGACTCATGACAATGAGATTACCGAATGGGTGAAGAAAATTTCGTTGATTCGCGCGAAGTACAGAGAGCTAATAGTGAACGTATCCCCTGAAACGTTCACTTGGATTGAAACAAACAGTCAAGATACCATTGCATTCATCCGTTCATCCAAACAACAACGATTTTTGATAGCTGCAAATGCCAACATGAACGAGAAAAGAGAAATATCCATTGCCATAGAATCCCGTAGCTTATCGTTAATTGATATTCTTAGCGGAGCGGGATTTCCTTTAAAACAAAAGAAATTGGTTGGGGAATTGGCTCCTGGCCAAGTTGTAGTCTTTGAACTGTGAAGATTGAGTTTTCTTTACTTTAACAGTATATTAAATTAAACTCTTCTACTAAGATTACCTATGTCAACTATTTCTACAAAAGGTACATTACATCTCAACATCATCTGGCATCAACATCAGCCTTTGTATCTTGATTCTGATAAAGATCAGCTACAGGGTCCATGGGTGCGAACACACGGAACAAAAGACTACTACGATATGGCTGCAATGTTGAAAGATTACCCAGATGTCCACTGTACGTTTAATCTCACTTCATCGCTCCTATGGCAACTCGAGCGTTATTACATTGATCGATTGAAGCCGTTCGTTAATGTCAGGAGGAACCGCATCAATACAGACGAGTTCTTAACACTATGGCAAGGAAAGACCGACCCTTGGATTGATCTTGCTCTGAAACCGACAAATACGCTTGATGAACATGATTTACGATTTCTTCTATATGATCCGTGGAATGCTCTACACATTACTGAGGTTATGATAGGTCGATTTCCCGCATATATGGCACTAAAAGAAAAAGTAAAACGAAGAGAACACCTTTCGGAACAAGAATTGCGGGAAATCAAATTTTGGTTTTTCCTTGCGTATTTCGATCCTGATTTTTTGGAAAAAAAAATACTGCTTGAAGATGGAATAACTATCGATCTGACTGATCTTGTCACCAAAACTCCCGACGGAATGTATATATTGAAGAAGATGATCGCTGAAGATGATTGCAATCGTATCGTAGCTGAGATGTACAAAGTGATGGTCAACATCATCCCGATTCATCAGAAGTTAATGCAGAGTGGCCAAATTGATATTACCACAACGCCATTCTATCATCCAATTCTTCCGTTGGTTTATGATAATGATCTGGCACGAGTCTGCCAACCCAACGATTCAATGCCGAATCGTTTTCAATATCCTCAGGATGCACATGCTCAAGTCGCCAAAGCTGTTACGTATTTCAAGGACACATTTGGTCAGGAACCGTTAGGCATGTGGCCTTCAGAGGGTTCGGTGGCACATGAAGTTGTTACTGTGTTTTCAAAAAACGGAATTCAGTGGATCGCAACCGACGAAAAAATTCTTACTCGTTCCAAGCCTGAACATCTATCAAAGTGTTATCCGTATCGTGTTGGCAAAGATAATACGGTAGCAATAGTCTTTCGTGATACCGAGCTATCCGATAAAATAGCATTTGCTTATCAGCACTTCAAAGGAGAGGATGCGGCTATGGATTTTGTTCAGAGCATTATGCGATATTCATCTCACGCCAATGAGCCTGATCGGTTGGTCACAGTTATACTCGATGGTGAGAACGCATGGGAATGGTACCGCTATGAAAACGATGGCAAGGGATTCCTTCATGCACTCTATCGAAAACTTTCACGATTGTTTCAGGAGAACAAGTTGATTACAGTGACTATGTCTGAATATATACACGGGAATAAACGGCGTGGAGTTTCTCCTCATCCAATTTCTTCGATGCGAGAAATTGAATGGCTTTATCCTGGCTCATGGATCAATGCAAAGTTCGATATGTGGATCGGCCACCTTGAAAAAAACCAAGCGTGGAATTATCTTTTGGTCGCAAGGGAAGATTTAGAGAGCTCAGGGTTGCCGCAGCCTGATCCTCACGCTGCTGTTCCAACGGTTAACACACGTGCGTGGTATAGTTATCAAGCGTGGGAAGCAATGTACGCAGCCGAGGGGTCTGACTGGTTTTGGTGGTACGGAACACAACACTCTGTGCCTGGTGGAACAAAGCCGTTCGATCTTGCATTTATCAGACATCTAAAAAACATTTATGAATTTGCAAAACTTGCAGGTGGGCATGTGCCCAATCGAGAGTTTATACAGATTGTTACAGAGCGTCCTGCAGCACAAGTAGCAGAACAAGGTGTGATGGTACAACATCGGAGAAGAGTATGATAACATACGATCTGGCAATTGCATGGAACTGGGAATTTGACGAGGACTTTGTAAATGACATTGAGCATCACTGTGCTCTTCGGGGAGTCACCACGTATCAGGTCAGCTCCCACAGCTTACAGCGTGTCTTGAGTGAGTTGCACCAAGGCTTGATATCATTCCATGCTTTTTACGACAGAGCTTCTGATGCTGATCGTGCCTTTCTGCCACTTGTCCATGCTTTACAAAAACCGATGGTAAAAATTATCAATCTTCATGATCTTGTCATTCATGCGATTGATAAGGCTACGATGCACCTTGAATTTATCACCAATGGGCTTCAAGTCCCCTACACGATTATTCTATCACCGTATAATGAGAGGAAAGAGATGAATCCCAATCAAAGTGATTTTGCACGGTTGGGTATACCCTTTGTCATTAAGCCTGCCAATACCACAGGTGGAGGGACGGGCGTCATCCTTAATGCGGCAACACGAGACGATGTTCTTAAAGCACGACAACACCATCCTGATGACAAATATTTGCTGCAGGAAAAAATTATTCCGCTCAATCTAGATGGAAAGCGTGCGTGGTTCCGTGTATACTGTGCTTTTGGTGAAATTATCCTTTGCTGGTGGGATGACATTACTCATATCTATACGCCAGTGACTACCGAAGATGAACGGCTGCACAACCTTGTGGGGCTCAGAAATACCATGAAGACCATTCAGCAAATATGTAAGTTAGATTTCTTTTCATCTGAAATTGCATTGACCGCCGAGGGGAAATTTGTCGTTGTTGATTATGTCAACGAGATTTGCGACATGCGCTTGCAATCGAAGTATCGGAACGGTGCACCGGATAACGTCGTGCATCGAATAGCTCAATTGATCGCACAGGAAGTCGAAACTCATGTTCACACGGTAAAAATCATCACGCAGATTTAATGGAACCAGTGAAGGAACATAACGTGCTTTACATTGACCTTTTTCGATTGTCCAAGGGTGTTAATTCGTGTAGACCTTGTTTGTCTGTCTTCGAATTTCACATTCTTGCCGATGTTCGTCGGAAGTACAACTTTGATGAATCACTCTATTCTACGACGGGCAATGTTATCTTTCCAAACTTTCATGCGGTGCGCGTTTTTGCCCAGAAGATGAACGCCGCACGAGACCTTTCCGGACATCCCCAACAAACAATCAGAATCGGTCAACTGCATGCTATGGGTCTGATTGATGAGATCTTTCATTTCGTGATGAGATTGTATGAAGAAAATGCAAATCCCGGTGTGTTTTCTCGTGCCGTGAATTCGTTACGTAGAGCGTTTGGAGAGAATGTTGTTAAAGGTACACTCTTGAAATTCATTGCCATGTTTCCACCACTCGAGGTGTATCGAGGGACTCTATCTGCAAAGGAATGGCTTGACGGAATAACCGGAACAACATCACATCTCGAAATTGCACTTGAAGAGATGATGCTGGTGTCTTTTGCTAATTTCAATTCCGCTTTCACGTCATTTAAAGAGTTGTTTGATGATAAACGATTGGAACGTGAGACTGAATACAAGAGGGTTATCACGTCACTTGAGAAATTCTTCCAGAAAGAAAAGACGTTTGGTCCAGATAATCAGGTTATCTTTGATCTGCTTCGGGCCCCGATTCTTGCCAGTCCTTACAGTCTTGAAGGACAGCTGGAGTTCATCAAGAACCGATGGGGATTGATTCTCACAAAGAAATTTCTTGATATGCTCTTACGTGCTGGTGATATTATCAGGGAAGACATAAAAATCATTTCCCTCGGAGGACAGGCACCAACTGTAGTGCCAAAGTATTCGCTCGAAGAATTGTACAACGCCGAGGCTATTGATAAAGAACGTTTTACTGAGGACCTGGATTGGATGCCGAACGTCGTATTAATTGCAAAGAATACGTATGTTTGGCTTGATCAGTTATCGAAAAAATACAAGCGTGCTATCACTCGACTCGATCAAATTCCCGATGAGGAGCTTGACCAACTCGCACGATGGAACTTCACGGGGCTGTGGCTCATTGGCGTATGGGAACGGAGCCCTGCATCCAAAACAATCAAGCGGATGATGGGCAATCCAGAAGCACTTGCATCCGCGTATTCGATTTATGAGTATGAAATTGCTCAAGAGCTTGGGGGAGAAGAAGCGTTACAACACCTTCGTCGGCGAGCGTGGCAGAAAGGCATACGACTTGCCGGAGATATGGTGCCGAACCACATGGGTATCGATTCGACGTGGGTACGAGAGCATCCTGAATATTTTATTCAATCTGCCTATAGTCCCTTCCCGAAGTATCAATTCACAGGTCCTGACCTTTCTACTTCTCCAAGCATGCGGATTCGGATTGAAGACAGGTATTGGACACAACAGGATGCTGCCATTGTGTTTCAGCGGATCGATACTATTACGGGAGAGAGCAGGTACATTTACCATGGTAACGATGGCACACACATGCCGTGGAACGATACTGCACAACTGAATTTTTTGCAACCGGAAGTTCGTGAAGCAGTTGTTCAGTCAATCCTCCACGTTGCACGAAAATTTTCCATCCTCCGTTTTGATGCTGCAATGACGCTAACCAAAATGCACTATCAGCGGCTATGGTTTCCCCAGCCGGGACATGGCGGTGATATTCCTTCTCGTGTCGATTACGCCATGACGAAGAAGGAATTTGACAGTTTCTTCCCACAGGAATTCTGGCGAGAAGTTGTTGACCGCATCAGCCAGGAAATTCCGAACACCCTGTTGCTTGCCGAAGCATTCTGGCTGCTCGAGGGGTATTTCGTCCGTACGCTCGGCATGCATCGAGTGTATAATAGCGCGTTTATGAACATGCTGATGAAAGAGGAGAACGCCAAGTACCGTGAATTGATCAAGAATACACTCGAGTTCAATCCGGAAATTCTCAAGCGGTATGTCAACTTCATGAGTAATCCCGATGAAGAAACGGCTGTCGAGCAATTTGGGAAAGGCGATAAATATTTTGGCATTGCGCTGATGATGGTAACACTCCCCGGTTTACCAATGTTCGCACATGGTCAGATTGAAGGATTCTCGGAAAAATACGGCATGGAGTATAAGCGAGCATACTACGACGAACAGCCGGATGAGCATTTCATCCGCACACATGAACGGAAAATTTTT
Source organism: Ignavibacteriota bacterium (assembly GCA_016209795.1). Taxonomy (GTDB): domain Bacteria; phylum Bacteroidota; class Ignavibacteria; order UBA10030; family SZUA-254; genus JACQVI01. Next base: position 7,388 of record JACQVI010000177.1, read on the forward strand.
CCTATGATGAGAAAGCGGTATTTGTTTAGCCAAGTGATGAATTTTGAATTATATGATTTTGATGATACGCGCGGATTCATTAACGAAAATGTTTTTGTATATTCCAACATGGCTGGGGGGGAGCGAGCAATTGTATGTTACCATAACAAATATGAGGGATGTCGAGGTTGGATCAGGCGCACAGTTGGAAAAGCAATTGATGGTGAGAAAGGCGAAAAAGTTGTGATGAAACATCTAGCGGAGGCACTTAAGCTCAACCCAGCCGACCGTATTTATTATATC
>JACQVI010000018.1 GCA_016209795.1 Ignavibacteriota bacterium
CATCCGCACTGTGCTCATAGATCTCATTCCGCTGACAGCTGTGCGTGGTGGTTATGGTCGTTTTGTGATTGAGCTTGATACTGAACAAAACTTCGTCGACATTACGAAACGGTTATTGTATATCTTTGGTATAGCAAATATCTGTGTCGGAGTGAAGGTTGAACAGGACGTTGATGCTTTTTGTGGCGCGGCTGAAAACCTCTTAGCAGATCGGCAATTCAAGACGATCAAGGTTGATACTCGCAGACCGGATAAGAATTTTCCACTTGGCTCATTGGTTGTCAATGCTAAGGTTGGCGAATACATCTGCAAGAGATTCGGCGTTCGTGCAAACCTTAGCGAGCCTGAGGAGACGATCTTCATCGAAATCGTCGATGGAGTTGCGTACGTCTATCGCTCGAAAGTCAAAGGGGCGGGTGGATTGCCTGTAGGTGTAAGCGGGAATGTTGTTTCATTAATTTCTGCCGGTTTTGATTCCCCCGTTGCTTCATGGCAGATGTTGAAGCGTGGTGCGAATGTTATCTTTGTTCATTTCCACAGCATGCCGTACACAAGTCAAAATTCAGTCGATCAAGTCCGGCAATTGGTTGAAGTTCTCACTCGCTATCAATTCAATTCCACATTGCATCTCGTGCCGTTTGCTGAGGTTCAAAACGAAATCGTCCTGCAGGCATCGCAATCATTGCGGGTCATTTTGTATCGTCGTATGATGGTTCGTATTGCTGAAGCCATTGCACATCGGGAAAAAGCAGAGGCGCTTGTCAGTGGCGAAGCAGTTGGACAAGTTGCATCCCAAACGTTACGGAATATTCGAGTCATCAACGAAGCTGCAACGTTACCGATTTTACGACCGCTCTCAGGCATGGATAAAGAAGAAACCATGGCAGCAGCACGTCAGATAGGAACGTACGATATTTCCAAAGAGCCTTACGATGACTGCTGTTCATTCCTTGCACCTCGTAAGCCAGAAACGTGGGCAAGTCTTGACGAGGTCAACGAAGCGGAGAAAAAGTTTCATGTTCAATCCTTAGTTCAAATGGCACTTGAAAAAACGAGTTCAGAATCGTTTCAATACCCACAAGCGGAGGTGAAGCTAAAGGATCCAATTGATGTCGCTCCGATGTAAGCTCTTGTTGCTCAATCTTTTTCATCTCTTAACTTATCTCAGTTTCTCTCAGCCGTATCGTCGCGAAATTGATAATATCCCGGTGATCGTTTCAGGATCTCCGATTGCTCAACCATTTGCAGGAGGCATCAACACACCCAATCTTCAGTTTGTCGATATTGATCTTGATGGAGATTATGATCTTTTTATTTTCGACAATGATCTCACTGTTGATTTTTACAGGAACGAAGGGACCCCGATCTCACCAAATTTTAAACTGAAGCCTCACGAAATTACTCTCCCTTCATTTCAATTCTGGTTTTCTTTTGTTGACTTGAATGGCGATGCTAAGCTCGACTTACTGACTGATGATTCAAGCTCAGGTGTTAGGTTTTATAGGAATGACGGGTCTCTGCCAAATCCGAATTTTCTCCCGCAAGAGTCGACAATGTTGGACTCTTCCGGCAATCCGGTCTTTGCCGGTGTGCTTGGCAATCCTGCCTTTACCGATATCGATGCGGATGGCGATGCAGATTTCTTTTCGAGTAACCTCATTGGTAGTATTAATTATTATGAGAACATCGGGACTGCTGCATCACCGCGATTCAAATTTATCACTGATGCTTTTCAGAGCGTCGCAATCATTAATGATTCTTGCCAGGCGCCTAATGGCGTGCTAACTCAATCGCTGCATGGGGGCAGTAATCTCCATTTCGCCGATATTGATGCGGATGGTGCTAAAGATTTGTTCATTGGTGATCTAAACTCAAGTGGAATTTTCTACCTCCGAAACAACGGGACTCCACAGAACCCTCAGATACTCTGTACTGAGGATCGTTATCCACCAGAAAGCCCAGTTTTTTCCGAGGGCTTTAATACTCCTTCCCTTGTTGATATTGATGGCGACCGAGATCGTGACCTCTTCGTTGGTGTATTACTCAACACACAGCGACATAGTTTTTGGTTTCTTGAAAATGTTGGTGATTCAAGCATTGCGACGTATCAACTACGGACGAAAGATTTTATTTCAACAATTGATGTCGGATGGAATGCTCATCCTGCCATCGTCGATATAAATGGAAACGGATTACTCGATTTAGTTGTGGGCACGATCAATGGTCAATTATATTTTTTTGAAAACACAGGTACATCATCATCACCGGCGTTTGTTTTGACCGATACAATGTTTGGAAGAATTTCAGGCAACTTCAGTTATGCACCTGCCTTTGCCGATCTTGACGCAGACGGCGATCAAGATTTAGCTGTTGGGCTATTTAACGGCTATGTAAAATTCTATCGCAACATCGGCGATGCAAGATCTCCACAGTTTGATACAACACCATTCGATTCAATAAGTGTTGGACCATACAATGCAGTACCAGCATTTGCAGATATTGATGATGACAATGACTTCGATTTACTCATTGGAAAATCTAATGGCACGATAAGTTACTATAGAAACGATGGAGGACCCTTCAATTTTAATCCTGTCCTCATTACAACCAACTTTAATGCAATCACAGTAGGTGAGAACGCTAAGCCAACGTTTGCTGATGTTGATCGTGATGGTGATGTTGACCTGCTTGTCGGAAATGCAAGCGGTGTGACTGCCTTATACAAAAATGATGGCAACGGTCAATATGTACTTATGTCAACTCTTTATGCAGAGACTGATCCCATGAAAGAGTCAGCTCCGGCATTTGGGGATATCGATGCCGATGGTGATCTTGATCTCTTTATCGGAACATCAAAAGGTGGTCTTCATTTCTATCGTAATGATTTCACCGTAGATGTAAAAGAATCTTACGATGTGCCAAGGGGAATCATGCTGTATAGGAATTATCCAAATCCCTTCAATCCAAGGACTCTGCTACGGTTCGAGGTTACAGGTTCGAGGTTCGTGACGTTAAAAGTGTATGATGTCTTCGGTAGAGAAATTTCAACATTGCTTAGCGAAAGAGTACCACACGGGCAATACGAGATTGAATGGAATGCCATTGATTTTCCAAGCGGAGTTTATTATTATCGTCTTATGACTGACGGTTTTACAGTTACTAAACCAATGATGCTGCTCAAATAAGGAAAGGAAGAATCTCAGATGCCAACAAAGATAATCGTAAGGAATAATGGATCATTGCGGATTGAAGGGGACTTTGAAATTTACGATCAAAACGGCAACAAGTATGATCTTGCTGGTCGTACAGCGATCTCACTGTGTCGATGTGGTCATAGCAAGGACAAACCATTCTGCGATAGCACCCATAAGCAAGTTGGTTTCCAGTCGGAAGTTACCGCACACGCTTTACCACCACCTCAGCCAAAAGTGTAATTATTCACGAGAGCATAATGGGATAAAGGGAGAATAAGCTGCATTTTTTAATCCCTCCGTCGGCTTTGAATTGTATTTGTTTGCAAAAAAGCTAACCATTTTGTAGTTTGAAGTAGTTTTCTATAATTTCTGCTGTCCTGTAAAGTTACTTTTTCTTAAAAGTTAAACTTCATGAGAGGAACCATTATGACAAAACGATTAATCCAATTCTGTGTTCTGATACTAAGCTTTAGTTGTACCGTTATGGCTCAGTTCAAAGGCAGCATCGATATGAAAATTTCCCACACGATGGATGGGAAGCCTGAAGAGGTGCTCTTTACCATGTTCGTCGACCAAGATAAGATTGCTGCAAAGGTCAAAAGCGATCAACCAGGGATGGGTGGAGGGAGGTTTATCTTTCGAGGAGACAAAATGGTATTATGGATCGTTGATGATGCCGAGAGGAATTACTTTGAAATCTCTTTCAACAATCAAGATACAGCTGATGAAACAAACTTAGAGGAAGAAATGAAGGTGCCTAAACCAACATTCAAAAAAATAGGAAAGACACAAACTATCCTTGGTTATAAGTGCGATGAATGGAGAGTTGAACACGATGGTAAAGTTTCGAACATCTGGGCTACCCCAAAGTTAGGTGATCTCTATGATGGGTTAGTCAAGTCTTTTGGTCAGATGGGTCAAAAAAAGCGGGATGATGATGAAGATTGGCAGAGCGAGCTTGCAATAATGAAAGTCTTTCCTTTAAAAATTGTTACTTCAGAAAATGGTAAGGTCACTGAAACACAAGAAGTCACAAAAATCGAAGCAAAGGCGGTTCCAGCATCAACGTTTGAAGCACCTCAAGGGTATGCCAAGCAATCATTTGATCTCAACATGCAGAAGTTGATGAAAGAAATGCAGGAGCAGATGGATAAGATGAAGAAAGAGCAGGAAGAGGAAGAAGATAAGGAAGATGAAGCCGAGGACGATGATGGTGTCTGAACTCTGTTTTCATGCGTTGGAAAGTTTGCAATCATACGATAACACTTAAACTTTAATCTAAGGATTACTGAATGAACAACACAACTCGTAGAAAATTTATAAGAAAACTTGGTTTGACTGTTGGTGCATTGACAGTCGGAAATGAGCTTGTACATAGTTTTCCTTTCTATCCACAAAAGAAGGAACGGAGAGTGACAAAACCATCAGAACCTCCATTGGAGGCAGGCATCGATTTTCGCTACGCGCCCACCTCCTGGCAATCGACATATTGTTTCCCCGACGATCCTCACAAAAGTCTTGTGGGGAAAAACGGAGAGCTTCTGTATGGGCATCCCGGTTTGGGAACTGATTGGAACACGATTCCTCATATCGTCTCCGTTCAAATTTCTGGTAAAGAGCCTCTCATGTTTGTAAATCAACAACTTGAATCTCCAAGCATTCCAATTATTATCACAACCTTAAGTGGCTCAGATATTCTGGTCGAGTTAACTTCGTTTGCAACAAATCATAAAGACGAAGGAAGAGTTGATAATCTTGTTATTGTCATTCGACCGAAAGGGACGCAGGAAGTTGAGTGCACTCCTGAGATTCTTATGAAATCTGCAGGTAAGTTTTCTGCAGAACAGAAGGAAGATTCCTCCTCGTCGCGGGATTACATCGGGATAGCCCAGCTTGACGATGAGTCTCCATCTCTTTTCATGATTGTCGATTCGCAAGTAACGAAGCAAGAGGGCTATGGAGTGCACCACTTTCAACTCATGCCTGGTGTAGCAAAAGAACAAGAGCTGTTGAAATATTTTGTTCGTTTCCCCCAGCAGGGTCAAGAGCTTGATAGAATTAAAGATGGATTGGAACGTCCTGATACATTAATCGTTTCAGCACGTAGCTTTTGGCAGACGTGGAAGCCAACTGAGGGAAAACTCCAGTGGCAACTGCCAGACCAGTACCAAAATTTTCTCATTGCATGTTCCCGGAATATCCTCCAGTCACGAGAAATCAAGAATGGCAAGGGGACATTTCAGGTCGGACCAACTGTGTATCGCGGCTCGTGGATTGTGGATGGACATTTCATGTTGGAGGCTGCGAGATATTTAGGGTTAGATAAAGAAGCGCAGGAAGGTCTTGAGGCAATCTGGGATCGCCAGGAAAAAAGTGGAGCATTTTTCGGGGGTGCTGGTAGATCACATTGGAAAGATACCGCCGTGGCTGTCTACGCACTCCTCCGGCAATCAGAATTGAGTCAAAATTGGGATTATTTCAGAGAACTCTATCCAGATGCCTTTAAAGCAATAATGTTCCTGAAAGAGCTTCGCGACAAGGCATTCAATGATGGGACATCAAATGGTCAATACGCACTGCTACCGCGAGGGTATGGTGATAGTGGATTGAGTGGTGTTCGTTCTGAATTTACAAATACACTCTGGGCGATGGTGGCAACTGACGCTTTACTCAAAGTTGCTGATCGCTTATTCCTTCCGCGGCGATCTGAGCTAAGAGATTTCTATCGTGATCTGCGAGTGAATTTCTTCGCTGCTATTCGTCTGGAGATGCGTAAACACCCGAAAGGATTTTCATACTTACCAATGCTTATGAAAGAGGATCCACAATGGAATGAGCAGGATGAACGCAAGCAGCCACGTCCCCAGGTTGCGCAAGTGTACCTTTCACAGGCAATCTATCCCGGATTGATTTTTGAAAAAGATCATGAAATCGTTACTGGTCATATTGAATTGATGAAAGCGGTGACGGAGGCAGAAGATGTTCCCATTGAAACAGGATGGTTAACGGATAAAGCTGTATGGACATACAACGCAGCGATTGTTGCGCAAGTGTACCTCTGGGCAGGAATGCCTGATTGGGCGAGAAGAACATTTATCGGATTTCTTAATCACGCTTCACCACTCTATGCGTGGCGAGAGGAACAATCGTTAAAGAACGTACCGAATCCTCAATACATCGGAGATATGCCTCATAATTGGGCGAGTGCAGAATGTATTCGCTACCTCAGGCATATGCTAATCTTAGAGGATGAAGATAAGCTGCGTTTGCTTGATGGTCTTGGAAAAGAAGATTTAGAAGCTGGGCAGGCGTTCGTTGTGAATTACTCTCCAACACGGTGGGGGCGCGTTAGCTTGACCTTCGAGCCGCTTGATCCGAAAACATGGCGGTTGAAATTCCTCCGCGAGGATGGTGATCAACGTCTGGCACCAAAATTAACATGGGTAGAGATGCCGCGACGATTTCTTCCTAACTTTCAATACAAAGAACATACCAACGGGGTGAAATTGTATCGCAACGGTCCACGCATTCAGGTTGATCCAGCAGCAACATCGTGGGAGATCATCTGGCATGATTTCAGCAAATCGTGAGTTTCATCTTTGATCTGCTTTCCACAACGGTTTCTCCAGTGGAGTAACCACACCTATGTAAAGCAAAAAGTGCTTTCCAGATAAATTTGTGTGTCCATATAATACGATGGATCTCGTCACAGAGACAATTCGACAGTATCGGCGTTGTTATGGAAAGGATCCTATACTGGTTGTCACGGCACCAGGACGGGTTAATCTCATTGGCGAACACACAGATTACAACGATGGCTTTGTGTTGCCAGTTGCAATTGATCGACATATTTGTATAGCCTCAGCACCGAGAAACGATCACATTATCAAGTTGCATTCAGTTGATTTTCAATCTTCGGTCACTGTTCCACTCTCAAACCTTACTCCAAACGATCAGATCCGATGGGTTGATTATCCTAAAGGGGTTGCCGATCAATTTTTGAAACGTGGATATTCTCTCACCGGAGCTAACTTTTGCATCAAAGGCAACATACCTATTGCAGCGGGCTTAAGCTCGTCGGCGGCGCTTGAGGTTGCAAGTGCGATCACGTTCAGACAGCTTCACCAACTCCAGATTGGAAATCTTGACCTTATCAAACTTGCAGAGAAAGCAGAGATGGAGTTTGTCGGTGTCAATTGTGGTATCATGGATCAGTTGATTTGTGTCTTGGGGAAGAAAGATCATGCACTTTTTCTTGATTGCAAAACCTTGGAGTATCGGTATGTTCCGTTTCCAGAAGGAATCGATCTGGTCATCTGTGATACTGGAATTAGACGCGAGCTTGCACGTTCTGCATATAACAAGCGTCGAGAAGAATGCGTAGAAGCTGTTCGGCAACTTACCACGTATCGCCATGGACTTACTTCATTGAGAGACATCTCATCTGAGGAATTTGAAAAAGTCCAGCAGAAGTTGTCCCCGATCCTTCGTAGGCGAGTCCTGCATGTTATAAGCGAGAATGAACGTGTCTTGAGAACTAGCGAAGCGATGAAGAAGAATGACGTAGAGTTGCTGGGAAAGCTCATGATTGATTCCCACATGAGTTTAAGAAATAACTACGAGGTATCGAGTAAGGAACTGGATACGATAGTCGATATTGCTGTTGAAACGGCTGGAGTATTTGGAGCACGTATGACTGGAGCCGGTTTTGGCGGTTGTGCTATTTGCATTGTTGCTAAGGAGAAAACTGAAGAGTTAGTCGAGAGACTTAACACCGAGTATCCAAATCGTACCAGTCATTCTTTTGCAGTTTTCCTTACAAAACCAGCAAATGGTTCTGCAGTCGTGAAACCACAAGAGTCTCTCACGCCAATCACTGTTGCAAATCTTTTTTCATGAAGATATTGAAAAGCATTGTTTCTCTCCTTTTGGTTTGTTGTACTGTATGTAACGCTCAACAAAAAGTCACCCTTCGTCTTGTCGACTGGGCAAGCCTCGATGAGATGCCAGTGGATATTGCTGCTATTGAGGAGTTTAAAAAGCTTCATCAGAACATTGATGTGTTATATGAGCCAAACCCGGGCAGGCAATATGAAGAAAAGATTCTCACGGGTTTAGCCGCAGATGCACCTCCCGATGTGTTTCTCTTAGACTCAAAGCTCATTCCAACGTTCACTAATAAAAAAGTTCTTCTCGATCTCACGCCGTACATTTGGAAACTTCGAATCGACACAAGCCAGTGGTTTCCAAGTGTGTTGAACATTGCACGAAAAGGTTCGGCACTCTACGCCCTTCCAAAGGGATTCACACCCCTTATGGTGTATTACAACAAGCAACTATTTGACAAAGCGCATATCGCACATCCCACATCCGCTTGGACATGGAGCGATTATTTGCTCACTGCACAGAAGCTAACACGTGATCTTGACGGAGATGGAACTGCTGATCAATATGGCACTGCATTCACCAATTATTATTACTACTGGATACCGTGGGTCTGGTCAGCTGGCGGAGACGTTGTGAGTCCTGATGGGATGAGGGCAACTGGGTTTCTCAACTCCTCACTGACGGAAGGAGCACTGCAATTCTTGATTGACCTACGACAGAAATACAGGGCCGCTCCAGATGTCGGAAGCTGGATTCAGGCAGAGAAAACCGGAACAAACTATGCCCTCTTCGCCAACGGCAAGATAGCGATGATCATCGATGGTCACTGGCGAATGCCAAAGTATCTGAAGTTCTTGCAGGAAGGAATTCTTGACATTGGAGTTGCGCCATTGCCATTTCATCCTACGGGCAAGAAGGTCAACGTCATGTATGAATCGGGATGGTGTGTGCCGGTGAGTACCAGACATCCTGAAGAAGCAGTCTTACTAGCTGCATTTATGTCGGGTGAAATCTCGTGTCGCATTCGCTCAGCCGGTCGATTGGAAATTCCTTCTCACATCAAGGTGGCTGAGGAGTTTGTGGCTAACGATCAAACAGGGATGGAAAAGGTCTTTGTTGATGAAGTCCCATTCTGCCGACAACCGTGGGGCTCGATCATCGAGCGCTTCAGCGAGATCGAATGGACACTACAGGATGCTGTTGACGAAGTCATGCTCAACGACAAACCGATCCACGAAACTATGACTCGATATGCTCTTCGAATCGATAAGGAGCTTGAAAACATCCGCAGTCACGAGAAGTTTGAGTTTAAGCCGATCAGGGAGTATTCAGAGATTCTTTATTTCCTGATTGGAGTTTCGAGTTTTGCGTTTTGTGGATGTCTCCTTCTGTATGTGCAAGCCAAGAGCAGAGAACAGAGAGTGGTGAGAACTGCACTGACATTTCTAGCACCTTCGTTACTTCATCTTGTCGTTTTCATCTTTACGCCAATAATATTCGCAGCCTACCTCAGCACCCATCGCTGGGATATTGTTGTACCCGATAAGCCGTTTGTGGGTCTGGAAAATTTCAAAGAAATGCTAAGTGATCCGACGTTTTGGAATGCGTTGAAGAACACATTCATTTTCGCACTCAATGTGCCCATCGGAATGATCGTTTCACTCGCTGTTGCATTGATGATGCACAAACGATTGAAAGGTGTTGGCTTCCTTCGGACACTCTATTTTCTTCCAAGTGTAACATCGTTTGTCGCGATTGCTTTGGTATGGATGTGGATGTATCATCCGTCATTTGGTGCTGCAAATTTCCTGATGAGTTTTGTGGGATTACCACCGTTGCAATGGCTTAATTCGACCCAAACTGCAATGGTTGCAATCATCATCTTTAGTGTCTGGTTTGGGCTTGGATATCAGATGGTGATTTTTCTTGCTGGACTTCAGGGTATTCCTGAGGAGCTGTACGAAGCTGCACGTATCGATGGCGCAAATGAATGGCAGCGGTTCTGGCGCATTACGTTGCCGCTCTTAAAACCAACGACGTTTTTTATTCTCGTCACGTCGCTCATCGCTTCATTTCAAGTCTTTACAACAGTGTACATTATGACCGCAGGAGGACCTGTGCGAAGCACCGATGTCATCGTTTACCACATTTACCAAGCTGCATGGGAACAGTTGCGTATGGGCTATGCCTCAGCAATGTCGTGGGTGCTCTTTGTCATCATTATGATTGCGACGTGGATACAGTTCAAGGTGATGGGGAGAGAAGTGGAGTATTCTTGATTTTAGATTGTGGATTTTAGATTGCAGATTGGAAAGAAAGCATAGAGCTAAGAGCAGAGAGCGTACAGCGTTGAGCATTTTTAATTTTTGAATTTATCATTTTGCACTGATTTATGGCTGGCTATTCAAAGAAATCGTTAGTTGAGAAACTTGGGATTAAAGAAGGTTCAACGATTATCATCGTAAATCCTCCGCTCGGGTATGACAAAACGCTGGGGAGGCTTCCTCAGAATGTCACTCGAGTAAAGCAATTAAAATCACCATTGGATTTCATCCATTTTTTTACCAAAGAGAAAAAGAAACTCGAAGACTTGTTTCCGAAACTCAAGAAGGCACTTGCGTCCAACGGCATGCTTTGGGTATCCTGGCCCAAGGGTTCATCGAGGATTCCGACTGATCTCAATGAAAATGTTGTAAGAGCAATTGGTTTGAGGAACGGGCTCGTCGACGTGAAAGTCTGTGCCATTGACGAGCGGTGGTCGGGGTTGAAGTTTGTGTATCGAGCGGAAGACCGAAAGTGATTTTTCCTTTTTCGTTCAGTTGAAACATGAATCATGAAGCAGCTTTCTAACATACTAACATACCTACTACTTCTTGTACTTGCAGCTACCATGCTCCTCCCATTCCTCTGGATGCTGAGCACGTCGCTGATGAGTGAGTTAGAAGTGTATCAATTCCCACCAAAGTTTATTCCATCAGCGTTCAAATGGTCAAACTTTGTGGAGGCAATGACACTGCAGCCGTTTGGCCGGTTCTTCCTCAACACGGCAATCGTCTCGTTGGCATCGGTGGCGGGGCAGCTCATCTTTTGCTCGATGGCGGCGTATGCGTTTGCCCGGCTGCGATTCCGATGGCGAGATAAAATCTTTGCACTCTATCTAGCCACGATGATGATTCCTGCCATCGTTACGATCATCCCGGCGTTTCTCATCATCAACATGTTCGGATGGATGAACACGTACTGGGCGCTCTTCACGCCGACGCTTTCCAGTGTATGGGGCATTTTTCTGCTGCGGCAATTCTTTCAAACGATTCCTAAAGATTTGGAAGACGCTGCTCGCATAGATGGTGCTTCAGACTGGACGATCTTTTGGCGTATTATCCTACCACTCTCGAAGCCGGCACTGGCTACGCTTGCGATTTTTGCGTTCATGGGAAGCTGGAAAGACTTCCTCTGGCCCCTCATTGTCACCAACCGCATGGACATGCGGACAGTCGAGGTCGGAATTGCAAATTTCAGCACGATTTACCAAACCGACTGGTCTCACCAGATGGCGGCGGCGGTCGTCGTCATGCTGCCGATTGTACTTGTGTTTTTCTTTGCACAGAGGTATTTTGTGCGTGGCATTACGTTAACAGGAATCAAAGGGTAGGTCGGACATTCTTGTCTGACACACAGGACAGACAAGAATGTCTGTCCTACCGGAATTAAAATATGGATGATGAAACATTACATATTACCAGAAGACATTTACCGCATTGGACGTTGGAAGGGTCAACATATTTTGTTACTTTCAGAACACAGCATGGTGAGCTATCGATTGACGAACAAAAAGCAGTGTTAGAGCATATTACATCATGCAATGGAAAATATTACACATTGATAGCAGCGATCATTATGCCTGACCATGTACACATTCTGTTGACGCCGACCGATGGATTCAAACTCAGTAGAATTATGAAGGGTATCAAAGGAGCCTCGGCAAGAAAGATTAATATGCTGCGTAATTCTTCAGGCTCAATTTGGCAGGATGAATCCTTTGATAGGATTATACGAGATCAAAAGGAGTTAAATGAAAAAGTAAATTATATGTTGAACAATCCGGCAAAGAAAGGATTAACCGATGATCCATGGAATTATCATGGCTGGTATTATAATGATCAAATGTGAGATATGTGTGCGGTAGGTCAGATATTCCTATCTGACAATTCTTGGATGACAGACAAGAATGCCCGCTACGGGCGGGTCTGTCCCACCAAAAAAATGGTACCCGCCGCCCACATGCGAGGGGTGGGCCGCCATGTATAGGAATGAGAAATTTTTAAAATTACGGGACAGGATATGAATATGGACAAACAGAAACTTTCTGAAGAATATCTCCAACTTGAACCTAAAGATCAAGAAGAGCTGCATGACCTTGCAGTTAGACAAAGGCAAAAGGCTATCTCTGACCAGAAGTCAATGCTGATGGACGATTCTGATGAACTTCCACCGGAAGAAGATAAGTTCAATCGCCATCCAGTTGCAGAAATCATTGCCCATCGTATTGTTTCAGATGACAAGATTAGGACGTACAGTATTGACGGACCATGGGGCAGTGGAAAAAGTGTCTTGATAAAATGGGTGAACAAAGAATTAAAAGAAAAATATTCCGACAAGGTTGTAACAATTTGGTTTGAGCCTTGGAAGTATGAGTCCGTTGGCAATATTATCTTTCCACTGATTGAAAAAATGAAGAAGGAGGTGGAAGGTAGAGATTTTGATGAACAAGTTGATAAAGTGTTGAAGGGAGTATTAATTCTTGGAGGCGCAGCTATTGCATGGCAGTACTTAGGAACCAAGAGTGCGATTCCTTTACTAAAGCTACTTCTTGAGAACAAGGTTAAGAAACTGGAAAAAGAAACAAAGAAACTCTCAGAACTCCAGAAGGATTTCCAAAAGCTTGTGGATGATATACTAGGAGCTTGGCAGTCCAACCCTCAAAAACTTGTCTTTCTTATTGATGATCTTGATAGGTGCTCTCCAGACAATGCCCTTCTCTTGCTTGAATCAGTCAAGAACTTTCTAAACACCAAGAATACATGTTTTGTCTTTGCCATCGACAGAAGAGTCGTTTCCCAGGGCATAAAGGTTAAGTATGGCGGTAGTCTAACAGATATTGATGGAAATGAGTATCTGGAAAAAATCATCCAGTTTTCATACGAATTACCGTTTGATGTTAAGTATGCAGCTTTCCAACTTTTGAGGCTCTACGAAAAAAGCTCTGAACGAAATTTGGGAAACTTGGACTTTGCGCCAGAACTATTCAGATTGCTCAATATCAGAAGCATCAGATTCATGAAAAAAGTATATAATCGTTTCGTGGTCATCCATGAACTAGGATCCGGTACTTACGGAGGTTCATTTAATCCGCAGATTCTCTTCTTCATCACTCTACTATATGAATTTTCTCCCAGATTCTATCAGAGGATGGAAGAGGCACGTCCGAATCATCCCTTATGGGAACTGAAGAATACATCCTATGAATCGCTCGATGTCCAGAACAGCAAGCTCCCATTTACTATGAGAGGGATTTTGGAATCAATCCCTGAAACTAAACTGATTAAGCTTTCGGTCGATAGCTTTTTAAATTCTGAAGTCCTTGGAAAAATTCCGGACGACCGCGACAGACAGCAAAAAATGGAGAAATTCAATAACGATCTTCTACTGTGTATGGACATCTTCTCAAGATATGGGATTAAACAAACTGATACTGAAAAAGCGTTAAAATAAAATATGTCTTTTGTTTTGCACTAACCCAGACTAAAACCATGAAACGCCATCTTCTCTTTCTCATCTATTGCTCCTTGCTCGCACTTGCTCAATCCAAACAACCCGCAGAACACTTCATTCCCGCCTTCTCTCTCAAACCCAACTCCCTCGAGCTCTCCCGTCTCGCCCAGCCAACGCAGTACTTCGATAAAATCGGTAGGAGGGCGGGACTGATGGGCTATGAGAGTGGGCAGTTCGAGATGTGGGTTTGGCCCTGGAAGGTTCTGAGAAACTTCGAACTGCAGTTTCTCCTTGGCTCATCCACACAGCCAATCCTTGCAAAAGATATTGTACGAACAATTTCCGTCACCCCTGAAGTTACGACGCTCACGTACACCTACGAATCCTTCACGGTTAAAGAGCATATCTTTATTCCTCGGAAAGAGCCTGGGGCAATTTTGCTCCTCGATGTTCACACCACAACTCCACTCTCCATTATTCCCGGCTTCATCCCCGTGATGCAGCCGATGTGGCCCTGCGGCATCGGCGGACAGTTCAGTTACTGGGATGATGATGCAAACGCTTACGTGATCTCGGAAGGGCAGTGGCGTGCGATTTTCCTCTGCGGCTCGCCAGCAGGGCAGCAGATGGCAGCGCCGCCTGCACACATGTTTGCCGACAATCCGCTCCAGTTCCGCATCGATGTTAAGCCGAACGAAACGGATGGTAAGTTCATCCCGATCGTTATCGCCGGTGCTATGCCGGATACTTCCAACTGGAAAATGAAGTATGACTCGGTGAAGACGACCTACTCTCGTCTTTGGAAGGATGCTGAGAAGTACTACGTCGAGTGTTACGATTATTACCAGAACCTCCGCACCTCGACGATGCAGATTACAACGCCCGATAAAGAATTCAATCTCGCCTACGAGTGGGGGAAGGTTGCACTCGATAATCTGATGATCGAGAATCCACGACTCGGTTACGGAATGGTGGCGGGATTCGGACTCTCAGGTGGAGGTGCAAGACCGGGATTTGCATGGTTCTTCGGCGGCGATGCGTTTATCAACGTACTGGCATTGAACAGTGTTGGGATGTTCCAGCAGTCGAGAGATGCTCTCGCCTTCACGCAAAAGTGGCAGCGGCAAGAGAATTTTCCTATTAGAAAGAAAAATCCGAGCGATCTTCCGAGAGACGTCGGCAAGATGGCGCACGAGCTTTCACAATCAGATGGACTGTGCGATTGGTGGAACGATTATCACTACGGCTACAATCACGCTGATACGTCTCCATGGTATCTTGTGGCGATGGCAGATTACGTCCGCACGAGCGGTGACACGGCGTTTCTACGACAAAGCTGGAAGTCGGTGAAGCAAGCGTACGAGTGGTGCATCAGCAAAGACTCGGATGGCGATGGATTAATGGACTTGAAAGGAGCAGGGCTTGGTGCGTTGGAGTTCGGCAAGCTCGTCGGCATCTACGCCGATGTGTACACGTGCGGCGTGTGGGTAAAAGCTGCAAAAGAAATGATGCTTATGGCTGGATTACTGAATGATGAGGAAGTCAGGTCGAAAGCAGGGCTTCAATATAAAAGAGCTTTGGGATCCTTCGAGAAAAAGTTCTGGATGAGAGACATTGGATATTATAGTTACGGAATTACTGAGAAGGGAGAACAAGTGAAAGAAAAGACCCCGTGGCCCGCTACTGTTGTAATGTTAGGAGCCTTAGACGATGCAGGATTCTCATACAAAACTTCCAGCTTAGAATTTCTTAACAGTTCAGAGATTTCCACCGACTGGGGAACAAGATCACTTTCGCCTCGCTCTTCGCTTTTTGATCCAACGAATTATAATTATGGGGCGGTATGGCCCTTCATATCCACTTTTGTTGGCATGTCGCAGTATAGATATCATTATCCTCTTTCAGGTTATTTGACTTTACAGTCTGTAATAAGGCATGTTTTCGACAATGGGCTTGGATATGTACCAGAAGTATTCTCTGGTGAGATGAATCAAAAACTTGGAGAGGCTTACCATCATCAGGGATTCTCGACGACAGGATATATGGTACCATTTGTGCGAGGTCTCCTGGGTTATGAAGTCAATGCACTCGAAAATACTGTCAAGCTCTTGCCGCACTTACCAGCCAACTGGGACAGTGTAGCTATTAAAAATGTACCCATCGGTAACAATGCGTATGACTTTGTCATAAAGCAATCTGACACTGCTCTTGCCCTCAAAGTTCATTCTCTCGATTCCGCCACATGTCGGGTTATTTTTTCACCCGGGCTTCCTCCTGGAACACAGGTCAAAGGTGGAAAAACAAACGGACGAGACAATAAAACTTCCACTATGGCATCGGTACAAGACGGTACGGCAACTGTTCTAAGTGATGAATCACAAGGGTTTCATCCAACGACGATTGAACATGTTGGCAGCGGTGATGTTCTTGAAATTAATTATGAACCTACCGCCGCAGTTCTTCCTCCAACATTGCAAACCAGTCCAGGTGCTGAAAATTTTTCCCTTAAGGTTATCTCACAAAAACTGGATGAAATGGATAACAAGAAAGTCCGCTTACTAGTGGAAGGGCTCAGCGGAAAATCGTATCAATTGGGTGTTGTTCGAGCACAATTTGTTTCTTTGGTTCAGGGCGCAGAATTGTTAGATGATCAGCTGAAGATTTCTTTTGACAAAAAGCCCAAGCAAGAATTCGTCCGGAAGGAGATTGTGATACAGTTGAAATGAGACCCTCACCCTGTCACTGCGTGACATCCCTCTCCCAATGGGAGAGGGAACGAGGGTGAGGGTAACACTCCATGAAAAAACTCAACCCGCTTAAATATCTCGAACGCACAGACAAATGGTACCTCGGCGGCGGAAATCGTCTCCTCTGGGCACCGCCGTTTCCCATCTGGCTCGATTATCCCGGCTTCTGGGATAAGGCGCATTACTATAACTACGAGCTTGAACCAGTGTTTACATGGACGGTGTTGGATGAGGAGGGGAAGCAGATCCATCTTCGAGTGAAGAGCAGAAAATGGGATCCATCGAAATTAGTAAGCAGGTTTGAGGTGATAGGTGATAGGTTACAGGTTAGGGGTTTGAGGTTTGAGGAAAGTAAGGCATGCTTGCCGAATGATGTGCTTACGTCGGTTGTAAGAATTAAAAACACTTCCACGATGAGAAGAAAACTACATCTGATGGCTTGGACAACCCAGCCGAATTATCCCTTCAGGAAAACGACTTGGCTTGAAGAAGTGAAGTACCACAACGGAACAATCTCATTCGTCAAACATCTCTACCGCCCCGATTCTCCTCATCTTGCATTTGCTTGCTCTTTTGCTATTGATAAGAAGGTGGAATCCTTCTCCATTAATCTCAGCGAAGGCTCCGTGATTCAGCCGTATTGGAAGTTGACGCCATTTTCAGAGAGGATGCTGAAAGGAAAGCTATCGAACGAGGCGAACTTGAGCGGAGTTACGGAGGATGGTTTGGTGTATATGGCGTTGCATTCAAGCATAGAGCTGAGAGCCAAGAGCGAAGAGCAGATTGCAGTTTTCTTTTCAGCATCGCCAGCGCAGGCAGAGTCGTCATCCAACATTCACTTTGTTACCAGACAGAAAGAACCGATTAAAGTAAGCGAGCAGAATTGGAATGATTTTTTCAGCGGCGTTCCATATTTCGAATGTTCTGACGAATATCTGACTCGATGTTACTGGTATCGCTGGTACGGACTGAGGCTCAATACTATCGATGTGCAAGAAGGCAATTATCAGCATCCGTTCGTGGCTGAAGGTATTGACTATTTTCGTGCACCGATCTCGTATAGCGCACCATGCCATATTCTGGAAACCCGATGGATGCACGATCCGAAATTAGCACAGGGAATTCTCTTAACATTTCTTGATACCCAACGAGTCGATGGTCGCTTTCAAGGCTATATCGATCCGTTTTACTATCGACAAAAGAAACTTAGGGTGAGAGAAGCCGAACCCTTTTATCATGCGAATTGGGGGAAAGCTCTGCAAGAACTTCATGTTCTCCATCCTGATCTGAGCTACTTAACGAAGGTGTACGACGCATTGGTGAAGTACGTTGAGTATTTTGACCGTGAGAGAGATGCGGAAGGGAGCGGATTGTACGATATTCATAATCACTACGAGACGGGGCAGGAATACTCAAGCCGTTATCTTTCTGTCAATCCGAATGCGGACAAGGAGAATTGGGGAGAGGTGTTTCGGTTGAGGGGTGTGGACGTGACGGTTTATTTATATGAGCTGAAGAAGACGCTTGCATGGATAGCTAAAATGGTGAACGGGGAAAAGAGAGAAGTGGAGAAATGGAGAGAGGGAGTACAAAAGATTCGGCAGGCTATTCTTGAAAAAATGTGGGATCCTGATAATCAAATGTTTTTCGATGTCGATCCTTCGAATGGTAGACGAACAATGGTGAGGACGGTGACCTGTTTCTACCCATATTTGACGGATATAGTTTCAGAAGATCACGTAGAGGGATTGAAGAAACACTTACTCAACCCGAAAGAGTTCTGGACGAAGTTTCCTGTTCCTTCATTGAGCGTGAATGACGAATTTTTTTCCCCGGAATCGGAATGGAAGGGAAAGCGCATGAACTGTCCATGGAACGGAAGAGTGTGGCCCATGACAAACAGCCACATCGCTGAAGCTCTCGCTCAAACAGCGATCAGATTCAACGATGATGAGTTAAAGAAGCGGACAGTGGAGTTCATCACCAAGTTTATCCGTATGATGTTTTCAGACGGCGATCCGAAGCGACCGAATTGTTATGAGCATTACAATCCCTTCACCGGTCAGCCAAGTCTCTATCGTGGTGTAGATGACTATATGCACTCGTGGATGGTCGATTTAATAATCAAGTACGTTGCTGGGATTCGCCCAAGCGAGGGCGAAATTATTGTTGATCCTTTTCCTTTTCGACTCCAACACATGGTAATCGACAATGTCTTCATTCGAGATCAATCACTCAAAGTTGAGCGGCAAGGAAAGAAGTTTAGTGTATGGCTAAACGGAAAGAAATACTCACAATCAGTTCTCGGTAAACCGATTGTTGTAGCGTAGTGATACTTGTCGTTGGAAATTGTTTTGAAGGTAGGTAGGCTGGTGTAGTATGCACAGAAACGATCTGCTTTTGCAAATCAGCGTGCAATAACTCCGCGCGTTCCATTCTCATTGTAGACCGCCACGCCAAAAGGTGTGCCAATCCATAAATTACCTTTACGTTGATCATAGTAGAGGGTAGAGATTGTGTCGCTTGGGAGGAGACTGGTGCTGCGTGTGAACTTTGTCCAAGCTGTATCACGAAGCTGAACAAGTCCCTCATTCGTGCCAAACCATCGAGTTGAAGACAGATCTGTTGCAACAGCACCTACCGGACCGTTGGGCATCACTCCATTGGTTGTTGCAGGAGTGTAATCAGTCCATATTGTTGTTGAAGTGTTCAAGCTCGAAGCACCTATGTCTTTTCCAAACCAAACGGTGTTCGAGCGGTCAAATGCAATAGAGTTAATTCTCGGATTGTTTGGCAGGTTAAGAATTCTCCATTCCACATTTGCTGTGACATCATTGTAAGAAGCGATTGCCACAAACCCAAGAACTGCTCCAAACCACACCGAATTCTCGTTGACGTTATGTGCCGCTGTTATAAATTGATTGCTGGGGAAATTAGAATTTTGTGAATTGTAAACAATCCATTGTCCTTGAAAAGGATCTGTCACGCTCTGGATGAATCGACTGATGCCAGCTACTGGGTGCGCAGTCCAGACCTCTCCCTCGAGCTCGGTGGTTATGCCGGAAACGAGATTAAATGCAAGACCGTCACTCTGGGTGTACCGCTGCCACACATGTGCTGGTGCATTCCGATTGAACCGCATGACCCCCCCTCCGAATAACCCGAACCAAACACTTCCATCCGAACGTGATGTTATCGAGGTAACCCGTGTTGCGCCTGTTGATGTAGAACCAAGCGAGTCCGTAATCGTTCCCCACGATCCACTTAAAAATGATGAAGCACCGCTATCGGTGGCAAGCCAAATTCTGCCCTCGGTATCTGAGGTAATCCAATTGATATGATCATCAACCAGGGGACTATTGGATCTGGAAAAGACAACCCATGGGGGTCCGAGAACCTCAGGTTCTGTGATGTTTTCCTTGCATCCAAAAAAAAGCAGAAAGGTAAAGAAAACTTCGAATACGAGTATCTGAAATGCCCCTTTATTCATTCACACTGGGAATAATTATTAAACGATATAAGATACGCAAATCCCGTCAATTTTCAAACTGCTGAGAATGTTGGTTTTGAACTAAAAGTATATACTAAAGAACATTTCGTTAAAATTAAAATTTACTTGACTGGAACTTGTTTTTTTATTATACTATGTTAAATTAAATAAGCTCCCCAGCAATCCCAAAATATTAACCGTTATGAAGAAGACTGCGAATAGTTTCATACCTGTTGCTGTTTTGATCATTGTTTATGTTCTCAGCGGCTGCCAGTACGATTATGACTCCCCGCTGCCCGGCACACTTGATGTTCGCCTAAAGTCGCAGGTGACAGATACTTCGTTATTTAATCCACAAAACCAGAACAATTTTGTGTTGAAAGTAAATACTGTTGAGGCAATTCGATCCGACTTTGTTAGAGCGACGGTCTACGAAGATCCTTCATCGATCAAGCGGAGTCCACGAACCTATAACGTCTATGATGTGAGGGCACGTGATTCGTCCTTAGTCATCGGTGAAAGTCCCCTACCACCAGGTGAATACATCAGCGTCAATCTTGAAATTGTGCCCGGGCCTTCTGTCGTGCGCGATGGTTATCGAATCATCAATGTAAAGCGCGTCGCAGGTTTCAGTCCCATCCTTCGTTTTCAAAAACCATTCAGTGTAGAAGAACAAGGAACGACAACGATCGTTGTAACTGTCGATCTTGATTCTACCCTTGTACCGGGAGTGGACTTTGCTTCGAAGGAAGACATCTATTATTTTAAACCCTACTATTACATCTCATCTATTAATAATCATTGAACCTGAAAAGCATTACATGAACATCGCCTCTCTACTATCC
>JACQVI010000205.1 GCA_016209795.1 Ignavibacteriota bacterium
ACTATATAGACTATGCACGATGATATTGCAACCTTTGAAGGCACACGAGTTGCAAAACCAACAAAGAAAAAACTAACAGTTGAAGAGGAGAGAGGGAGAAGTGAAGAGAACGGCACTCTACTGATAGCAACAAAAGTTTACTGCACATCTTTTGATTCACGCATCGGTAGAATCTATGTCGCCTCTACAGATAAAGGTGTCTGTAAGGTTAGTGTTCCGAAGGAAACACGTAAGGATTTTTTTGAATGGCTGAGGAAACATTTTGATCCGGATGCCGTAGCCGACAATCGGGCACGAAACAAAGATGTCATTGATCAACTCAATCGATACTTCAATGGTAGGCTTGTAAAATTTTCAGTCCCGATTGATCTTATAGGAACACCATTCCAGATCCGTGTGTGGAAAGAGCTTACCAAGATTTCGTATGGTACGACGATTACGTACAGAAGCCTTGCAAAACGAGTAAACGCACCAAAGTCGTATCAAGCTGTTGGTCGAGCCAATAGTGTGAACCCACTGCCAATTATCATTCCCTGTCATCGCGTTCTCGGCTCTAACGGCAGTCTCGTAGGATATTCGTGTGGAATAAAAACAAAGGAATTCCTCCTACGCTTAGAGGGGGCGATAATGTTGTGATCGTACATACGAATGATTGAAAGTTCTTCTCTTCACAAGTATGTAATAAGATAAGTTTGCCTGCTGCTCGTTTTGTGTCTCAAGAACGAGATATTTATCTTTGCCTTTTTCAAGGCCTGTGACAAAAATTGGATATCGGAAGCGATGTCAATCATTGACGAACTCAATCCCATACAACGTGAGGCAGTAAAAACCGTTGAAGGTCCTGTTCTGGTTCTTGCGGGACCAGGGAGCGGTAAAACTCGAGTTCTTACTTATCGCATTGCTCATCTAATGAATATCGGCGTGCCAGCTTACCAAATCTTAGCTCTCACATTCACCAACAAGGCTGCAAGTGAAATGAAAGGGCGCATTGTTGAGCTGGTTGGTGAGAAAAGCAATCACCTCTGGATGGGAACATTCCATTCAATCTTTGCACGCATCCTACGATGTGAAGCTGAAAAGCTTGGTTACACTAAACATTTTTCCATTTATGATACAACTGATAGCCATAGTGTAATATGTAACCTTATGGATTTACTTGGAATTTCTCCTCAACAATATCATCCTCAAGCAATTCGAGCACGCATAAGTCATGCAAAGAACTTGCTTGTTTCGCCCGAGATGTTTGCAAGGGATGCCTCAGATGTTTTTGAAGAAAAAACCGCTATTGTCTTTAAAGAATATGAGAAGAAGTTAAAAGTAAATAATGCAATGGATTTCGATGATTTGCTTGTAAAGCCGATAGAATTGTTTGAGCATCACAAAAAAGTGTTGGAAACGTATCAAGAGCGCTTTCGCTTTATCCTTGTTGATGAATATCAAGATACAAACCATGCACAGTATGTGTTAATTAAACACCTCGCGGCTCGTTATCGAAATCTTTGTATTGTTGGCGATGATGCACAGAGCATCTACGGTTTTCGTGGTGCAGATATTCGGAATATACTGGACTTCAAGCATGATTATCCAGATGCGAACATAGTCAATCTTGAGCAGAATTACCGCTCAACACAAACTATTCTTGCCGCTGCCGATCAAGTTATTAAGAAAAACATTGACCAGTTAACAAAACATCTCTGGACAGATAATCCTAAGGGAGAGCCAATCACTGTTCTCATTTGTCAAGATGATCAGCATGAAGGATCCATGATAGTATCGAGAATTTTTGATGACGTGAGCCGCCTAAAAATCGATTTTAAAGATATTGCAATCATGTACAGGACTAATGCACAATCACGATCGATTGAAGATTCACTCAGAAGAAACAGCATCCCTTATGTGATTATTGGGGGAATAGAATTCTATCAGAGAAAAGAAGTGAAAGATGTGTTGGCATATTTGCAATTGATAGTAAATCCACGAGATGAGGAAAGCTTCATGCGAATTGTGAATTACCCGAATCGGGGGCTTGGAGAAACCGCGTTAGGCAGATTACAACAGTTTGCTTCGTCAAAACAATTACCGTTACTGGAAGCCGCTCGTCGAGCAAATGAACTTGAGTCGTTGACACAGAAAGCAAAAGATAATTTTACTTTGTTCGCATTATTGATTCATAAGTACATTCAGCTTAAAGATAGTATGTCAGCGAGTGAGCTCTCACGTGCAGTTGTCGATGAAGTTGGCATTCTTCAGATGTTCAAAGAAGAAGGTACCCCAGAGGCTCTTGCACGGAGAGAAAACATACAAGAATTACTCTCCGCTATATCAGAGTTCTCAGCACAGGAAGCGGACACAACGTTAGCACAATTCTTAGAACAAGTTTCATTGCTTTCCGATGTCGATCAATGGGATGATAAGCATAACACTGTTACATTGATGACACTGCACAGTGCGAAGGGGTTGGAGTTTCCCGTCGTCTTCATCTCTGGCGTGGAAGAGGGTTTACTTCCATTTAGTGATTCAACGTTTGAGACGAAATCTGTAGAGGAAGAACGACGATTATTGTATGTCGGTATCACGAGAGCTAAGGTGAAACTTTATCTGAGCTATTCGCGACAGCGTTTTCGATTTGGTGGAGTCAGCTATCAGGTTCCGTCACGCTTTCTTGGCGAGATAAGTGAAGAACTCATACAGACAACCGATTACACCCGGGATTCGTATGTGCAGAGGCTTCGTTATAAGAAGCGTGAATACTCCACTACAAAGCAAACATCATATTACTTCACCGACGACCTTCCCGATTATGAACAGAAATATGTCGAGCCTGTTGAGTTACATGTTGGGAATTTTGTAGAGCACGATATCTTTGGGAAAGGGAAAATTATAGAAATTATGGGTCCGAAAGATTCCCTCAAAGCAGTTGTCGACTTTCAAGCCGTCGGTCGTAAGAATTTGATGGTAAAGTATGCAAGACTGAAAGTAATCTAATCTCAAAGCAAAATTTTCTGAGTTGATAAATCTCAGCATACTTCTTGTATCTTTCCATAATCTTTTGTAAGTTCTTACAAAATATCTTGCCATCTGAGAGATTTGCTATGGAGAAGTACATTACCATTGCTACATTTTTGAATGAAGTCGAAGCCGAGCTTGCACAGGCGACTCTTGCAGCTGCGGGGATAGAGTCGTTTCTCAAATTCGAGGATACAGGTGGCATGATGCCTGTGTTGCAACAAAGCGAGGGTGTCAAGTTGCTTGTCGATGAAAAAGATGTTGAGGAGGCAAGAATCATTTTGACAAGTGAAGCCTCTGAGGAGACCCCACCCTGACTGGCGCAAAGCGCCATGCGCTATCAGCGCTCACCTCTCCCGTGTAGGGAAGAAATTATGTTGTGGTCATCAAACTTGACTCTCTGCGATACTTTCCCTAAGTTTCCTCATCATTTTTTTCACTCGTAGAAAAGACGTATGCTCAAACACCTGTTTAGAACAAAAAGCCTCGAGGCTATTCTCCACGAATCCGAAGTGCCCGAGCGTCAATTGAAGCGCGCGCTTGGTCCGATCGATCTCATTTCGCTTGGCATCGGTGCAATTATCGGTACGGGCATTTTTGCTGTTGTCGGCACGGCTGTCGCCGGTGATGCACTACGACCGGGTGCAGGTCCGGGAATCGTGCTTTCGTTTTTTCTCACGGCTGTTGCCTGTGCGTTTTGTGGATTGTGTTACGCTGAGTTTGCATCCTCTGTGCCGATCTCGGGGAGCGCGTACACCTATTCCTATGCGACACTGGGAGAACTCGTTGCGTGGATCATTGGATGGGATTTGATTATCGAGTATGCAATCGGCAACGTAGCGGTTGCGATCGGGTGGGCAGCGTATTTCCATCAACTTTGTGAAGGACTGGGGTGGAACATTCCACCGTGGCTCTCAGTAGATTATCGCTCAGCAGTGCAAGCAGCTTCAGCCGTAGCGGAGGCTGGCGGTAAAGTTGATCCATCGATTGCACTACATTATGAAGCGTGGACGAACCATGCAACCATTGCTGGTATCCCCATCATTTTTAATTTCCTTGCAGTTGCAATTGTCATGCTCGTGACGTGGCTGCTTGTTATCGGCGTGAAGGAATCGGCACGTGTCAACAACGTCATGGTGGCAGTCAAGCTGATCATTCTGTTTTTCTTTGTGTATGCTGGAGTGAAGTATGTGAAGCCGGAGAATTGGTCGCCATTCATGCCCAACGGTTTTTCCGGCGTGTGGGTTGGGGCGAGTCTGATCTTCTTTGCGTACATTGGCTTTGATGCGATCTCGACAGCGGCAGAGGAGTGCAAGAACCCAGGACGTGACATGCCGATTGGTATCATTGGCTCATTAGTAATTTGCACGATCATCTATGTTATTGTCGCAGGAGTGCTAACAGGTATGGTGCCGTGGAATCAACTTGGCGTCGCTGATCCGCTTGCTGCTGCCTTTGCCTACGTTGGCGCCGATGTTTCCGCAGGCATAGTTGCTCTTGGAGCTGTGGTGGCGATGACGGCGGTATTGCTTGTCTTCCAGTATGGTCAGCCTCGCATTTTCTTTTCGATGTCGCGGGATGGACTTCTTCCTCCATTGTTTGCCAAGGTTCATCCAAAATATCGAACACCACATGTGACCACGATATGGACAGGCGTTGCCGTTGCTGCCATCTCCGCTATTGCCAATATCAATGAAATTGTTGAGCTGACAAATATCGGGACGCTGTTTGCCTTTGTGCTCGTCTGTGCTGGTGTTATTATTCTTCGCTATAAAGAGCCAGACCGTCCACGAGCGTTTAACACACCATTTGTTCCGTGGATTCCTCTCCTTGGCATTGGCTCCTGTATCTACTTGATGATTGGCTTGCCGTGGGTGACCTGGGTACGCTTTGGTGTATGGTTGTTAGCAGGCATGGTGATTTATTTTTTGTATGGGTTGAGGAAGAGTAAATTGAGGAAGACTTAGCGTAAAACCATGATGAGAACATCTCTATACTTGAGAGTACAAAGAATGCTCTTGTTGTTTTTAATACCTTTATCTGTGATCGCTCAAGATTTTTCACATCGCTGGTTTATCAATGTAGGTGACGAATATTGGTATCAAAATGAAGATACTGCTTGTAGGAATATTCAGGGATTTAGAGGTTACTCAATTGTAACCTTTAAATGCCCAGTTAATTTTAAGGGAGCGCTTTTTCGGGAAGTAGCTAGCGGGTTTTTCTATAAGTCAAAGTTTAATTCCACTGCAGATTTTAGCGATGCTACTTTTGATAGTAGTTTTTACTTTGATTCTGTGACTTTTCATTCTAACGTTTCTTTTTTTAGAGCTAAATTTGATTCTAACATTTTTTTTCGACAGGTAAATTTTAAACGGTATGCTTCATTCAAAGAAGTTGAGTCGTATGCTGGGGTTAGTTTCACGGAATCGATTTTTGATTCAACTCTGGATTTCCGGAACACTCAATTCGGCTTGAGCGCTAATTTTCGTGGAGCTACTTTCAAGGGACAAGCTATATTCACAGGAATCAAGTTGCCAAAGTATATGGATTTTAGTTATGTTACGAATATTTCTTTCCCGATAGACTTAACCTTATCACGCCTTCACGAAGAACAAAAGAAGTGTAAAATTGCTTTATTAGGGACGAACATGGATAAAATCAAAATCAATATGCAACTTTTTGACTTATGGTTTCCTGATAATCCTCCATACGATCAACAAGTAAGTGTATATGAGAGAGTTTTAAAAAAGCTCAAAGATGAAGGCTTTATGGAAAGCTACAAAATCTTGGATATTGAGTATCAACAAGTTAAGTATCAAAATAGTGGATGGTTTAATCATTATATTGTTAATACCTTCCAAAGGTACTGGTGGAATTACCAATACAGCAAGGAATATGTACTTAGGTGGGGTGTTGGTTTATGGATTTTATTTTCACTCATTAATCTAAAGTTATACCGCAATCTGACTGACCACGTCTATGCAATAAATTTTTTAGAAAAATTGCAAAACGACCATACTGACAACATTAAAAAACTGATACCTTACTCTTTTCAGGTGGCAACTTATACGGCGATAATTTTCTTTGGTTTGAAAATGAATTTAGTAAAATTTGAAGTTGGAGCAGTGCGATTGCATCCATGGCTGTTTTTGTATTTGATGGTCATATATATCGTCGGCTTGGTTTGTTTGGGCTTTATTG